>CAJXPD010000084.1 GCA_913057785.1 uncultured Lewinella sp. | reverse complement strand
GACTTGGAAAAAGGGATAATTCTGCTCTTTCTGGAAGATCGAAGCTATGAGGAGATGGCCACCATTACTGGCTTATCGGTGACCAATATAGCCACCCGATTGTCGCGGATCAGAAAGAAACTGAAAGCCCAAATGCTTAACCCATCAAAAGTAGATCGCTATGGAACTAGATGAAATGAAAGCACTCTGGTCCGACCTCAGTGATCAGGTACAAGAAAAACATCAATTAACTCGTCAACAAATATTAGAAATGATGGAGCAAAAGTATAGGCGGCAAGTCAATGCCATCTTAATTCCCGAGCTGATCGGGTCCTTGATTTGTTTTGGCTTTAGTGGGTATATCTTATTCAATATCCAGCGATTGGATGAGCCACTAAGTTTGATCACGGGTATTCTTTCAGCGATCCTTATGATCATCTTACCCATACTCTCTTTGCGGAAATTAAGTCATTGGGTGGGGCGGATCAATATCACTGAAAACACCTACCAGCAGACACTGAATGACTTCAATCGACTGAAACGCATTTTTGCTAAGATGCATCGCTATGCCTATGTTTTGGGCTTGAGCACTATGTTGCTGGTGATTCCACCTTTGGCGAAAATTATGGGTGGTAAGGATGTACTGGAGGATGCCGGTATTTGGTATCGATTACCCTTCGGAATTGTTTTTATCTTACTATTTGTATTCTTTACGATGCGCTTCTATGGTGCCCGTATTCGAAATATTGACAAGGCACTGCAGGAGGAAAACGAATATGTACAATGAACGCCTGATCGCTAATAATAAGATGATCCTTATCCTTCCCTAATGGCTGAAATAAGTAGCCTTTTGCCTTCAATCATAGGCAACTCCTTCTAAATTACTTTTCACTTTCATGGCTTTCCTTTTGATTGCTTTTGCAGATGCATTAGCCTGGAAAAGGTATGGCTTCAAATACAAATGCATGTCTCGATTATTGATTGTAATGACTTTTCTAAGCCTATCCTCCTTTAGTTTTGGTCAGATTACTGGGGACTGGTTTGGTACCTTACAGGTGCAGGGTGTTCAACTACGTATGGTTCTACATATCTCAGAATCCGAGGAGGGGCTGGTGACGACTTTGGATAGCCCCGATCAAGGAGCCTTTGGTTTAGCTGTGGAGAAGACAGCCTTCGCGGACCCTAAGCTATCTCTGGAGCTGACCAATCTTCGAGCTCAGTTCGAAGGTCAGTTGAAGCAGGATTCCTTGCTTGGGTTTTGGTTACAAGCGGGGCGCCAATTTCCCCTACATTTTGGCCGTAAGGCCAAAGAAGTTGCTAAACTTAAGCGACCGCAGGAACCCAGTCTGCCCTTTCCATATCAGGTAGAGGAGGTAATATTCGAAAATCCAGGGGCGAATCTCCAATTAGCGGGGACACTGACCTTGCCAAAGGGTATAGAAAAGCCACCAGTGGCCATTCTCATCTCTGGAAGCGGACCGCAGGATCGGGACGAATCCATAGCTGGGCATAAGCCATTTTTGGTGCTGGCAGATCACCTTACCCGCCACGGCATCGCGGTTTTGCGCTATGATGACCGTGGGACGGCAAAATCCACCGGGAACCACGCGACCGCAACCACCGCTGATTTTGCGACGGATGTAGAGAGTGCCATGCAATACCTCCGTTCCCGCCCAGATATAGATTCGAATAAAATGGGATTGATTGGTCATAGTGAAGGGGGCATCATTGCCCCGATTGTAGCCGCCCGATCAAAGGATGTAGCTTTTATGGTACTGCTGGCTTCTACCGGTGTTTCTGGCAAGGAGTTGTCTTTAATGCAGGCTCAGTCTCTGCGAACTTTTGATGTGCCGGATGAGGAGGCTTTCATGGCCTTTAACGAACGAGCCATCGACCTGGCAGCCAGTGATGAAGAGTTGGAGGTGATACGAACACAATTAACGCAGCACTATAATAGCGTTCGTTCGGTAATGGCTTCTATGATGCCAGAAGGTTCAGACCTGGATGCCTTCATTGGTCAGCAAGTCTCGCAAATGACTAGCCCTTGGAGTCGCTTCTTTTATAACTACAATCCTGCGGATGAGCTGGAGAAGGTGAAAGACTGTCCCGTACTCTCTCTTAATGGGACTAAAGATCTACAAGTACTAGCCAATGTGAATCAGTCTGAAATAAAAAAAGCTCTAGAAAAAGCTGAAAATAAAGATGTTACTATCGTGAAAATTGAAAATTTGAACCATTTATTTCAAGAATGTGAAACGGGGGCAATGAGTGAATATGGCCAAATTGAACAAACCTTTTCACCCAAAGCGTTAACTATAATCTCAGACTGGATTCAGTCAAAGACCCAATAAGAGACAGGGTAGGGCAGGAGCTACAAGGACTTGAAATAGGCCTGTACGATAGTCTCTGCCTTCTTTCGATTGGGGGTGAATCCTGTGTTTTCTCGACCGCGATAATCGAGATAACTGGGCCATTTCCACCAATATATGCCATGGATCCAGTCTTTGTCGCTAATGGTCTTGAACACCGTTTCATAACACCATTCCTGATGGTCTTCATTGAAGGCTCTGCCCTCTGCCTGGGCGTGCGGATTCATCCAAGGACCTTCGATGCTGCGGAAGCCAATTTCGGTGAGGAGTAATGGCCGATTGGCCGCCTTGCTGATTCCTTCCGCCTTTTTGATAACGGATTTAAAGGCCTTGTTCAATTCTTTCTTGCTGACTTTTTCTTTATCCCCCAAAGGGTAATAGCAGTTCAAGCCGATATAGTCTAGGTCTTCCCAAAAACTCAGTTGTTCGAACTCTTCTCCCCAATTAGCAGCATAGGTAAGTGGCCCAGAATACACTGCCCGAATACTTTGAATGAGTTTTTTCCATTGTTCCGGTTGAGCAATGGTGGCTTTCACGAATTCTACACCAATACAAAGCATATCCATCTCATGCATTTCTGCCAGCAGCGCGTAATGGATCATCCAGCGACCGTAGTATTCAAAAAAAGTCTCCCATTTCTCCTCGGAGTCGAAGGATACATCTCCTGGCCAACTACGTCCCAGCCATATCTGGGGCTTCAACAGGGTGTTCATGCCTAGTTCCTTGGCGTGGTAGTGGGAAAATACCGTGGATTCGTCGTTTTCCATTCCTGGCCCTTCCACGATGGGGATGTGTGAGGGAATATTGGGATCCCGCATATAGGAGTAGGGGACTAATGCAATGGCATTGGAATTAAGATCTTGGAGCCGTTGCAAGGACTGGTGGGCTAGGGCTGAACCATAGCCATTGTAGATCCGATATCCTTCATGCGCGAAATTAAAGCCCTTTTGAAAGTCGAAGTCGGAATTTGCATTTCGCGTGGCGGCTTGAGTGTATTGGGTTGATTTGAAGGTAGACCATTCTGCTTCCCAATCCTCGTTGGCCAATTGACTGAGCCGAAGCTTCGTATAAGACTGTAGAAATTTTTCTTTGCCCCACTTATCGATCAGGAAATCGATCAAGGCTGCTCCGGTAATGGCTCGCATTAGATCAGAAGATTCTTTCCACCACTGCTCATTAGCCAAGCTTACCAGCGGGGGCAGGAATCCAGCTTGCTGCAATTTTGAGGCCCAATACTGAAAACCGTGATCAAACCAGTTCTCATTTAGATAGGTGACTAACCCCTGCTCAATGGGCCAAGCGGCTGGCTTCCCCAATATTTCCCGCAGTAGAAAGTAGTTTTCCATATGCTGGGCTGCTCCACCAAACCAAGGGCTTTCTACCACGTGAATTTCCTGTTCTTCCAGTTTGATCTGGGCCTCGTGGGTATCCTTCATTTGCAGACCAATTCTTTCGGAGGTGGGGTAAATGTGATAGGAGAGGTGAAGCTGTGGATCTTTCTTTTCCAAGAATGTAAGCACACTCTTGTATTGTGCTTCGCAACGTTTCTTGATATCTTCAACTCGGGCCTCGTCGATAGAGGTATTCTGGTTGATGAAAGTGAAATGAGGAGTCTGTCCTAGCGTATCTTTCGTCTGATAAAAATCGTAGTGGATCTGTTTATCCATTTGCCAATTCTTATCGGATAGATAACCCAATAGTTGGGCTTCTCCTTCATTGTACAATTCATATCCCCAGCTACGCCACAATAACTCTCGCCAGCCATTGTTCTTGTGTTCCTGCAGATGTTTAAGAATGGATGTGTCATCATTACCTGTTAGGAGAAACAAGGGCATTTGCTGATTTTGAGGGTGGGGGAAAGGGAATAATTTGAAAACCATTTCCGAGCCGGCAAATTGCTTGCCAGCAGCTTCTAAACCCTGATCTTGGAAAGTGAAAGGAAGGAACTGCTTTAATTGTTGCACTAAGACATGAGAGCTCCAATTTCCGATTAAAAGACTGGGAAAGCGTTGTAGATCTGCCAGCTGAATATCTTTAGCTTGTACAAGGCTTATGGGGATCATCTCTCCTCTACGAATCTCCAATTGCATATCCCTCAGAATCTCGTGAAAGGGTTGCTGACTATTTTCATCATAAACGACTAAGAAGGAATCGACTTGGGCTAACTGATTGAGCAGATTTCTGCGACTGGGTTCGGAAGAAGCTTCAGCTTCGCTCTGCGCTACGACTTTGCTGGTGCACTGCAGATGTAAGAGGGAAATGAATAGAAGTGAAAGAAGGGATAGAGAAGCAAGAAATCGGGCTCGTAGTTTCATAACAGCAGTTTTAGGTAACAGACAGTTTATGCAAAATCCAAGGTATTGAATACAGTATGCACCATGACTCAAGACCTACCTTCGCCATCGTACGCACCTACACTACTTAAGCTATTGGTTGAAAGGGTAAAGATAAAGACTTGAGTAAACTACTTTAATTTACTCAAGTCTCTATCAATTAACGTTTTAGGGCGAGTTATAGTTCTCTGATCTTAATGCTTCTGAAATGGACCTCGTCTCCGTGGTCCTGCAAAAGGATATGTCCTTGTGGTTTTTCTCCAAAGCTCGGCCATTTCTGGTATTTACTATAGGCTACCAAGGCCTTCCACATTTGAGTTCCTCTTTCGTATTCCACCACTTTGTAGCCATTTAGCCAATGTTCTACATGTCCATCCTTAGCTATGATATGCGCCCGATTCCATTTGCCGATTCCATTGAAAGGCTTACCACGACTTGGAACTGAAAGATTCTTAGCCGTGATGAGGTCATAAAGTGAGCCGACGGTACGATTACCGCTTACACCCTTTTTAGCGTCTGGGTGTTTTTTATCATCTAGGATTTGGAATTCAGGTCCAATCGCAGAGCCTTCTTTCTTATTTAATTCGGGATCAACGAAGTACTTGATGCCACTGTTTGCTCCCTCGGTGATCTTGAATTCCACTTTAAGCTCAAAATCACTGTATTGCTTTTCTGTAATGATATCTCCACCATTTCTGGATTCAGCACCACCAGATGACTCCACAGTCAAAACACCATCTTTCATGGTCCAACCTTTCTTTGGGAAATGATCCAATTTGGCGCCAATCCAGCCGTCAGAACTTTTACCATCCCAAAGCAAACGCCATCCTTTGCGCTTTTCGTAATCAGTTAAAGTGTTAGCTACAAGGTTGATTTCCTTGGTGCTAGGGTCCATGTCCCAACGATCCGCTTCCAAGTTATCAGTCTTGATACGGATATTACGCCATCTAACTTCTGTACCCGCCTGCTCTTTATTTCCAATGCTATGTACTTGCAAGCAAATGAAACCCTTAGCTGTCATATCATCTACCAGGTTGGCGGTGTTCACGCCATTTACCCATACGCGAAGTTCGTTACCTACGGCTTCGATGTGATACTTATTCCATTGACCACCCTTGAAAGCCTCCCGACCTCTAGGATTGTCTGCTAGGGGGTAAAGCCACCCACGCCGAGCTTCATCATAGATTCCTCCACTATAAGCTCTTTTGCTAGGATCAATTTCCACTTGATAGCCATGGACACGACCGTCGCGATACTCCTTCATGCTGTTACTGCGAATCTGGATACCGGAATTCAAAAGCGGGTGGACTTTTACTTCCACCTCTAGGATGAAATCAGTGTAGTACTTTTCAGTGGTGAGGAAAGTGTTAGGCGTATTGAGCTGCGAAACGCCAACGATGGCATCTCCCTCGATGTGATACTCTGCCTTGCCATTTAGTTTTTTCCAGCCGGAAAGATCTTTTCCATTAAAGAGGGAAACCCAGCCATCATCATTGTTGGCTTGGAGGCCAGCTGTAAGGAATAGACACAGCATAAAAAGAAGGCCTGTTTTGACTTGTCTCATTGTTGTTATCGTTTTTCGTTTTTAAAGTGTTGGTATTGAACTTATGAACGCTTTTGCATAAGCACGGGGTAAATTTCGCACATTCTTCGGAATAAAGGAAATGTCTGCCACATTTGGTCCATTTAGTTGGGCTTGAGTCGGCGATTAGTTGTTTTTAAACATGGATTAATGGGAATAATGGTCTTTGAGTTGGCTTCTACGCTATTATCAAGCTATTAAATATCGGTATGCAAATGACAGGCCTTTAAAGACTTATATGATAATTCCAGGAGCATTAGTCGGATAATACCAGAAGAAAATAAATCAAACTATTGCAGTTTAGTTAAAAGGCGTATATTTGCCCAGTTTTTCTTCTGAGGTATCCGTACGGGTACTGACCGGGGGATTATACTCTTTATTTTTAACGCTTTTATTCTAACAATTTTTTAAAATTTTCGAGTTATGCAAGGTAAAGGAGTTGTAAGATTCTTCCTTGTAGTGATGCTGGTGGTTACTTTGATACAGTATCTGACCGTGATTCCGACCAATAGGGTGGAGCGCGAAGCAGACGCTTTTGCAAAGTCAGCCTCAGATCAAGTACAGGAGGAATTGAGGGATTCCGTTTTGAAGTCAAAACGGACCGAGTTCCTGGACTCAATGTCCACGGAACAAGTTTTCAGGATTCCGATGCTGAAATCCTACACGTATCAAGAGCTTAAAGCTCAACAATTAGCCTTAGGCCTCGACCTCAAAGGAGGTATGAGCGTCGTCCTACAAGTAGACCTCAGGGAGTTTTTAAGATCCCTGGCCAATGACTCGAAAGACCCCACTTTTGTTGAAGCGTTAGAAAAAGCAAGCCAAGCCCAAAAGACAGCACAGTCCGACTTTATCACATTATTTGCAGATGCGTGGAGAGATATCAGTGGAGACAAGCGTTTAGCACCTATCTTCCAGCGGAACGAAGCCCTTCGTGATGAAATCAATTACGAAACTTCAGATGGAGATGTAGTCGGAATTTTGCGTAGCAAATCCAATGAGACTGTAGATCTTACTTTCAAGTTACTTAAGGAACGAATTGACAAATTAGGTGTTACTCAACCTAATGTATCTCTAGATAGTGAACGTGACCTGATCTTGGTAGAACTTCCAGGCATAGATAACCCAGAGCGGGCAAGAAATTACTTGCAGGCTACGGCTAAGTTGGAATTCTGGAAGATATATCGAATGAACGATCCAGGTATTTTCCAAGCTTTCGCTTCTGCGAATAGTGTATTGGCGAATACGGAGAATGTGAACTTGGAACCACAGATTCTAAGAATCGATACGATTCCTCAAAAGGATACTTCTGGGGTAGATATCCCAGGTACAGTAGCAAGCATTGATACCATTTACGATACGAATTCTAACGCCGGACCATTATTCTCTATCTTAAGCTTAAATCCAGGAAATGCCGCTACGGCTATTTTGGGTTACGCCAGTAGAAACAAGGTAAAGCAGGTGAATGAATACTTGTCCAGAGAAGAGGTTCAATCCTTGTTCCCTGCTGATATTAGTTTCCACTGGTCTAAGGATCCAGTATCGCTAACTGGTGATGACAAGAATGCAGATCAATATCAATTATACGGTATTAAGACAGAACGTCAAGAAGCTCCTCTATCAGGGGATCACGTAACGGATGCTGCTCCACAGCCAGATCCAAATACCAACGAGATTGGTGTTTCCGTGAAAATGGATGGAACAGGAGCTAAGACCTGGGCGAGATTGACGACTGAGGCAGCTCAAGACAACCGTAGAGAGATTGCCATCTTGTTGGATGATGAGGTGGTATCTGCACCAAGTGTAAACGAGCCGATTACAGGTGGTAGTTCTTCTATCACTGGTCGATATTCTGTGCAGGAAGCGACTGACTTTGCGAACATTCTTCAAGTTGGTAAGTTGCCTGCTGAAACGAAGATCATTCAGGAAAATTTGGTAGGTCCTTCTCTTGGACAGGATAATATCGATCGCTCTTTGCGTGCATTGGTGATTGGTTTCGCTATCCTTTTGGCCTTTATGATTGTGTACTACGGAGGAGGTGGTATTATCTCTATCATCGCGCTATTGTTGAACATGATCTTCATCTTTGGTGCTTTGGCTTCTCTAGGTACGGTATTGACGCTACCAGGTATCGCGGGTATCATCCTCACGATCGGTATGGCGGTAGATGCCAACGTAATCATCTATGAGCGTATCCGAGAGGAAGTGCGAGCCGGTAAGTCGATGATGATTGCCATTGCCGATGGTTTCAAAAACTCGTATTCAGCGATCATTGATGCCAACGTAACGACGATCCTTACAGCCTTCGTTTTGGCCTACTTCGGTCTTGGACCGATCAAAGGTTTCGCAGTAGTATTGATCATTGGTGTGTTATCTTCTTTATTTACTGCTGTATTGGTGGGTCGCTTGATGATCGACTGGTGGACAAGCAAAGGAAGAGGTATTCAGTTCGATACTAACTTCTCGAGAAATGCTTTCACTAATCTTAGCATTGATTGGTTGGGTAAACGTAAGATTGCCTATGTCATTTCTGGTGTTGTTATCGCGTTGGGCTTAGTTTCCATGTTTACCCGTAGTTTCGAATTAGGTGTAGACTTTAAGGGAGGTTTCTCTTATAACATCACGATGGAGCAAGAGACTACTGCTGATGAGCTACGTAATGCCTTAACGACGGCATTCGAAGGAAGTGCTCCTGTGGTGAAGGTGGTGGATAACGCCAATACCTTTAATGTTACTACGGATTACCTGATTGATGCTGAGGAAGAGCCAAATCAGCCTAAGCCAGTTGATTTGGTAATGGATAAACTGTTTGCTGGAGTAAACTCCGTAGCAGGTGGTGGTCTGAAGATAGGTAACTTCAAGAATCCTGATGGTAAAGGAACACACGTAACTAGTTCTAGTCGTGTAGGTCCAACCATTGCGGATGATATTCAGGATAGTGCCTTTCAGGCAGCCATCTTCGCCTTATTACTGATCTTCGGGTACATCTTCGTACGATTCAGTAAGTGGCAATACAGTATGGGTGCGGTAGCAGCCTTGTTCCACGATACATTGATCGTACTGGCTATCTTCTCCTTAGGTCACGGCATCTTCCCTTGGACTATGGAGATCGATCAAGCCTTTATTGCTGCGATCTTGACTGTAATCGGTTATTCTATCAACGATACCGTGGTGGTATTCGATAGAATTCGAGAATACTTAAATATCTACACCAAGAATACTAAAGAAGAAGTTATCAACATGGCAGTGAACAGTACGATTAGTCGTACGATCATTACCTCGGTGACTACTTTCTTCATGGTTGCGGTATTGTTTATCTTCGGTGGTGCCAGTATCAAAGGCTTTGCTTTTGCCTTGTTAGTTGGTATTATCGTGGGTACCTACTCTTCTGTTTTCATCGCCACTCCAATCATGTCTGATTTGTCTGGTGACTTGAAGCCAAAAGAGGTAGATAGCAAGAAGAGCTTCTCTCGCGCGGCTGCTAAAGCCAAGTAAGAGCTTGCGTTCCAGTCATGGGGTGAATCATTCACCCCATGACTTAGGAACAGAAGCGCCTGCTCATCCATCTGGATGGGCAGGCGCTTCTCATTTAAGGCCAAGCTGAAAGTCCGAAGAACTCACCCCAGTCATTTTAATCTAAGTGAGACTATCGCTTTTTCAAGAAAAAGGTGATGCCTCCAATTACGAGAATACTCAAGCCAACCAAACTCTCCAATGGTCGCTCATATAGGATATAGGAAAGCACCACAATGCTGAAGAGTATATAGAAGATCTGAAGCTTGTGTCCAAAAGGGCCTTTAAAGGTATCAGGTTTTTTCTCAATGAAGAAAATGCTGGAAATGGTTAGCGTGCTCATCAACTGCAATACGAAGCCAGCATAGATCATTACTTGCTCAAAAGTACCGCTTAACGTCAATAATGCACTAATTAATACCTGCAGCCAAATGGCTCGCACCGGCACACCACCCTCCGTTTTCACCGCAATAAACTGCCAGAGCGAATGCTCCTTGGCCATGGCGAAGGTTATTCTGGAGCCAATCCAGAGGTAACCACTGATCGTTGCAATCAGCTGAATAGAAATAAAATAACTCACAAACTTGGCCCAGTTTTCACCGGCCAAATTGTTAAAGGCAATTGTGGCTACTTCCACCTGCCCTTCTAACTCACCAAAGCTCGCATGCCGCAAAAAAACAAGCTGCAAGAGCACATACACCAGGGTAACAGCTACAGTGCCTCCAATCAAGGACTTGGGTAAATTTTTCCGGGGCTCTCGGATTTCATCTACGATGTAGGCCGCAGAATTCCACCCTTGGTAAGCGTAGGTTACAAAAATCAAGGAGACGGCGAATCCTGGTTTCCAGATATCAGTCGTCCAGCTATTATCAAATGAAACCGCGTTGTTTTCATAGGGCATAAAAGCGAAGCCTACTGCAATGAGTAGAAACACGAATATCATTTTAATCACGCTAGAGTAATCTTGGAAATTTCCACTAACCCGAATGGTCTTAGTGTGGATCCAAGCTAAAGCGATGATGATGCCGATACTAATCCAGGTAGAATAGGCGTCGATGAGGGGAGGCAGCCGCAAGTAATCCGTCATAGCCATGGCAGCGATGGCCACTGGTGCAGAGAAGCCAACGGTTAGAGAAGTCCAGGCGTAGAGGTAGCCGAGGAAAGGGTGGAAGATTCGGGAAAGAAAAATATAATCACCCCCGGATTCCTTAAAGTGTGTACCCAGTTCTGCATAAGTGAAAGCTCCGATTAGCGCGATGATGCCCCCGAGCACCCATAGAATAATAATACTCCAAGTACTGTGTACCTCGACGAGCTGGAAGCCCAAACTGGTAAACACCCCCGTTCCAATCATGTTGGAAATGACGAGGCCCATGGCTGTTTTCCAGCCTATTTTAAACTTGTCAGTTTGCAAAAGGCAATTGATTGTACTATGCACGCAAAAAGCAAGCCTCAGGCACCGGTTTAGCAAGCACTTGAGCTCAACTTATGTACGTCGAGGACAATCCTAGTCTGATAAGCATCGGATCATTCATCCAACACTTAGACCATGATTGACTTCCAATATTTCCGTTTATAATTGACTCAAAGGAGAGTGGAAAAGCCAGACCCCCTTAAGGTCAGTTCATAACTTGGCTGAATAAGGCTTGAGGATCCAAACCTTATTCAGGCCAGTATTTGTCTTGAGGTCGGGCTTATTAGAGCGCCTTCGGCGCCTACGAAAGATATTGCCTAAACTACAATATTGATCATTCTACCAGGTACCACAATGATCTTTCGGATGGTTTTTCCTTCGGTGTATTTTTGGATTCCCTCGACATCAACTGCCGCTTTCTCCAATTCTTCGCGACTCGCATCGGCCGGAAATTCAGCCGTTGCTCTAGTCTTTCCATTGATTGCAATGGGGTAAGTTACAGAATCCTCTACCAAATGAGCTTCATCAAATACCGGATAGGTCGCGTGGTGAACACTTCCTTCTTTACCCGACAAATGCCAAAGTTCTTCTGCTATGTGAGGACCAAATGGTGCCAACAAGATAATCAAGGGTTCTAAGATATCTCGCTTATTGCACTTCAACTTGCCCAATTCATTAGAAGCGACCATGAAGGCACTGATGCAAGTATTGAAATTAAAGCGTTCAATATCCTCGTTAACCTTCTTAATGGCAGTATGCAAAGACTTCAATTCTTCCTTGGAAGGCGCTTCGTCACTCAACTGGAAGTTACCCTGCTGATCAAAGAACAAAGCCCAGAATTTACGCAAGAAGCGACTCACGCCATCGATTCCTTTGGTATCCCATGGCTTCGATTGCTCAATAGGCCCCAAAAACATTTCGTACATGCGGAAACAGTCTGTGCCATAGCGATCGATCACCTGATCAGGGTTGATCACGTTAAATTTGGACTTAGACATCTTACCAACCTCAGACAAGGTAGTCATAACCAACTCCTCAGCTCCGTCCTTCAAACTAACCGCCCCTTTCTGATAGGTACCGCTTTCCGATTCGAAAATAGCATCACTATACTCAGGACGCCACGTTATGAATTTTTCAATTCCCTCTTTATTCAAGTAGGATTTGGGAGAGCCGTAGTTGCTAACAAAGTCGACGTGTACGGGAATCTTAGCAAATTCCTTGTCTGCTTCAGCGGCAGCCATATCTGCAGTCACAAATCGTTTTTGGTCTCCTTCAGCTCCTTTTTCCAAGAAGATGAATTCAATCACACCCTGGATCATTCCCTGGTTGATCAACTTCTTGAAAGGTTCATTGGTCGGCAACAAGCCCTTGTCATGCAAGAATTTGTGCCAGAAGCGAGCATACATCAAGTGTGCTACGGCGTGCTCAGAACCTCCCACATACAAATCGACAGATTCCCAATAGTTTACCGCATCTTGGCTAACAAATTCATCACCATTGTTCGGATCCATGTATCGCAAATAGTACCAAGAAGAACCGGCCACTGCTGGCATGGTATCTGTTTCGCGAACAAATCCTTCTTCTGCATTGACCCAGTCTTGCAAACGGGACAAAGGCGACTGCCCACCTTTACCTGGCTTGAAATCATCAGTATCTGGCAACTCCACTGGCAAGTCTTCTACCGGGATCATATGTGCAATGTCCTCGCTGTCATATTTAACGGGGAAAGGTTCACCCCAGTAACGCTGACGACTGAAATTGGCATCGCGCATCTTGTAATTCACTCGGGCTTTACCAATTCCCAATTCTTCCACCTTAGCGCAGGCCGCGGTAATGGCTTCTGGTACTTCCATGCCGTTCATGAAACCAGAGTTGATAATTACACCCACTTTATCGTGTAAGGTGGCTCCGGGATATTTGGATTTATCAACTACGTCAATAATCGGCAATTCAAATTTGGTGGCAAAAGTTTTGTCTCTTTCATCATCACTGGGTACTGCCATAATGGCGCCAGTGCCATAGTCTTTCAAGACATATTCGCCAATCCAGATGGGAATTTGAGTATTCGTGAAGGGGTTGGTAGCATAGGCGCCTATGAAGGCTCCAGTTACCTTCTTTTCGGCCATTCGTTCAATCTCTGATCGAGCATTTACATAACTCAAGTAATCGTCCACCGCTTGCTGCTGCTCCGGCGTGGTCAATTTGGCTACCAAATCGTGTTCCGGTGCCAAAACCATGTAGGTAGCACCAAAAATCGTATCAGGACGAGTGGTAAAGACTTCGATCTTTTCATCTGAACCTACGACCTCAAAATGAATGCTTGCTCCTTCTGAACGGCCGATCCAATTACGCTGCATGGTTTTCAAGGCATCCGACCAGTCGATGTCGTCCAAGTCATACAACAAGCGATCAGCATAAGCGGTAATCCGCAAATACCATTGGGTCATCGCCTTTTGGATTACGGGATATCCACCACGCTCAGATACACCATCTTTTACTTGATCGTTGGCCAATACCGTACCCAATTCTTCACACCAGTTTACATAGCCAATCTTACGATAAGCCAATCGGTAGTTCATCAATATCTCGGCTTTCTCCTTCCTGCTGAAAGCTTTCCAGTCCGCTGCACTAAAGGTAGCTTCCTGAGTGGTAGCTGCTTTGACCTTGGCATTCCCTTCAGCGGCGAATTGAGTCTCCAAGTCGCTTATGGCCTTAGCACTATTGCTACTTTGATCGAAATAGTGATCAAACAACATAGTGAAGATCCATTGGGTCCACTTGTAGTATTTGGGATCACAAGTATACACTTCACGGCTCCAGTCGAAGGAAAAGCCCAAGTTGCTCAATTGCTCCCGGTAACGCGCCATGTTCTCATCGGTCGAGACGGCTGGATGAATACCGGTTTGCAAAGCGTATTCTTCGGCTGGCAAACCAAATGCATCGAATCCCATCGGGTGAAGCACATTAAAGCCTTTCAAGGTCTTGTATCGGGCGTAGATGTCCGAAGCAATGTAACCTAGCGGGTGCCCCACGTGCAATCCCGCACCGGAAGGGTAGGGGAACATGTCCAAGACGTAGTACTTCGGCTTATCGGACTGGTTATCTACTTTGTAGACACCATTCTCTTCCCAGTACTTTCTCCATTTGATTTCGATGTCTCTCGGCTTGTAGTCCATGCTTTTATGGTTTCTTTTTAATGCGAATATCGATCTGGAAGACCGGACCTGGTCTGCCGGATGTATAGCGTATATCAGTTTAAGAATTTCCTGTCCAACAATCCCGAATTTCTAAAGGTTCCCTTGCAAGTTCAATTGGATTACCCTTCTCGATAAATGGAACCAGTAGCTAGACTTAGGACGGATTTGAAAACGAATAAATGCTTTCCCGTCGGACTTGCTGGAACAAGTCGCGAAAATAGATAAAATCAAGCAATAAGGGAAAAGCCACAGAGCGCTAATGATAAAAAGAATGGGCTATCTATGGATTTATACATTTTCACAGAATTACGCCCCTGAATTTAAGGGGTTGAAGCTTTGTAATCCACTCTTTTTAACTAGACCGGAAACTATAGCTACTGGTCGGAAAAAGTAGTCGGTTTTGATAAAAAGTTCTTAATTTGCCAACGAACCAAAAACAGTGTTATGATTCGGTCATTAATCAAATTCGGCCTTCTTTTAGTGGTAGTGGTAGTAGGGTATAACCTGATCTTCGGAACGGAAGAAGAAAAGGCACAATCCAAGGAGATCATTTCCAAAGGGAAGAGTGTTTTGACTGAAGTTTTTGACTTTGGAAAATCAGCCATCAACCTCCTTCAATCCGAGAAAGGGAAGTTTGATGAGGGCAAATATGACGGTGATTTGGATAAGCTGGGGGATATCTTTGATCAATGGAAAGACAAAGCTGAAGATCTGAAGGACAGTGAATTGGTAGATAAGATTGTAGACCTGGAACGAACTCGTCTAAGCTTGGAGAAGGAGTTTCAGGAGAAAAGTCCTGAGGGCTATGATCAGCAAGAGCAGGAACAGTTGAAAGAGGACTGGGAAAAATTGCTCTTCGACACGGAGAAAGTAATG
This sequence comes from uncultured Lewinella sp., assembly GCA_913057785.1. Taxonomy (GTDB): domain Bacteria; phylum Bacteroidota; class Bacteroidia; order Chitinophagales; family Saprospiraceae; genus DT-111. The sequence continues at coordinate 21,688 of CAJXPD010000084.1, read as the reverse complement.
AAAAACATGGAAGCCAAGGAAAAATAGTCCGGCTACCGATTGAAGAAAAAAAATAAATAGATGACACCAGCTGAAGTGTCAGACCTGCTAAGGTCTAGGCGATCCATATTCCCTAAGACATATAACGATCGCCCCATTGATAAGAAGATAATTGAGGAGGTGCTGGAAAATGCCAATTGGGCACCTACGCACAAATTGACAGAACCTTGGCGATTCAAGGTATTCAGAGGCAAAGCCCTAGAACGTTTATCCACATACCTCTCTACTTGGTATAAGGATAATATTCCTGCTGAGAAATACTCTGAGAAGAAATTTGAGAAGACCAAGGCTAATCCATTGCGCTCCTCCTGTGTGATTGCCATCTGCATGCAAAGAGACCCAAATGAGGGTATACCCGAGTGGGAAGAGGTTGCTGCGGTAGCCTGTGCAGTACAAAACATGTACCTTACTTGTGCGGCGCATAATATTGGCTGCTATTGGAGTTCTCCTCGCTCTATTTTGGAGGCGCGAGACTTTTTACAGTTGGGAGAAGGAGAAAGCTGCCTGGGACTCTTCTACATGGGGTATCACGATCTTCCACAGTTGGAAGGGAAGCGGCAACCGATAGCTGACAAGACGATTTGGTGGGAGGAGTAAGTTCCATGCTTTGTGGCGAGCGTTTTAGCCATTTTATACTTGAAATCCGCCATTTTTTCTGAGAAAGCAGGACCCAAACCTGTCCCGACCAATTTGTTGAGGGAATTAGGTCTTTATTCCGTTTAGAAGGTGCTGACTGGACTGATAATTCTCAAGCTAATAGGAGGGGGGGCTGCCGTAAAAGGTGCAGTTTGAGCCTTACCTGTATCCACGCTCGCTGCCTTTTTAAGCTTCAACAATGTATTGTTCTTGACGGATTTTGAGTCTATTCATAAATGTATAAGACCGACCTCCGATATCCCGCCTTTGCTTACCATAGCTGTTCAAAACCCGTCAAAGTAATCGAGGAAGAAGCATTGGATATTACTACATAGCTGTCCTAATCGCTAACAATTTATTACCTTCATCCACTGGATGAACACAGGCCCAAATTCATATTCCTCTCTTGATCAGAAGCGGTTTGAAGACTTATTCAAATCACACTTCCCGTCTCTTTGCCATTTTGCAAAGCAGTATGTTCAAGATGAGGATACGGCCCAAGATATCTGCCAGAAGGTATTCATCAGTTTATGGCAAAAAAGAGCGGAAATTGATCCCCAGCAATCCGTCGTTTCTTACCTGTTTACCGCGGTCAAAAATCGTTGCCTCAATTATATCCGAGATCATAAGAAGTACAGAAGTAAGGTGCTGGACCTAGATCTGGCTGAAGAGGAATGGACTTTTCAGGATGACCACTTTGCGGAGGAGGAATTAAAGGAGAAAATAGCTGATGCCTTGGCCGCATTGCCGGAAAAGTGCCGCAGAGTATTTGAAATGAGCCGCTATCAAGAAATGACGTACAAAGAAATCGCGGAAGAATTAGGAATCGCCCAAAAGACGGTGGAGGCACACATGAGCAAGGCCATTAAGACTTTACGCATACATCTGAAGGATTATTTATTGGTTTACTTGATCATCCTAGGCTGGATTTAGGAAAAAAATGATGGAATTTAGACTTTGGACTAAGGGTGAAGCCCGAACGATGTGTATTACTCATAACGGATAAAGATGTCAAACCCAGAAAGAAATAGCAATTATGCTGATCTCATTTCCAAGTATTTGAGCGGCAATGCTAGTGATGCAGAGGTGCAAACACTGGAAGAATGGGTATTGGCCGATGCGGAAAACAAAGCCGCTTTCGTAGCTGCTAAGAAAGCCTGGGTATTGGCAGGAATGAAGGAGGAAACCAGCCAGGTAAACATTGAGGACATTTGGCAAAAAACACAGCAACTCCTAGAGCAGGATGCTCCGGTGGTTCCTTTGAAAGGGCGAAGACAGCGCCGACAATGGCTATGGATTGCGGCCAGCCTCTTAATTCTAGTTGCTGTTGGATTAGGCATTTTATGGACTAGTAATAGAACTGGATGGGAGGAGGTCATTGCATCGCAAGGTGCGACCACCACAGAACTGCCAGATGGAACACGAATCAGCTTAAACCAAGGCTCTAGCATGCGCTATCGGATTCCGGCCAGCGGCGAGCGACAGGTGCAACTATTTGGTGGGGCTTTGTTTGATGTAGAACGAGCGGAGGAAAGACCTTTTGTGATCGATGCCGGCCCTATACAGGTAGAAGTCTTAGGAACTTCTTTCTATGTGGATGCTCGGGAGACTGAGCCAGCGGTACAGGTGATTGTAGAAAGTGGGGAGGTGAGAGTTAGTGGGGGAGGACAGGAAACGGATTTACAGGAAAATGATCAAATAGTTTTTGAAAAGGCAACTGGGGGGCTATCGCCTTTGGATAAAGCAGATGACAACTATCGGTCCTTGATCAGCAATGAATTGACCTTTACCAATACCCCCATCGATGATGCAGTATTTGCGCTGAATCGGCACTTTGGGACCAATATTTCCATTGCCATCACGGACACTAGTGATTGCGAAATCGACGCCACTTATACAGACCAATCCCTCGACGCGATCCTGCTAATCTTGGAAAGCACTTTAGGTATAGAAGTTCTTCGGCAGAATGATCAAATTGTTCTTTCAGGAGAAAGTTGCCGATAGCTTCAACACAAGCATCCAAAAACCAAAGCCATAAATTTCATGAGAAAGATCTTGCAGATTCTTTTTCTCGTCCCCCTAATTCCGGTCGGTCTTTTATCACAAGACCCGGGAGAGGAACCAACCATCAGCCTCCAAAGATCTAATGTTCCGGCATTAGAGGTATTGGAAACCATCACCGCACAAACTGGACTTAATTTTTCGTACAATTCTCGGACCGTTGATGTGCAGCAACGCATTTCCGTCAGCTTTGTCAATACGGGTTTGAATGAGGCACTGGAAAAGATTGCGGCCGATCTAGGTGTGGAATCCCGCATTATTGAAAATCAGATCGTGCTATATGTATCTACCAAGTCAAAGGATAAACAACGGCAATTCTTTACCCTCAGTGGTTTTATCAATGATCGGCGTTCAGGAGAAAGCCTGATCGGAGCGACAGTCAGCAAAGCAGGAACCCGAATTGGCACCGTAAGCAATGAATTTGGGTTTTATTCCTTGTCTTTGGATCGCGGAGCTCATGAATTAGATTATTCCTACGTAGGCTATCAACCCGTAGATCTCCAACTCGACCTAGATCAAGCCACTAAGCAAAACCTTTCCTTACAACCCACCGCCATCGATTTACCGGATGTGGTAGTGGAAAAAGCGGCTCCCAGCATTTTAAATCAGCAAGATCTAGATGAGATGGAGATTCGGCCGGGCGAACTCAATGCCATGCCCGAGTTTGCTGGGGAGTCAGGGATTGTGAAAGGCTTGCAAACACTTCCTGGTATCAAAATGCATAGCGATGGTTCCGCCTTCTTTTATGCTCGAGGCGGGGAAAGAGATCAGAATCTGATTATTATCGACGATGCTCCCTTGTACAACCCCACTCATCTCTTTGGTTTCTATTCGATGATCATACCTGATTTTGCTAAGCAAATCAAGGTGTACAAAAGTGATATCCCCGCAAATCTAGGCGATCGACTCTCTTCCATTGTGAGTATTCGCACGAAGGATGGCAATTCCAACAAATTCAAGTTTAGTGGATCTCTAAATCCCTTAGTTAATCGATTTGCCATAGAGTTTCCAACCGCCAAAGAAAAAGGTGCCATTTTCACCTCGGTCCGGGGTTCAAACTTTGACTGGCTCTACAAGGAAAGAGCTCCCAACGCGAATTTGGAATTTAGGGATTTTAGCTTTAAGCTCAACCATAAACTCAATAACCGCAACCGCATTTATTTTACCACAGTCCTTGGGTTAGATGACTTTACCAACCGTCCGCCAGGTGGGACTACTGCGGGCATTCGTTGGGGGAATTTTGCAGCTACCTTTCGCTGGAATCACATCTTTGGCCCGAAGCTTTTTTCCAATACCACCATCTATACGGGAAGCTACGACTACCGCCTGTTTTCTCCCCCTAATTCCTGGCGATCTAGCCTGGGTACCTTAAGCCTTAAATCCGATTTCACTCATTATGCCAATGCCCGTTTAACTTCTAAGTTTGGCTTTGAAAGTCAAGGCTACTTCATCAATCCGGGGGGCGTAACCACGGATACCACCGTGGCTATTTTTCCTGACATAGAACCTAACTACACTCGAAAACTGAGTTTGTATTATCAAGCGGATTGGAAAGCTACAGAGCGTTTAACATTGAAGGCGGGCTTACGCTTGATCAATTGGGCAAATTTGGGGCCTACTCGGATATTTAACTATGATGAGAATTATCAGGTGGTCGATACAATGGATGTGGGTGAAGGTGTTTACAATAACTATGTGCGTTTTTCTCCTCGGATGAGTCTGCTGTATCGCCCTGATAGTACCGTTCAGTATAAGCTTAGTCTGGGCTTATATCAGCAGTTTTTACAATTGGTTTCCAATTCTTTATCTCCCTTCAGTTCCTTAGAGGTTTGGCTTCCTGCCAATCATTATCTGAAACCACAATCTGCTCGTCAAATTAGCCTAAATTACAGTAAACTTCTACCAGGGAATGCTCAATCCAGCTTTGCGGCTTCATTTTACTATAAACATTTTAATGAACAGATAGACTATCGAGATCATGCTGTGACGCTGGTTAATCCTTTGTTGGAGGGGGAACTACGTATAGGTACCATGTACTCCTACGGTGCTGAATTTATGCTGAAGAAGCAATTGGGAAGACTCAATGGTTGGATGAGTTATACCTATTCGCGAACGCTAAGAAAGACGCCCGGCCTCAATAATGGACTTGAATATCCGGCCTTCCAAGACCGACCACATGATTTTTCTTTGCTATTGAATTACAGACTATCTAGAAGATCGCTGTTTTCGGCCTATTGGACCAGCTTTAGCGGAACCACATTTACTTCCCCCACGGGCTTCTACCAATTCAACGATCAGACCGTACCCATCTTTGGTGAAAAAAACAACGATCGGCTTCCCGCCTACCATCGGCTAGATGTGGCTTGGCGATTCATCTTTAATAAGAACCCTGAAGCCAGATACCGTCATAGCTTGACCTTTTCGATCTACAATGCTTTGGCCCATAAAAATGTGGTCACCGTGAACTTTAACAAGGTACCACAAGAAGGAGCCCGGCCATTAGTTAAGGCGAATCTGCTTTCTCAGGAGGCACTCACAGCCACTCAACTAGACCTTATACGTTTTATGCCATCCCTAACCTATAAATTCGAATTATAAACCATGATACGATCAATCAGCATACCCATAGCATTTTTAGTCAGCTTGATTAGCTGCCTTGTCGCTTGCGAGGAGGCGGTTGAATGGGAGTTTCAAGAAGGTGAGAATGGGGTTCTCGTAGTAGATGCTATTTTAACCAATGAATTCATTCAACAGCAGTTGCGTTTGAGTTTGAGCTATGATCAGCTGAATGGGGAGGCTCCTCCTGTGACCGATGCCATTGTTTCGGTCACTGCTAATGGGGTAGCTTACTTTTTTGCGCCCGTGCAGGGAGACCCCGGTTTGTACGAGAGTACATTGCCATTTGCTGTCTTTGATGATTTGACCTATGAGTTGGAGATCAATTGGGAAAGCCAACGCTACACAGCCAGTAGTGAGTTGTCTGCAGTAGCTCCATTCCCAGAGATTAGTTTTCTGCCCTTTGAAGATACGGATAGCCTATTTTTCGGCGCTTTTGCTCCCATTTACAATGCCAATCAACAAGCGATGTATGAGATGAATGTGGATTGGACCCACCTGAACACAGATCAGGAAAGCCGCGCCAAACTGTTATTTTTTACTTTCAGTACCATCAATACCGGTGGTTTGGTACGACCTGCTGGAGATACGATCAGCTTTCCTCGGGGAAGTATCGTAACCGCCAAAAAATATGGACTGAATGAAGATTTTGCAGATTACTTGCGAGCCTTGGCTCTGGAGACGAGTTGGCGGGGAAGCGTTTTTTATGGTCCAGCGGCAAATCTTCCGACGAATCTCAGTGGAGGTGCCTTGGGATTCTTCAGCACTTGTGCTGTGTTAACGGATACTTTGATTGCTCAATAAAGTTTTTCTAAAAAAATATCGTTAATAATGTATTGATTATTAGTGGTTTATTATTGTTTGTTTGAAAAAAGTGAGAAAAATATACAAATAGACTAAGGGTAGTAAAGGACGCTCGGGTATTTATAGTGAATGGCGGAACAAACCGCTCCAAATTGAAAACACTATAAAACAATTATTATGAAAAAGTTAGTTTTTGCGTTTGCCCTATTACTCTCTTTCTCTGTATTCCAATCTTGTGAAAAAGACCCCATAGAAAACCCAGAAGAACAAGTTGCTCCGACACTTCCCCCTGCTGAAAGCTTCATCATGCCATTCACGGGCTATGGAGATATCGACACCACCGGTTTGATCCATAATGGAGAACTTGACGAAAGAGGCGGCCCCACTTCTTTTAGAAATTGGTTTTATGCCGGTTCTAACATCGTAGTATGGAATGTAATTTTGGGCGTGAATATGGCGATCCCCGTAGCCTCATTCTTAGAAGCCTTCAATCATGATGCGGTTTACGATGGACAAGGCGCCTTCATCTGGTCCTATGATTTTACCTTAGGTAATGGCACTTTTCAAGCAGAATTGTCTGCCAGGTTGATTAATAATAATCAGGATGTAGAGTGGGTAATGAATATCTCAAAAGTAGGTGGATTTACTAATGTGGAATGGTATCGTGGCGTAACATCTAGAGACAATAGCCGCGCTACTTGGACACTAAACCACCGCCCCAACAACCCAGAACCATTGATCGAGATTCTCCATGAGAGAGATATCACCACCAACCAGATTTCCACCCGTTACACCAACCTCATCCCTAATGATGACAACAATGGAGATTACATCGAATACCAAACGTCGATCAATAGTGATTTCAACCGTTCCTACGACGTGTTCCGAGCAAACACCAACGAATTGTTAGAGATTGAATGGAATGCCCCTTCTCGGGAAGGCCGCGTGCGCAATTCGAACTTCTTCAACGATAATGATTGGCATTGCTGGGATCAAGATTTGAGAGATACAGACTGCCAGTAAAGATCGTAAACTACTCTCTTAACAATTCAAGGTAGGGTTCTCATCGTCATGGAGGTGAGAACCCTTTTTTTGGGCATGTGTCTTGGGAGATTCCTAGGCTCGAGGACAGGCCTTAATAGCAGAAATATTATCGATTAGGACATTTCCCCTCGGAGTTTGACCTCCATCGCCATAGTAAGCTTCTAAAATAATGTAGTTGAGGTGATCGGTGGCCGTGAATTCTATCTCGTAGGTTTTCCAGAAGGTATGACGAATGATACCCGTTTCTTTTAGTAATTGAGTTTTGGCACCATGAGTTTTTCCGCCCCAAATCCTCAAGCGGATAGGTGCGTTATAGGTGCTGTAAGTACCCGCTCGAGCTAAATCCAAGGTGAACTTAAAACAAGATTTCGGAGCAAGTGATTCTTTCAGTCTTTGGCCAATACTTTCCCTTGAACCATCATCGCGTGTGATCAATCCAACATAAGTATCTCCGTCGGATGCTTCCTGGTAGACTCCCCAGTGCCCTGGTAAGATATCTGGTGTGGTGCCCGGTTCGCAGGCATGCCAACCAACGGGCATGGTAGCATCTTGTGGTTCCCCTTCAAAAGATGCATTGATTAGATAGATATTTTGTGTGTTTCCCAATAGTGGTAGAAAGAGCAGTGCGAAAAAAATTCGACGCATGTGTAGTAGGTTGTTTGAGTATACAAAGTACGTAATACTGAAGCAAATATCTTGCCGCTTCTCACGATTATAAACAATATTAGTGTGGGTTTAGCTGCCTGTGTCAAAAACAAACTAACGTTTCAGAAGGGGGACTTCTTATTTAGACGTCCTTAATTCGTGGATTGATACATGTAATCCTACTTTATTGCGTAGTTTTTATAATTTTGCGCAGCAATCATTTATTCTCGTTTCATGGCCAATAAGAGTGAACAGGGACTGACACGCAAAAAGCCCAATTATATATACGCTATCATTAGTGTAGCCTTGGTCCTTTTTCTGTTGGGAATGTTTGGTTTAATCACCATTCACGCTCAACGGCTAGTGACTGCATTTAAGGAAAGGGTCAATGTCTTGGTGGAGCTCCCCGACGGAGTGCGCACCGAAGATGTTCAGGACCTTGAACGCTACTTGGATAATAGCTTGTTTACCAAGCCTGGAACCGTCGTATTCACGAGCAAAGAAGCAGCTGCGCAGGAAATGAGCGAAGAGTTCGGAGAAGATTTCCTGAAACTAGATCTTCCCAACCCATTGCATGATGTAATCAACTTCAATGTTCGAGCAAACTACCTGGATGCGGATAGCTTGGCCCGCATGGCTGATAAATTGCGTTTGCATCCTCATGTCTCCGCTGTTTATTACCAAGAGAATCTAGTCGATGTCATTGCAAAAAATGTGCAGAACCTGAGTTGGATTACCCTTTCCATCGGATTGTTTTTCATATTCGTTGCCATTGTTCTTATTCATAATACGATTCGCTTGGCTTTGTTTGCGAATCGGTTTTTGATCAAGAATATGGAATTAGTGGGAGCTTCCTGGGGCTTCATAAGTAGGCCGTATCTCATTAGATCTGTTCAATATGGGGTATTGAGCGGCTTGCTGGCCATAGCCGGATTGGTTTTGGGCATTCTTTGGGTGCAACGAGCTTTGCCGGAGTTGAGCACCCTGGGTAGTTGGTGGAGTTTTTCTCTGTTGTTTGTACTATTACTAGTGTTGGGGATCTTGATCAACTTAGGAAGCACCTATTATGTGGTCAATAAATATCTCAGAATGCGAGTAGATGATTTGTATTGATCCTAGCTATTTAGATGAACCGAACTACACAAAAGGTGTACTGAGGTAGAAAGAATATAATTTGAATCAGCAAGAGAATGGTAGTTGTATTGACCCCTTGTTTATCGGTTTTAGACAGCTATGGTTCTCCTGTTTTCTTTACTAAAAACGTCAAAATGAGTAAGCATAAACCACCAAAAAAGAAGGTTGTGGTTTCGACTTCAAAGCCGGAGAAGAAAAAAGTAAAACCTACAGTAGCAAAAACCCGTACAACAACAGGAAGTAAGCGAACAGCTACTCCTGTCCAGGCGGACTTGTTATTCGGACGGATTAACTATCTTTTGTTGCTAGCGGCGGCAGGCTTAATTGCACTCGGCTTGGTTTTGATGTCGGGCGGAGGAATGCCTAGTCCTGATATTTGGGATGAGAGCATCATTTACAGTCACCGTCGAATTACCTTGGCACCGATAGTTATTTTGTTGGGTTTGGGAGTAGGCGTGTACGCCATTTTTAAACCAAAGACAGCAAAAATAGAAGCCTAAATGGGTGAAGTCTTAAGTGCCATCGTACTAGGGATTGTTCAAGGCCTAACTGAATTTTTACCGGTAAGCAGTAGTGGACATTTAGAGATCGCTAAGTATTTTCTAGGCGATGAGAGTATAGGAGAGGAGAGTTTACTAATGACCGTTACCTTACATGCCGCCACAGCTCTTAGTACGCTGGTCGTTTTTAGGAAGGAAGTAGCGGAGATCTTCAAAGGACTTTTTCAGTTTAAGTACAATGAAGAAACAGCTTTTTCCCTCAAGATTATCCTTTCCATGATCCCAGCTGTTCTGGTGGGACTGTTTTTTGAAGACATGATGGAACAGATGTTCAATCAGCAGATGTTGTTGGTGGGACTAATGTTAATTGTAACTGGGATATTGTTATTCTTTGCAGATCGGGCTAAGCGCACAGATCGGGCAGTGTCCTATAGAGATGCTATGATTGTTGGGCTTTCTCAAGCCATCGCAATCCTTCCTGGGATATCAAGATCGGGAGCCACTATCTCTACCTCTGTTTTGCTTGGCATAGACAGGGAACGGGCCGCCAGATTTTCTTTCTTAATGGTTATTCCCCTGATCTTTGGTAAGGTAGCTAAGGATATAATGGATGGTGCTTTTGCAGAATCCGGAGTAAATACCCTTGCTTTGGGGGTAGGTTTTGTAGCTGCATTTCTAACGGGAATGCTGGCTTGTGTGTGGATGATAAAGTTGGTAAGGAATAGCAAATTAACTTATTTCTCCGTATATTGTTTTATAGTAGCGGCTTTGGTGATCCTTGGGACTTTGCTCAAGGCTTGAATGTAAAAAATATAGGAAATGAACGGAGATGATGTTCCTTTACCGGAATATGATTTTATCAATGGCGCCACCTTACTAGTAGATAAACCAGAAGGTTGGACTTCTTTTGATGTGGTTAATAAGATCAGGTATAGGCTGAAACATCGACTTAAAGTCAAAAAAATAAAAGTGGGGCATGCGGGAACTTTAGATCCCATGGCCACAGGTTTATTGATCATTTGTACCGGAAAAGCTACTAAGCAACTCCACACCATGCAAGGCTTGGATAAAACCTATACAGGCACCATTACCTTAGGAGCCACCACGCCTTCTTACGACCAAGAAACAGCCATCGACGAAACCTTCCCCATAGACCATATTGATGCAGATCTAATTGAGCGAACAAGACAAGAGTTCATCGGTGAATTAAGTCAAGTTCCGCCCATGTTCTCAGCGATCAAAGTTGATGGTCAGCCTTTATATAAAAAGGCCCGCAAAGGCCAATCCGTTGAGGTTCAACCCCGAAAAGTCGTGATCTCTTCATTTGACATTACCAATGTTGATATTCCTGCAGTTGATTTTCAAGTAAGCTGTAGTAAAGGTACCTACATCCGCTCCTTAGCTAATGATTTTGGCAAGGCTTTGCAAAGTGGTGCGTACCTTTCTGCCTTAAGGAGAACTCGTATCGGCTCTTTTCATATTGAAAATGCCTGGAATTTGGATGCGCTGATCGAGTTCTTAGAAATGAGTCCAATAAAGGAAGAATAAAATACTTACCTACTGTTAAGATCCCTATGTATTAAAAAAAGTATGAATAGGTTAGGAAAGGCTTATTCATATGTATTTGTTTTACAGTCACATAAACATGATTTATTAACAAGAGTGGTGAGTTAGGGAAGAAAGAGGCCCGGGAAACATTTTCATCTTAAAAAAAATATTATATATTTGTTGGAGAACAATTACGAACAATCACTAATTGTAAGAAATAACACTCCACCCATTTCATTCTAGATGATTGACATCCCCCCACCTCTAGGAATGAATCCCCACTTAATCTTTAAGCTATTTTTTGAAGACTGTACATTCAGGTAGACACTGCCAGTATCGTACCTGCTAATGGAATATTTTATTCTATGGCGGGCAATCCTCAGCTAGAAGCTACTTCTGGCTGCTATGCTATTGGTCGTGGCCAGAATTCGGTCTTAGCTATCAGTGAAGGATATCCTCTTTACACAAGAACTTACCCAACACTCACCCCTTAGAACACATTGTACTCACCCATTTAGCATCTGGAAAAAGCAGTAGGCTTTGTTCCCCTTAGTATGCTTTTGTTCATTGTGTTCATCTTTAATATTTACTTGCATGAAACAGTTGATTTCATTCGTTTTAACCTTCTTCTTGTGTAGGTTAAGTTTGAGTCTTGTTGCCCAACCATCGAAGATCGATGCGCCGACAATCTCTCTCGATGTCGACGCACTACGGGCACAATTATCTGGTGCAAGAATGGAAGGAGAGCTTTCGACGGGTACACCAGCATCTACCGTACAGTTACCTTTACCTGGGGGTGAGTTACGCCATTTTGCAGTTGAGGAATCTCCTGTGCTAGGCCGTAGCTTATCGGCTCAGTATCCTGAAATTAAAACTTATCGTATCACTGGCCAGGAGGCAAGCCTCCGGCAAGGCCGCCTATTGGTCTCTCCCTACGGGGTCCAAGCGATCATCGCTACCTCTAGAGGTTGGATGTACATAGAACCTGCAACTGATACCAACTACCGCGTATACTATGGAGATGCCGAACATGAAGTGCTTGTCCTGGCAGAGGAAATGCTCTTTAAGCCAGGTTATGTCCAGGCAACTGCAGCAAAGAACAAGCTAAGTATCGGTGAGGAATTGTTCATCTTTAACATGGCCATGCTGGCTGACGGGGAGTACGCCGAAGCCCGAACAAATGGGACCCCTGTCCTAGGGGCAGTGATAGCTGCCATGGCAGCAGATGTCAATAGCATCAACGCCATCTTTGAGACAGATCTATCTATCCGGTTTGTGCTACAAGAAGCGTATGCCTACTTGAACAAGTCCGCTGACCCCTTTCCAATAGACGACCTCGGACCAAGCAGTGAAGCCATGGTAGCCATCGGAGAATTGATAGAGGATGGGATTTTTCATCCTGAAAATTTTGACCTCGGTCATCTTGTTTCAGGTAGAAATATTGGGGGCAGTGCATTTGTTGGTGTGGTTGGAGATGATCAAGTCATAGACATCGATGGAGATCAACAATTAGATGCACCCTTCAAGGCAGGAGGAGGAATCGGAACAGCAGATCCGCAAGGCAGCCATTGGATCGGACAACTCGCTCACGAGATAGGACACATGTTTGGGGCGCTGCATACGTTTAATGGAGCAGATGGCACCTGTGGCAGACCTGGACAATACGATTCCGAATATGCTTATGAACCGGGTAGCGGATCGACGATTATGTCATATGCCGGTCGATGTTCTGATGATGACGTTAGTCAGACCCTAGACAACTATTTTCATATTGCCAGTATTGAGGCGATCCATCAATTCTTGCAGCAAGAACGAATTCAAGACTGCATGGATAGGCAACCTACCGACAACACCCCACCAAGAGTATTTGCGAACCCGCTTGGGCAGCATTATTTGATTCCAAAAGGGACCCCCTTTTACCTAACGGGAGAGGCGGATGATTTGGAAGAAGACGAATTGACCTATTGCTGGGAGCAATACGATCTAGGGACACAAGGATTATTAGAAGAATCTCCGTTTGATATCAGCGATCGAGAGGGCGAGAATGGAGCGCCGCTGTTTAGAAGTTTTATACCTAATACCTCGGTTACTAGGACTTTCCCACGCTGGGCAGCTATCCTAGGCAATGCCACGGATAAGGGAGAACTATTGCCGCAGCAATCTCGCACTATGACCTTTCGCTTGACGGTCCGAGACAACCACGAAGGCGGCGGTGGTTTGGGTTCGGATGAAGTGCAGGTGGAGGTAGATGGTAATAGCGGCCCTTTTGTAATTACTTCCTTTAATGAACCCACCACTTGGACTGGGCTTCCTGGCGATCCCATGACGGTAGAATGGGATGTGGCCAAAACCGATCAAGCGCCGATTAATTGCGAGCGAGTAAACATCTTATTTTCCGCAAACGATGGCGAAAGCTTCCCCATTGTGCTTGGCGAAGAAGTACCGAACACTGGTAGCTTTACTTTTCCTATGCCAGAAGTATTTACCAGCTCTGGCAGAATATTGATACAAGCGACGAATAATATCTTTTTTGACGTAAATGATGCGAGAATAAAGATTGGAGGGGAATGTTATGCCGAGGGAAGTACTATTAGTCCTACTGATGACCTAAGCGCAGAATGGGGCACCGATGACTTACTGCTGGATCTATCTCCGGACTACGGCACGCCTTTGGAGGAGATCGCCCTCAGCTTTACCCCACTCACTCCTAAAGCCAACCTAACGACCTCAAATGGTGGGAGTTGCTTTAGTTTTACCTATCCCACCGCCTTTTTCACGCAGAACTTCCAGGTGAATAAAGATGGGGAATACATCTTTCAACTTCCAGAGGTCGATCATACGACGTACTACCTGGCTAATCTCTATGAGGCCCCCTATGAGCCGGCAGATCCCTGTTTTAACTGGATGGCATCTAGCTCACATTTCATCTCTGGTAGTGTCTCGGTAACGAATGAGATGAAGGCAAATTTGGAAGCTAGGAAAGAATATGTTTTGGTGACTTTTGCCTTGACCTTTGGGGATTATCGAGTCCAAATCCAGGGACCATTAGGGGGGAATGCTTATGTAGGTATGGTACCCCCAAATGATGACTTTATTTATACCTATGTGGTATTTGATCAAGTGAGTGGAAAAATCGTCGGCTTTGAACAAGAAGCAGACCTGAGAGGGATCATACCCGGAGATTATCACGTGTATGGTTTTTCCTTTCCGGCAGGATTTAGTTTAGATGCTTTTCTGGGCTTGGATAAAGCGGCTTTTGAGGAAAAAATGCTGACGGTGGGCTTTTGTGGAGACCTAAGTGAAAACTTTAAAGCGGTTACGATCACGGGAACGAATACTTTACTTCCGGTGGAGCTACTGGAGTTCCAGGTTTTTGCTGATCCACCCAATGGCGTGCGTCTGGACTGGACAACTACTGTAGAGGAGAACAATGCTCATTTTCTTGTAGAACGTTCAGCAGATGGCCGAAAATTCAATGTGATCGGTCAGGTTAAAGGGGCTGGAAATAGTTTTGTTGAGCAGAAGTATCAGTTTGAGGATTCGCGTCCACTTCCTGGTATAAATTACTATCGATTGGCGCAGGTAGACTACGATGGCACGGTACATCGCTACGAGGTGGCCAGTGCCTTGTACGAACAGAAGAGCCAGATTCAGGTATATCCTAACCCCGTCGCTGACGGAGTGATTTATGTGGAATACAAGCTCGCTCGGTCTGGATCAGTGACCATAGAATGGATAAATGCTTCGGGGCAGATTTTGTCAAGAGAAGTGAAGGAATTGGAAGCAGGTGATCAACGTATGGAGATGTCCATAGATGCTTGGCCAGCAGGTTTATATAACCTAAGGTTGAGTAGTTCAACTGATCAGTACAACTTTCAGTTGAGCAAGCAATGAGAATGATTAAATGACCCCATGCGTCAGCCGATTTCGCTACCTTTGTAGCGTGTTGGCGAATCGCAAAATCATACATATTGACATGGATGCCTTCTATGCATCCGTGGAGCAACGGGATCAGCCGGAATTGCGAGGCAAACCTGTAGCGGTTGGCGGTGCAGGTATGCGCGGAGTGGTGGCTTCAGCCAGTTACGAGGCTCGGGCCTTTGGTGTGCGATCGGCAATGCCCAGCGTAACGGCACAGCGACTCTGTCCGGCGCTGATCTTTGTTCGCTCTCGCTTTGATGTGTATCGAGAAGTTTCACAGCAAATTCGAGCTATATTCCACGAGTATACGGATTTAGTGGAACCCTTATCCCTGGATGAGGCTTTCTTAGATGTCAGTGAGAATAAGAAGGGGATGAAATCAGCTACCTTGATTGCAGAGGAGATACGTCGCAAGATCAAGGAAGAAACGCAGCTGACGGCTTCTGCAGGGGTCTCTTTCAACAAGTTTTTGGCCAAAGTAGCCTCGGATATCAACAAACCTGATGGTATCAAGGTTATTACACCCAAGGAGGCCTTGCCCTTCCTGGAAGCCCTCCCGATCAAAAAGTTTCATGGAATAGGCAAAGTAACAGCCGAGAAAATGAAACGGATGGGGGTGTTTACAGGCAAGGAATTGAAAGCCCTCTCCGAAATTGAGCTGGTGAAGCGATTTGGGAAGGCGGGTCGACATTACTACAGGATTGTACGTGCTGATGACCGGCGGGAAGTCAATCCGAATCGCATCCGTAAATCCATCGGGGCCGAGCGGACTTACCGCGAAGACATTAGCCAAATAGAGGACATGAAGGAGAAGCTGACCTACCTTGCCGGAGTCATCTTTCGCTATATGGAAAAATCGGATAATTACGGCAGGACCGTGACCCTCAAGGCCAAGTCACCAGATTTCAAAATTATCACTAGAAGTAGATCCTTTTCCAGCGAAATTCGGGATCTAAAGCTGCTAGAATCTGTGGCCCACGAACTCATTATGCAAAATAGAGAGGAGATTCCTAGTGTACGTTTGCTGGGGGTCTCTGTGTCCAATTTATCCAAGGAAGTACAAGGGGAGGGGATACAACTTTCCTTTGACTTCAAAGAGGGTGAAGAAGAAGAATAAACGAACCGATGAAGTTAATCATATTTGATATCGACGGTACTTTGGTATACTCCAATAAGGTCGATAGTCAGTGTTTTGCCGATACCTATCAAGAGGTCTATGGTTTGCCTTTTCCCAGCATTGATTGGCGTCGCTATCCTGCGGTATCCGATACCACGATCTTTGATGCCGTGATCCAAGAACACTTTCAACGACGGCCAGATACCGAAGAGATGAGGGCCTTCTGCGCTCAGTTTGTCGCTAATATAGAATCCAAACGCCAAATACAGCCTGAAGAATTCCAGGAGGTTCCTGGTGCCCGGCAAGCCGTGGATCAGCTCCGTGCCCGTCCAGATTGTATTTTGGGCATTGCTACCGGTGGCTGGGAGCAGCCCGCTCGTGTGAAGCTTAGGCACGTAGGTATTTCTTTGGATACCATCTTCTTCAGCGGTGCCGACGGCCACTGGACCCGAGAATCGATCATCGAATCCGTCACACAGCCTGCCCTACAACATCACGAAGCCATTGAAAAAATCATCTATATCGGCGACGCGATCTGGGATGTTACCACTACTCGCAACCTGAACATGGATTTTGTCGGTGTCCGCCGTTCGCATGACCAAGAAGTACTCCTAAACCATGGCGCCACGCAAGTCATTCCGAACTACCTAGATTTCGATGCTTTTTGGCAAGCGCTCGAATCGGCGACCCCTCCAAAATAGGCCAACTGGAGTATGTTTTATGGGGAACTTTTTCTAACCCCTTGATGTTCAAGCACTAGAAATTTATCTCCCAAAAAAAGTACAGCAAGACTTGTATTTTTGTATTTTGCTCGTATATTTGCATCGCCTTAGAAGAAAGGCATTATTCAAAGTGTGATTTTGAAAGTTTAATATTGGGTAATTCTCATTATTATATGTCGAAAACTTCAATTTAAATCTTCCATTTTCACAACGCAATAGGATTCCGTAGCTCAGTTGGTAGAGCACTTGACTTTTAATCAAGGGGTCCTGGGTTCGAGCCCCAGCGGAATCACAAAAAAAGCCTCAAGCAAAAGCTTGGGGCTTTTTTGTTTCTACTGGGGCGAGAAGTTTATTCCATTTAGAAAGCCAGGAACTCGCATTCCTGCAAGTAGATGAGAGTGTCTTTCCAATTTCCACCCAACTTGCCATCCTCACCAATTCTACCTACCTTTAGCCACCTCTCGTTCTAACCAAACCATCTTCGTTGCTCAGTTTCCCTAACTGCAGGTATATGATGGTCCACCACGACGACCTCCTAAAACTAAAATGCAGACTCCTAGTAACCGACCGGTAACCGGTTGATTGACCAACCTTTAAACAACAACAAGATGTCGAGATTGTATTCGATTGTGGTATTCCTATTTTTCATTGCTGCATGTGGGAGTCCAACACAGCAGGAAGAAGCACCTGCCGAGAAACTAAAAGTATTGATTGTCGATGGCCAAAATAACCATTATGTATGGCCAAAGACGACAATGATGATGCAAGACTATCTGACCCAGACTGGATTGTTTGAGGTGAACATTCACCGAATGGATTCGGTCTGGTTGGGTATTAAATACAATGAGACCAGGCCAGTACCTTACACTTCTTATATTAAAACTTATCCCTTGGATTCAACTGCTTACGGTGTTTCAGAGGATCCGATTAAGACCTCCCGATTTTCGATCGATTTCGCGGAATACGACCTTGTTATTTCCAACCTGGGGGATAGTGCCCCACGTTGGCCCGAGCAAACCGAGGAGAGTTTTGAAAAGTACGTACGAGATGGTGGAGGATTCATCATCGTGCACGCCGCCAATAATGCTTGGGGGGATTGGCCAGAATTTAATAAGATGATTGGACTCGGTGCCTGGGGAGGACGGGATAGTACTTCCGGCCCTTACGTCTATTATACGGATCAGGGGGTATTGGAAAAGGATCACGGCGCAGGTTCCTGTGGTTCTCATGGCCCAGAGTTTGAATTTGTAATCACCTCGCGGGAACCCGAACATCCTATCATGAAGGGATTACCAGAGAAGTGGTTACATACGCAGGATGAATTGTACGAACGAATGAGGGGCCCATTCGAGGGAGCTACTATTCTAGCCACGGCTTACTCGGATGTGGAGAGCAATGCGCCCCCATGGAATCCTAATGTTAAAGGCATGGGGCAGCATGTTCCCACGATGATGGCTATTCAATACGGAGAAGGGCGCATTTTTCATACTACACTTGGGCACTTTGATTATTCTATGGAATGTGCAGGCTTTATTACTACGCTTCAAAGAGGCGCAGAATGGGTGGCTACTGGCGAGGTGACCCAGGATGTTCCAGCTGATTTTCCGACAGAAGAAAAGAGTGTCGCCAGAAAATGGCAATAGCTTGGACGGGATGCGGTTCGGCTATTGCTTTGCACCATGTTTCCGGCAGGTTTGATAAGGGGCTTTATCGCACAACAACTCTTCTCACACCACGTTTCATGCCGATTTTTATCTCTAGCCAATAGATCCCGGCTTCAAGAGCCCTAGTGGAAATCAATAGCTTCGTCTCACTAGTCTCATATATTTTAATAGGCTGGCCGAGGTAATTCAGCAGGGTAATCTGCTTGGGAGACTGGCCTCCGAGATCTACCCAAAAATGGCCCTGCGCGGGGTTGGGGAAAACGTGGAAGTCTGGAGTGGGGGCGTGATCGTGTGTGCTAGTAGGGATGTTCGTTAAACAAGGTGATTCAGGATTGAAAAGTTTTTGGGCGTCAACGCTGCGCTGTTCTGTGGTGTGCCAGAGGATCAATCGGTCTATCGCTTGATAGGAGGAACGGGCATTGATTTCTATAGTATAGATGCCAACGGTATCGAAGCGAGCCGCAATATCATGAGCGTCATGATCGCTTGTTTTGGCTTTCCATTGGAAGGTGCCGACTTGGCCGCCAAAGACCTTGAAGAAACCGTTCGAGCTTGATCCATTCGGGCATCCGTAGTTAGGATCATTATTGCATTGAGGTTTGGGCTTGAGGCGTGAGGTGGTGTGCACGCCGCCTTGCTTGGCATAGAAGTTGTCGCCATTGATCTTGAGCCAGGTGTCATTGTGTAGCGTTCCATCGTCACCATTTCCGACCGCTACTCGCCAGTTGAAGGTGTAGGTTCCCGGGGTATTGATTTTGATTTGAAAGGTGATTGCGCCATTCCCAGTTTGGTTGAAGTATTGATTTCCAGTCCACTGAATATAACCATTCCCCGTGTAGCCGTCTATATTTTGGGCGACCTCCCAGCTGCCAGCTATGGGAAGGCTTTCCATTTCTACCACTAGGAGACCGTTTTCTTCCTCGAAAAAGTCGCAGGCTTCTAGTGTCGGTTGAGCATACACCATGCTGCTAAAGAATATGGAGAGGAAAAGCAAGATGCTTTGGGTTTTAGAATAAGACATGGCTGAAGAGATTGTTTATAGCAAATGAATGTAAGTAATCCTTTCGGCCAATGCCCGTGTCCTGTACTAAATGAGATAATCTTCCCTCTTTTTTTAGACGATTTTCGACCAGCGGTTGGTACTGATACCTCTTAGGGCGGACTAAGGCTTAGGATAAAGACAAAAGTGTTATTTTGTTTACTCCTACTTCTAGCTTTTCAGCCAGCAGGATCAGGACAAGGGAGCAAAAACAATATCATGAGAAGAAAGCTTATTTATCTAATATCGGGGGCCATCCTTCTGGGGTTATCGATACTCCTATATCCAAGTGACTTTGACAAAACTCCTCCGACTTTGTACTACAATGCCAATATCATTACAATAGACGAGGAACTGCCTAAAGCAGAGGCCATGCTGGTAGTGGATGGCTTAATCAAGGATATCGGGCAATTGGAGAGCATCGATACCACAGGATTCAAAGACTTAATCCGGAGAGATCTGCAGGGAGCGACGCTAATGCCAGGCTTTATTGACGTACATACCCATTTTGCCTTATCAATGTTCTTATCCAAAATGGTCGACCTTTCTGGATTTAAGCATGATTCCAATGAAGCGGTTTGGCAATATCTACGAGAAGTGGTTGAGCAGGCAGCGCCAGATGAATGGATCGTTTGCAAAGGCCTTGATCCTATTTTGGTTCCGGATTTAGTGGTCCCTGACTTGAAGTTTCTCGATCAGATAGCTCCTGAGCATCCCATCGTAATCTTTAGCCAAAGCCTACATAGTTATTGGGCCAATACTAAGGCATTTGAAGCGGTCGGGATAACGGCCAATACTCCTGATCCGTCAGATTTGAGTTATTACGAAAAAGACGATAGTGGGAATTTGACGGGCTTGATCGTAGAACAAGAAGCCTTTCAACCCTTTGGTGAAAAATTGACTTCAGTGGTGTTGACTCCGAAAGTATTGAGCCTTGCAGCTGCAGATGTGATGCGGCAATATGCTCAGAATGGAAATACAACGATCGTAAGTACGGGATTGACAATCAATGATAGTAAACCTTTGTTATTGCTGAAGCACCTATCTGCAGAGCGATCCAGCTTTTTAGGAGGAGCACTTCAGAAATTGGGACAATTGCCTATCAGAAAGCCAGCTCCTCGACACTTCATTTATATGCGGCATGACCGGAGCCATTTGTTACCCGATAAGCGAGGAGAAGCAAATGATTTCTACGATGTTGTCGGGGTCAAGCATTGGTATGATGGATCCCCTTATATAGGTTCTATGTACCTGGATTCTAGTTATTTGAATACAGAGATGACTTCAGAAGTGTTGCACATTTCACCTGATTCAAGAGGTCATGCCTTGGTGGATGAAGATTCATTGAAAGCCTTTATTCAAGCCTATCATGAAGCTGGTTGGCAGATAGCTATTCATACGCAAGGGGATGCTGCCATTAAGGAGGTAGTAGATGCCTATGAGGAGTTGGCAAGTACTTTAGATTTTAGTCAATCTAGACATCGATTGGAACACTGTTTGTTATTACCTACGAGCGAGTTGGAAAGACTGAAGCAACTCAACCTATTCCCCAGTTATCACATCAACCATATTTATTACTATGGGGATGCCTTGGCCGCAAGTTTGCTAGGGGAGGAGCGTAGCCAGCAAGTGCTCCCGCTTAAATCAAGTCAGGAGGCGGGTATAGTCAGTACACTACATGCGGATCAGCCTATGTTTGAGAGCAAGCCGTTCCGGTTAATCCAGACGGCAATGGAACGGAAGACTAAGAATGGGAAGGTACTAGGCTCTAAGGAAGGGATTGACCTTATGGACGCCATTAAAAGCCTGACCATTAATGCAGCTGTACAGATTAATAAAGAGGATCAAATTGGTTCGCTCAAAACGGGAAAATATGCTGACTTCATTATTTTGGATACTAATCCTTTTTCCATTCCTGTGGATAGATTGGAACAGATAAATTGTCGAGAAGCATATATCAATGGTAATCTAGTTGACTTTTGAGCAAAAAACAAGGCCAAATCAGTCTCCTATTATGCTTGACTTTATGGTAGTTATTTTTAATTAAATAATTGATTAGTAGTAGTTTGTTGCTTATTTTTGGTGTCTAATTGCTTCTTTTTTTATGGTAAGTCCCTGAAAATGTCTTTGGCAGGATGCAGCTATTTGTGGCATCTTTGGCGCATCGAGAGGACATCAGTAATCAGCACCTATTTTAA
>CAJXPD010000083.1 GCA_913057785.1 uncultured Lewinella sp. | reverse complement strand
TTCAAGATGGCATGACTTTAATGTTAGGTGGTTTCGGACTATGTGGTATACCAGAGAATTGCATTTCCGCCTTAGCGGCCAAAGGCATTAAAGGCCTAACTTGCATCTCAAATAATGCGGGAGTCGATGATTTTGGATTGGGGCTTTTGTTACAGAAACGACAAATCAGGAAGATGATTTCCTCCTATGTTGGAGAGAACGCCGAATTCGAAAGACAGATGCTTAGTGGTGAATTGGAAGTAGATTTGGTGCCGCAAGGATCACTGGCTGCTCGTTGTTACATGGCAGGGGCTGGTGTACCGGCCTTTTTCACTCCAGCAGGTTATGGAACAGAAGTAGCTGAGGGTAAAGAAGTTAGATACTTCAATGGCAAGCCACATATTCTAGAAACGGCCTTGGAAGCTGATTTTGCCATCGTTAAAGCCTGGAAAGGCGACCGCTTTGGGAATCTCGTTTACAAGGGAAGTGCACGAAATTTCAACCCCGCCATGGCCATGGCCGGGAAGATCACTATCGCGGAAGTAGAAGAAATCGTTGAACCCGGAGAATTGGATCCCAACTTTATCCATACTCCTGGTGTTTTCGTACAGAGGATATTTGAAGGAACGAATTATGAAAAGCGAATCGAGCAAAGGACTGTTCGCCAAAAAACACAATCCTAACCATCAAAAATTCGATCCATGCTAGATAAGAAAGGAATCGCACAGCGCATTGCTCAAGAATTACAGGATGGTTGGTATGTGAATTTGGGTATCGGTATCCCAACGCTAGTCGCCAACTACGTTCCAGAAGGCCTCAGTGTTGAATTTCAGTCTGAAAATGGGATTCTCGGAATGGGCCCCTTTCCTTACGAAGGTGAGGAAGATGCAGATATGATTAATGCAGGGAAGCAAACAGTGACCCTTTTACCAGGCGCCTCTGTCTTTGATTCCGCGACCAGTTTCGCAATGATCAGAGGGGGGCACATCCAGCTGACGGTGCTTGGTGCCATGGAAGTAGCAGATAATGGTGATATCGCCAACTGGAAGATTCCGGGCAAAATGGTCAAAGGTATGGGCGGAGCTATGGACCTAGTAGCCTCCGCAGAGAACATCATCGTGGCCATGATGCATACCAATAAGCGAGGACAGTCAAAACTCCTCCGGCAATGTTCCCTCCCACTGACCGGGGTGAAGTGTGTAAAACGAGTAGTCACTAACCTCGCCGTTTTAGACATTACACCAGCAGGTTTTAAGCTGATAGAACGAGCGCCAGGCGTGAGCGTAGAGGAAATTAAGAATGCGACCGAAGGTCGTCTGGTAATCGAAGGAGATATTCCTGAAATGCAATTATAGTTTTCGAACGATGGCAAAATCCATCGATAAATAGTAGACAATGGCAGAAGAACAAAAAGAACCAATTAAATGCCTAATCATAGGCTCTGGTCCAGCAGGTTATACCGCAGCGATCTATGCTGCTCGTGCTAATCTAGATCCTGTAGTATACACAGGTCAAGAGCCCGGAGGACAATTGATGATCACCACTGACGTGGAAAACTACCCAGGCTATCCAAAAGGTATACGAGGCCCAGAGATGATGGACGATTTCAAAAACCAGGCAGAACGCTTTGGAACGGACGTTCGGTATGATCTCGTGGAAAAGGTTGACTTTAGCGGCCCAATCCACAAAGCATGGACCGCCAATGGGGATGAAATCCATGCCCATAGCATTATTATCTCTACTGGAGCAAGTGCTAAATGGCTAGGCTTAGAGTCTGAGCAAAGATTAATGAACCAAGGTGTTTCAGCATGTGCTGTTTGTGATGGCTTCTTTTTCAAAGGAAAAGAGGTAGCTGTCGTCGGAGGTGGTGATACCGCTGCTGAAGAGGCAACTTACCTGGCAAAGCTCTGCCCAAAAGTTCACTTGTTGGTACGTCGGGATGAGATGCGTGCTTCGAAGATCATGCAAGATCGTGTGATGAAAACCGAGAACATCGAAGTACATTGGAATACAGTGACTCAAGAAATTCTAGGTGATTCGGATGTAACTGGTGTCCGGGTATTAAACCGTGTAACCGAAGAAGAGAGTGTACTACCCGTGCAAGGTTTCTTCGTTGCGATCGGACATAAGCCTAATACCGACATCTTTAAAGGTTGGCTCGATATGGACGATACCGGCTACTTGATCGTTGACCCTGGTACGTCTAAGACTAAGATCAAAGGCGTATTTGCCAGTGGTGATGCTGCTGATAAAGTGTATCGCCAAGCGGTTACCGCAGCAGGTACAGGCTGTATGGCCGCCCTAGACGCAGAAAGATATTTGACGGAAGAAGGGATTATCTAGTCCAACTTTCGATAATATAGAAATACGCATCCCGTGCTTTATCTAAGGCACGGGATTTTTCATTGCTAATGGTCTATCAATCATTTGAAGCAATAGTGATAAACCTTCCAAAGACATCGTTGTGAGCAGCCAATGCGGAAGAGCAAGAAGATCAAATAGTACAAAAATTGCAAGCGAAATACCCCTATCTCCCGATATCTCCGAGCAGAAGTCACTACCGGTTTCTTTACTACCGTAAATGGTACCTGTCGTTTTAATCGTCGCACCAAATCAAAGTCTTCCATAATGTCCAAGGACTCATCAAAACCATCCAAGTCATGGAAGATATCTCGCCTCACAAATAAACTCTGATCCCCGTAGTGAAATCCATCCCAATTGAATCGAGTAAACCAGCCATGCAATCGTAAAAACCAATGTTCCCAATCAAAAGATAGCCTGAAGCATCCAGACAATTGACCGGCTTGAATGGCTTCTTCTATGCCTCCTATAAATTCTTCAGGAGGAAAAGTGTCCGCATGCAAGAAATAGAATACTCCTCCAGTTGCAGATCTTGCTCCTAGGTTTAATTGATGAGCTCGTTGTTGCACATCACTTTTCACCAGAATCACCCCAAATTCATTAGCAATATCCGGAGAGGCGTCCTGACTGCCCCCATCCACCAAGATCAACTCGACATCCTGGTCCTCCCCAATTACAGCATGCAGATAAGGAAACAACTTCTGCAAACTGTCGGCCTCATTCAAAGCGGGAATGATGATACTTAACCTCATGCCGGCTAAGATAAAAAGCAATGGCCGAAGTAGTCATCCCACTTCGGCCATCTAGCCCCTAAAAGGTAATTTCTTCTATACTAATTAATTAGGAACTGCTTTAGATAGATCTGGTTCAATCCCCATATTCGCCCAAATAAAGGCATATCTATCAGCTGCCAATTCTATCGTCTGCTTGGTCGAAACAGAACCATGTCCGGCATTCGTCTGGATCCGAATCAGTACCGGATTATCTCCTTGATGGGCTTCCTGTAAGCGCGCTGCAAATTTGAAGGAATGGGCAGGAACTACCCGGTCATCGTGATCAGCAGTAGTAACCATGGTTGCTGGATAGTTCACTCCTTCTTTCAAGTTATGGTATGGAGAATAGCCTTTCAGGTATTCGAACATTTCAGGAGAATCCTCAGCGGTTCCGTAGTCTGCTGCCCAGCCGGCTCCAGATGTAAACTTGTGGTATTTCAACATGTCCATGACACCAACAGCAGGCAAAGCCACCTTAGCTAGATCCGGCCGTTGAGTCATCGTAGCTCCGACCAACAGACCTCCATTAGAACCACCAGCAATAGCTAAGTACTCACTTGAGGTGTAGCCCTCCTTGATTAGATACTCCCCAGCTGCGATGAAGTCATCAAATACATTTTGCTTATTCATCTGCGTCCCTGCTTTGTGCCATTTTTCTCCATATTCTCCTCCTCCTCTTAGGTTCGGTTGCGCGTAAATCCCACCGTTTTCCAACCACACGATTCTAGAAGCGCTAAAACTTGGCGTTAGGCTAACATTAAATCCCCCATAAGCATACAGATAAGTTGGATTTTTTCCGTTCAACTCTAAGCCCTTCTTATGCGTGATGAACATGGGCACTTTCGTGCCATCCTTGCTGGAATAGAACACTTGCTTGGTTTCGTAGGCAGATGGATCAAACTCTACATCTGATTGACGGTACATAGTGGATTTTCCAGAAGCAATGTCATATTTGTAGATAGTTCCTGGAGAAGTAAAGGATGTAAAGGAATAATATAGAGAGGTGTCGTCCTTTTTAGCCCCGAAGCCTCCTGCCGAGCCAATTCCGGGCAATTCCACATCTCGTTCAAGTTTGCCATTCATATCAAATTGCTTGATAGCGGTTTTGGCATCTACTAAGTAATTGGCAAAGAATTTACCTCCACCAGAACCTACTCTCAGTACGTTTTCCGTTTCTGGGATGACGTCCTCCCAGTTCTCCTGGGTAGGAGCAGATAGATCCATTTTAACTAGACGATAATTCGGCGCATCTATATTGGTGTACAAATAGAAGGTGGAACCATCGTTGTCTATGTAGGCGCAGCGGGCAAAATAGTCGTCCTGAATCTGGATAAAATCTCCATTGGGATCATTAAGATCCTTGATGTATAGCTGTGAGCCGCTCGTATTTTGCGCTGCAGACACCACCAGATATCTGCCATCCTCGGAAACGCCACCACCGATATATCGATTGGGTTGCTTCTCTCCTCCATACACCAATTCATCTTGTGATTGAGGAGTTCCCAGCTTGTGGTAGTACAACTTATGATATTGAGTTTTGGCCGATAATTCACTAGTTCCCTTTGGATTATCATAGCTGCTGTAGTAAAATCCATCCTTATCTTTCCAAGACAATCCGCTAAATTTCACATCAATCAAAGTATCGCCAACTACCTCCATTGTCTCTGTATCTAACACAATCACTTTTCGCCAATCAGAACCACCTTCTGTGATCATATAGGCAGCCAATGCGCCATCTTTTGTAAAGAATATACCTCGTAGGGCTATGGTCCCATCTTCAGAGAAGGTATTGGGGTCGAGGAACACGCTTGGTTCTGCATCTTTATCTCCTATCGGTTTACGATATACAACGCTGTGATTCTGCAGCCCATCATTCTTGTAGAAATATTCATAGTTACCTTCTTCGAAAGGAGCAGAAATTTTTTCGTAATCCAATAGTTCTTCAATACGTCCTTTCAAGTTTTCTCTGAAGTCAATGCCATTCAGATAGGCGCCGGTAACAACATTTTGGGCCTCAACCCAAGCACCAGTTTCGGCTGAAAGATCATCTTCGAGCCATTGGTAAGGATCTGCTACGTCAACACCATGATAGGTATCCACGTGTTCTCCCTTTGTGGTTTCAGGATAAGTAAGATTTGTTGTTTCTTGATTTTGGTTAGTCTTACAAGCCATCAAAAAAGAGAGCGTAAGCCAAGCAACGATTGCTAGTTTTTTCATAAACTAATAAGTTGATAAGAAATAATTGTTGATGGTAGTGGTTGAACTTCTAGAAGTAGCAATAAGAACTTTCCTACCCTTGATCGCCAGTTCTTAAGTTCATACCTCCACCTCGCATTATATCGACTAAGATAAAGCATATCTCGTAATTGGGGAGCTTGCGGCCATGGGACTTCCGTACATTAGCAGGATTACACAGAACAACTCACAATGTTCTTTCGGCTGTCCTGCACCTTTTCTCATTAATTGACAGGGCCGATTTCCAGTATTGGGCAAATAAGTAGCCGCAGCGACTATCCTGTTCTTATTTAATTCTTTAATTTATCAATCAGAATCAAATCCTGTCTTCAGTGCCTGCTTCATCAAGCATGCACTTAAAATCGAATTCCCACCATGAAGCATTACGATCATTTAATTCTCGGTACCGGGCAAGCAACTGGAACATTGCTCGGAAAACTCATCCCCACTGGCTCATCAATAGCGGTGATAGAGGAAGCCAAAGTTGGAGGAAGTTGTGTCAACTTTGGTTGTACCCCCACCAAAACTTTGGTGGCTAGCGCAAAGGCATTATTCCAGGCAAAGCGGGGTGATTTCTATGGATTCGATACGGGTGAAATCAAGGTAGACTATGACAAGATAAGAGCACGGATGAACTCGGTGCGATCCGCCAGTAATACCAGCCTAACAAACTGGATGGAGAACACCCCTAATGTAGATCTAATTCGAGGCCGTGGTTCCTTTGCAGGACCAAAGACGATCCAGGTAGGCAGTGAGCAGATGACCGCCCAAAATATATACATCAATGTAGGTACGCGCCCTCGCATTCCCAATATTGCCGGGATTGATGAAGTCCCGTGGATGGATAGCGCAAAGTTGTTAGATAGGACGGAGTTACCCAAGCGACTCATTATTATCGGGGGTGGTTATATCGGAGCTGAATATGCCCAAGTGTATCGTCGATTTGGTTCCGAGGTAACCTTAATTCAAGGAGCAGATCAATTGATGCCCAGGGAAGATAAGGACGTGGCCGATGCCATTCAAGCCTTTCTCGAAGAGGAAGGAATTGAAGTGATATGCGATGCCAAGGCACAAAGTGTTCAAAATACGGATAAGGGTATAGAGTTAACCATCTTGAGAGATGGGCAAGAAAGTACCATTGAAGGTACGGATCTCTTAATCGCAACCGGCCGAATTCCAAACAGTGATAGCCTAAATCTTGAGGCAACTGATATTATCACTAATAAGCGAGGGTATATCGAGGTAGATGACTATTGTCGAACGGCTGTCGAAGGTGTTTTTGCCCTCGGTGATGTAAATGGTCTTGGGGCCTTCACCCACACCTCCGTCAATGATGCCGAAATCGTGCTGGATTTTCTTTTCGGAGGAAGTCGTAGCATTTCCCAACGCAACATGGTCTACGCGCTTTTCACAGATCCACCACTTGGAAGAGTCGGAATGAGTGAAAAGGAAGCCCTGGCTACAGGAAGGAAAATTCTAAAGGCGACACGACCGATGTCCCGCATCAGTCGTGCGAAGGAAATGGGAGAAACCAAGGGGTTTGCAAAACTGCTGGTTGATGCCGAAACCGATCTTATTTTAGGTGCTTCTATTCTGGGTGTTGGCGGAGATGAAATTATAAATATGTTCGCCGCCATTATGCATAGTGAAATCGAGTGCCGGAATTATCGTCGGGTGGTTTTAGTTCATCCGACTGTGTCCGAACTGATGCCCTGGATTTTGGATGGGATCAAGGAAGCCAGAGCAGAAGATTGATGTTGCTTTGATTTTGGTGGGATCCCACTTCCCGGCCTGGTCTGCCAGGAAGTGGGATCCTATCTGATAGTTCCTTAGTTTTTACGTTTCTTACGTACTGTAGAGGTACGCTTCTTTCCTGCCGTTTTTCCATTTCGGCTCTTGACCTTGGTGGTAGTCGTGGTTCTTTTTTTGCCTGCCGCTGCACCATTTTTGCCTTTTACCCCAGCGGCCTTGGTAGTAGTTCTTTTTGTAGCCGTAGCGCCATTTCGTCCGCGTACCTTGGTAGTAGTGGTAGTCGAACGCTTAGCAGCCTTAGCACCACCCGCGGTCTTGGCATTTCTAGTAGTTGTGGTTGTACGGCGTACTGCACTGCCGCCTTTGTTAGTACGCACTACTGTTGTTTTTCTAACCACGGTGGTAGAAGTCCGTCGACGAGGTACGTAGACATTATGGGCTCTCACGACACGGTGTGTATTTACTACACGGAAACTAGTTCGGTATGGTCTTATTCCTACGTAGAAAGTAGAGAATGGACGTGGACGCCAAGGTCTCCACCAGCGAGGATAAACCCTCCAACCAAATGGTGAAACCCAAGCTCGATATCTTGGTCCGTAAACGAATCGTACAGAAGGCCAGAGCCATACGTTGACTACAATGCGCTTGAAAGCAACCACATCATCAGGACCTCTTCCTTGTGAGTCATCGCCTTCTACTTCAAAAGGCTCAACTATCTTGGATTCTCCGAAAACCTCCTCATCTCCAATAATTTGCAAGATGGCGTTCTCTGCTCCTGTTTTTTCGATCTCAATAACGGCTAAATCCTGGCTTTCATTTTCATTTATGGGTACCTGTAGCACAATCGCATGCACATCACCATCTACATGATCAATTACACGGATATAATCGATATCACCATCTTCATTCAAATCCAGATTATTGATCTTATTACTCTCTTTATTCAGTGCTTTCTCGAAATCTTCGATCGACTTTGCCTCCTTGAATAGGCTAAGTGCACCTTCCAAGCTGAAGTGATCTCCAGCGTAACCTGTTTCTTCAATGGTTTCATCTGTTTGGGCATGAAGGCTAGTCAATAAAAAACTGAATGCTAAAAGCGGAATGACTAAAAATGACTGTAGCTGTCGCATAATAGTTTTGTTTGTACTCCAGACGGAAAGGTTCTGGAGAAAATGAAGCAAAAATGTTTTTTGGGGGTTGATCGTACTGCAGTTCAGATTCCCTTTTGCTGCTTAGATGTAAATACGGGATGAAGGTTTAAACAGCCTAAGAAAAATCTTGTATTTTTTCTACTGCCTGACATAGCAAATCCATGTATACCTCTTCATTATCAGCTTGTTACACCTTGTGTTGGGTTTGAGAAAAAAAATGCTGGAGATGGAAAAATTTAATTACTTTGGAGAGATTAAGCTTACATAAGCTTATACAAGATACATCATTTTGACCTTTATGCATTTCATAATGAGAAGACTTACGGCCACGACGCTCCTAATCCTATTAATGCTTTCCGGTTCTTCTGCACAAAATCAAATCGACACTTTGACTATCGGCTATACCCGAGCCGCACCTTTCATTCTTCTAGAGGAGGAAGGACAGATCAAAGGATTAAGTGTCTGGTTGTGGGAAAGAATAGCAGAAGACTTACAAATCCCATACGAATTTAAGCTGATGAACTTCGACGAAATGCTCAAGGGTCTGAAGGACGGGAGCATTGATGGAAGTATCAACCCCCTTACGATTACCAGTGACCGGAGCAAATACATGGATTTTACGCATTCCTTCTTTGTTTCTAACTCCACCGCCGCTATTCGAAAGACCTCCTCTATTCAAAAATTCGTCAACTACGCTAGGTCTCTTTTTTCAATTAATTTTCTAAGCGGCTTATTCATTTTGATGATTATCATCGGATTATTTGGTCTGGCCGCATGGTGGTTTGAACGTAAACACAATGAAACACAGTTTCGGAAGGGGTTAGCCGGGATCTGGGACGGTCTCTGGTGGTCAGCAGTTACCATGACTACGGTTGGCTATGGTGATAAGTCTCCCAAAAGCACAGGCGGAAAAGTCATTGCCCTCATTTGGATGTTTACTGCTCTGCTCTTCATATCCGGTTTCACCGCCAGCATCGCCTCTACCCTCACCGTAAATCAGTTGAAGTGGTCACCCCAAGGCATCAATGACTTCAAAGATGAAACCGTCGGATGTGTGAACGCTTCAGGCACCTTGGATTACCTCGATACACACTTCTTTTCGGATGTTCAAAAATATGCTGGTCTAGCGGACGGACTAACCGCATTGACAAATCAAGAAATTGAGGCTTTTTTGTATGATGAACCCATCTTAAAGTATCGTATTGCCAATGACCCTGCCTACAATGATCTAGAAATACTTCCCGTTAAATTTGATCTTCAATTCTATGCCTTTGCTTTCCCAAAGGCACGGTATGAGGTCAAGGAACTCGTCTCGCAGAAGATTCTGGAATACACGGAAAATATTGAATGGCGGCTAATTTTGGCAGAATACGACCTCAGTCAGCTATAAAGTAGAGTTACTAATTCTGCTGACTTTCATGCAGTAAGGCTTCGAAGTATTGCCAATGTTCCGGAAGAATCTCGAAATCAGAGACTTTTGCCTCATCATCCAGCTGTCTGATTACGATAGAGTCTTGGAAGAATGGATCACTTTCGAAGGCCTGTACCTCTTCGGAAGACATAGGGCCGCCCTGATATTTCAAGGTTTGCTGACTGGCTAGTGAGAGCTGATCATGGTAATTAGACTCAACAGCACAGAGATAACGCTTGGCAGCAACATGATTCTTAACCGTAGCCTGCATTCGCGCGGAAAATCCTCTTTCCTCTAAGAAGGTTTCACCCCAGTGATCATGGGCTTCAATTCCGTATTCTCCCATTTTGCCGTGTTCCACGGTCAATGAGAGCGGATAAAGATGACCAATATCGTGCAAAAAGGCGGCTAGAATCATCTCCTTATCTAGTCCCAGATCCTTTGCCAGCAATCCAGCCTGAATGGAATGAGCGTTTACGCTAAATCCTTCGCCATATTCCATATGGCCGAATTGGTGGAAAAGATTAAGAACTTCGTCTACTATAGAGTTACTAGTCATAATTGATAACTGAGCTAGGTGGAAGTTTACAAGTAAAATCTGACGAATACCTTAGCCCTATACTGCCAAAACAAGCTGCTTTAATTAGCCATGGCAGCTTTGCGCTTTGCCTTTAACTGAGCATAGTAACCACTGAAAAGTCTTCTAGCAATCATCACCTTCATGATCTCATTGGTACCTCCATAAATCCGGGCCACTCTACTGTCAGCAAAGGCTCTAGCAATAGGATATTCCCAGATGTAGCCATAGCCACCATGCAACTGCAAGCAAGTATCCAAGATCTCAAATTGAGCGTCGGTAGCCGAGAACTTTGCCATGGAAGCTTGTTCGGCTGTTAGCTTATGATCCGCCAGCAATTCCGTACACTTATCAACAAAAACCTGATGAATCTGCAGCTTCGTCGCCATTTCGGCCATCTTAAACTGCGTATTTTGGAACCCCGCCACAGGCTGACCAAAGGCTGTTCGCTCGCTTGTGTACTTAATCGCGTCCTCAATGGCACCTTCACAGGCTCCAATGGCTTGCAAAGCGATAGTCAATCGCTCCCTCGGCAGCTCTGTCATCATATAAATAAAACCTTTACCCTCTTCTCCCAAAATATTCTCCTTGGGCACTTTGACATCTTCAAAAAACAGTTCACAAGTGTCACTAGTCTTTAGGCCAATCTTCTTAAATGGCTTGCCTTTTGAGAAACCCTCTGAATCAGCATCTACTACCAAAAGGCTGATACCTTGTTGAGGAGTATTCGGTCTGGTTTTACAAGCTACAATTGTAAAATCAGATGTGTAGCCAATAGTAATGAAAGTCTTGGAACCATTCAACAACCAATAGTCTCCTTTATCCACGGCATTCGTTTGGATTGCCTGCACATCACTACCTGTGCTGGGTTCAGTCATTCCTAGGGAGCCAATGGCCTCTCCAGTGGCCATCTTCGGCAGGTACTTCTGTTTCAAAGTCTCCGAGCCATATCGTTCAATGTATGGGCCTACAATATCTGAATGCATGGATATACCTGGTGAATCGGCAAAAGCCCTAGACATCTCTTCGATCAACAACGCACTAAATGAAAAGTCAAGACCACCACCTCCGTAAGCTTCACTGAGACTAATATTTAATAATCCTAGCTCCCCTGCTTTCAACCAAGCCTCTCTGGAACAGAATCCCTGTTCTTCCCATTCCTCACGGTAAGGTAGGACGTGTTGCTTCAGATACTCTCGAATTGTTTCTCTCAACATTTGGTGTTCTTCGGTGCCGTAGACATCTCGTTTAATCTTCAAATCTGCGTACATCTCTTTGTTTTTTTTGTTCCTTGAATGATGTCAAAGAAGGATCGATTTAGCGACAGAAAACGATAGAATCTCAGTCGCTATGTCTTTATTGGAAAAGTAATTTTTGTCGCTAGCAAGATACCATTTATGAGACTCCTTTTCAAGCGATTCCCTTGCCAGTTCTAGACAGAAATGACTTACATCTGGCCAAGTGTTTTCTTAATCCTAGTTTCTTTCGAAATCTTTCTGGCTAATGGTATCTTTGGGTTTTCCAGTAAAGAAAACTATTTGAACCGCCCTCTGATCATTATTAAAAAAACTAGGTATGAAAAAACAGCAACTCTTTCTGTTGACACTACTACTTTGCGCTGCGCTACAGCTTTCTGCTCAAAATACGGTGGGATTACTCTCTTACGAGCCCTCACTTACCTACGATGGCTACAATCTAATTTACCCACACAATCAGCCGAACGTTTACCTATTGGATAACTGTGGCGAGATTGTTCATGTCTGGGAAGATAGTACGCAGTATCGCCCTGGTAATACGGCTTACCTTTTAGGGGATGGCCGAATAATCAAAACCAAACGACCCGCATCAGTAGCAAATGACGCGATCTGGGCTGGCGGCGGCGGGGCCACTGTAGAAATCCGAGATTGGGACAATAATCTGGAATGGTCTTTCACGATCAATAATGATACAGCCAGACTTCATCATGATATAGAGCCCTTACCTAATGGTAATATCCTCATGATCGTCTGGGAGTTGAAGACTGCGGAAGAGGCCATCCAGGCAGGACGAGACCCCAACTCGATGGATAATGATGAGTTATGGCCCGACTACGTAATCGAAGTGAATCCCTCTACAGATGAAATCGTCTGGGAATGGCATTTCTGGGATCATTTGATCCAGGACATCGACCCAAGCAAGGATAATTATGGCGTAGTAGCCGATGAGCCCGGGCGCTTAGATATCAACTTCGATGATGATGGACACCCAGATTGGCTTCATTGCAATTCAATTGACTACAACCCAGAAATGAAACAGATCTTACTAAGCACACCCTTTCTCAGCGAGATCTATATCATAGATCACACTACTAGCACAGAACAGGCAGCAGGAAACATTGGAGGCTTAGGAGGAAATGGGGGTGATTTTATGTTTCGTTGGGGGAACCCTCAGGTCTACCGAGCTGGTTCTCAAGAAGATCAGGTACTATTCAATAATCACGATGCGCATTGGGTGCTAGATTTCGTAGATGAAATGCATCCGCAGTTTGGCAAGATCGCCGTCTTCAACAACCAGGCTGGGCCGGATTTCTCCACGGTGAACACGATTAATCCCTCCTGGGATATGTATTCTTGGAATTATCTGCTTTTTGACGGACAGTTTGGTCCTGGAGCTTTTGATCTGACCATTACTCACCCTGATCCGACCGCCCTCTATTCCACTGGTTTATCTAGCGTCCAATTTCTCCCCAACAATAACGTATTGATTTGCAGTGGGAGATTTGGTTACAGTGTCGAATTAACGCCTGACAATCAGGTAGTCTGGGAATACAAAACTCCCCTGGAGGGTGGTCAAGCAGTAGCACAAGGGACCGAATTAAGCATCAACAACAACCTAACTTTCCGAATAGATCGTTATCCAACTGACTATTCCGCCTTCGAAAGTAGAGACCTGGATCCACAGGGATGGATCGAATTAGAACCTGATTCGACCTTCTGCGGCTTGATACTACCAACTACAGACTTAATGAAGGATTATAGTCTTAATGTTTACCCCAATCCGGCCACAAATATGTTAACCATAGAATGGCAGGGAGGAGTCTATGTAAACATTGAAATCTTTGACATCCTTGGACGTAGAGTGGATTATTTCAGAGCAACAGGCGGGCGCAAATACTTAGACATTAGCAATTGGAGAGAAGGTGTATATGTGGTGCAAATTGGTGGCGTGCAAAGCAGAAAGATAATCGTGAAATAGGAAGTTTTGCATTATGTTGTAGAGCAGGAAGGCAAGAGTCTTCCTGCTCTACAATTGATCATCTATTGTTCCACAAACTGAATTCCAACCTCCGCTCGATACTTATCCCATTCTGCCAATAACTCGTCTCTTTTGGTTGGATTTTGGAAAGACACATCTACCCGTTCACCGGGATCATTAGCTAAATTAAATAATCGAAATCTAGTGCGATCATGGGCTCCTCCAGAATTCACTAGTTTCCAATTACCCTTGCGGACATAGGCCTGGCCACGGTGTTCCAAGGCAAATACCTCTGCATCAGTATGAGGATTGGTCGTTTCGCCCTTCCAATAGGATAACACCGATTTACCACGTAAAGGAGCGAGTGGTCTTCCTTCTAGCTCTCCGGGATAGATAGCGCCAGCAATTTCCAGGAAGGTAGGTGCCAGATCCAAGACGGTAAAGTGCTCCGATTTAACGGTTCCTCCGCCAACACCAGGAATTCCGCTTACAATCATGGGTGAGGCAAGTCCCCCTTCATAGGCCTGTCCCTTGTAGCCATTGAATGGAGCCATGGCAGCTTGAGCCCATCCGTTTCCGTAGGAAACAAAGGAGGTCATGAGTCCCATATCCTCGTAGCGATTATCGTATTGCGCCCGAATATAGCGTCCCAGCACGGGATGTTCGAACACATTTTCTGGGCCAGCCCCATTATCTGAAGCCACAATGACGATAGTGTTGTCATACAATTTTGTTTCCCTCAAAGTTTGGATTAAGCGACCGATGTTATCATCCAAATGATCAAGTACAGCAGCATACAGTTCCATTTCTCGAGCATCGCGACGCTGTTCTTCAAAAAACAAATTATTCCACCGCTTAAAGGTATTCATTGGCAAGGGCAATACCTGATTAGATGGAATAATGCCTTTATCCTTAAGCCCTTGAAAGCGCTTCTGCCGCAATGCATCATAGCCTTGGTCATAAAAGCCTTTGTACTTGTTTCGATACTCCAAGGGGGGCTGTAAAGGCCAACGAGGAGCAGTATACGAAACCATGGCAAAAAAAGGCCGACTCTCCTTAGCATTCTTGTTTAAGTACCTGATGGCTTGATCCGTATAGAAATCTGTAGAATAGGTTCCCTCCGGATAAGGTGCATTTATAGCATTATTGGTGAAATGACTCGTCGTATCAGAACCATATAAACCAAGTCCGACATTGTTGTACTGATTGCTCACTTGCTCTAAGAGCACCCAAGAATCCTCAAAACCCTGTCGCTTGGGATTACTTTGTACATCCATACCCAAATGCCATTTCCCCGCGATACAGGTATAGTAACCCGATTCTTGCAGTAGCTTTGGGAAACTCAGTACTCGGTCAGAAAACTCGTATTCATAACCCGGAATACCACGGTAGGCCTCATGTAATGGATTGAGCACCCGGCCGTGGCCGCTGATGTGGTTGTCATTTCCAGTCATCAGCATAGCTCGTGTTACCCCTCCAATTGGGGCAACTCTAAAGCCGGCATATCGGACGCCTTTGGCGGCTAAGGAATCTAAATTCGGAGTCGGGATTTCTCCTCCAAAACTCCCTAGATCCGAATAACCTAAATCATCCAACATGATCAATAAAATATTGGGTCGGCTATCACGCTCTGCCTTTTCTTGATTGGGTGGCTTGGGTTGACAAGAAAAAAGCAGTAGTAGGGAGGTAATGAATAAGCTTAAGGTAGTGTTCCTCATAATCTAAAAATTCAACTCAAATCGATCTTTTGGGCCTTACTAAGCGGCGTCCAAGGTATTTTGCAAAAATTGTTGAATATCGTTCATCATCTGCTGGCTTGCCTTAACTGTGATCTTCGGCAAGTTTAGGAAAGCATGTATTACCCCCTTATAATCTCGGAAGAAAACAGTATTTCCAGCTTCTTGCAGCCGTTTACTATAATCTGCTCCCTCCCCCTTCAAGGGATCGTACTCCGCCGTGCTGATATAGGCTGGTGGAAGATCAGCCAGATTCTCGGTAAGGATTGGAGACATTAAAGGATCCTCAACATCTGCTTCTGTCCTTTTATAATGATTAACAAACCATTGCATCAACGGCTTGGTCAATAGGTACCCAGCAGCATATTCATCAATCGTTGGGCTAATCAATCGGCCATCAACCGTTGGATAGATTAATACTTGTGCTTTAATTTTCGGGCCATTATTGTCACGTGCCAGAATGCAGGCTACGGCAGCTAAGTTTCCCCCAGCACTATCCCCCATCAGCACCAACTTGTTGGCATCTGCCCCCAATCTATTGGCTTCTCCCGCTGCCCAACAACATGCATCATAGCAATCATGTACTGGGATCGGGAATTTGAACTCAGGCGCTAATCGATAGCCTACAGAAACAACGACAGCACGATTTTGCTTGGCAATTCTTCGGCAAGCTTTATCGTGCGTATCAATGCTCCGTGTCACGAAACCACCACCGTGGTAGAAAACGATCAATGGCAAGCCTTCCTCCGCTACAGGCTGATAGACGCGAATCGGAATCTTTGTTCCATCGCGAACAGGAATTTCCTCATCCCATACCTTATCCATTGGTTCAGGAGGATAATCGATTACCCGATCAACTTTGTGAAACTCGCTTTGATTGATCTTGCGAACGGTAGGAGCATCAAGCTTAGTATAGTCTAATTGTTTGGCTATGTAATTCAAGTAGAATAGAAGTAGCCTCAACTTTAGGGGCATCTTTTTCTCATGTTTTACTGGCTCTCGGGCAAATTCGATAAGACCATAGTCTAGCCCGAAAAGGAATTTTCGCTAGCAAAAATGCTAAATATCACCGATAAAAATGGATCTCTAGCACTTTTTATGTGTCAGAAGATCTCGGCCTGTTGCTATCCACTGGTTAAGGCCTTTCTTTTATCGATTTGGTAAAGTTAAGAAAATAAGTCTTAGGAACTTTAGCGCAATATCTTCGTCTCGGCTAGCGAGAATCAAAGGCTACTCACCGTAAATCCTTGATCTTTAAACTGTACAACGACCGTTTGGCCGGGTGAGCGATATTCAACTTTTTGATCACTGACCACTTCCATTGTGTTGGGTTTCGCCATATACACTGACCGCACCTCCTTCAAATAGCGCTGCATTTCTATTTTGGGAAGTGCTTTCAGATGCGTTCTGTAGACAGCCGTTTTTTCCAAGGCTACATTTACCCATTTTCTGGCTCTCCATACCCACCACATATAGATACCGTCCACTACCCTACCGAACGCCATGCCGTACCATACGCCAATTGCACCAAGTCC
Organism: uncultured Lewinella sp.; assembly: GCA_913057785.1. GTDB lineage: Bacteria > Bacteroidota > Bacteroidia > Chitinophagales > Saprospiraceae > DT-111. The sequence continues at coordinate 20,453 of CAJXPD010000083.1, read as the reverse complement.
TATTGGAATAGCTAGAATCCAGGCGGAGATGATGGTCAGCAAGTTCCTACCGATCAAAGTACTGATCATAGCAGGGCGAGTATCACCTGCTCCCCTAAGGGTGCCCGTGATCAGAATAGCGATGGCCGTTACGGGCAAGAAGATCGTATTTACTTGGAAGTAACTCAAACCTCCTTGAAGCACCTTGGGGTGGGCGGTAGGATCAAACAAAAGAATAATCTCCTCAGCAAAAAGAATCATCGGCGTAACCAGAATTCCCATGACCAATATTCCCAGTACAATCATGATGTTGCCCTGGTAATAGGCCTCTTGCGTTTGCCAGCGTCCCAATGCCTGCCCAACAAGGCTAGTGCCCGCCACATTTAAACCTACCACAGGCTGTGCTGCTAGGGATTCTACCTGCCACCCAATCGTAAGTACGGCCGCACCATAGGTACCTAATTCTGTAGCAGTTACGATACCAATAGCCACCAAACCACCCGCATGCCGGAGCCATCCCTGAATGCCGGAAGGGACACCAATCGCTAAGATATCTTTGATTAAACTCCAGTCAGGCCACCAAGAACCCGCCAGGATTTTAATGACGTTCCGGCCGGAATAAAAGATGGCGAAACCAATGATTACCACAATTACTCTTGCCACAACCGTTCCAATAGCTGCCCCCACCAGACCATAAGCTGGGATGATCCACCAACCGAAGATAAAGCAGTAGTTAAAGAGCACATTCAGTACAACGGTACCAATGGTTAATATCAAGGGGGTGAAGGTGTCGCCAGCTCCTTGCATCAGTCGGTCCATGATGATGTTAAGCGTGAGAAATGGAGTCCCGATGAATATGATGGTGAGATACTGATAACTTAGTTCAATCACGCCTTCCTGGCCTCCGTTTTCCATAGCGGACAACAGCCAGGGAGCAACAGCAAAACCCAATACCGCTAAAAACACGGAAAGTAGCAAGCCCGAAACAATTCCCTGTCGCGTCACCAAACTCATTCTCGTTTCATCTCGCGCGCCCTTAGCCTGTGCGATCAGACTCATGGCCCCACCAGAAACGGAGAGCACCGCAATGAGTAGCATCAGACGCAAGGTATTCCCCATGCCTACTGCCGCAATAGCTAAGGGGCCCAATCTTCCGACCATGTATGTATCAATGACTGTAACGGAAGTCTGCAACAAGTTAGTCAGCAGAACTGGAAGGGAAAGGCGCCAGATGTACTTGAGCAATTCTGGTTTAGGCATAGCAAGCCTGACAAGGCTCTTTGTTTGCCGACAAAGAAAAGGAATTTAAGACAGAAAGCGAATCCAATCGGATCTTGCTCTCCGTCAAGTATAGGCTCAGACTAATTTAAAACTCGATCCAATGCTGACAGCATAGCCTTATTGGCTTCCCTCGTTCCTATGGTAATTCGAACACAGCCTTTTGCACCAAAATTTTCTACTGGCCTTACCATTACTCCTTGTTCGAGCATGCGAGCTTCAAAGTCCTTGGGTGGGATGGGTGGTTTAACGAGGACGAAATTGCCTTGGGATTTCCAGTATTGAATGGGCCGTTGATCTAGTTCTTCGTACAAAAACTCCCTTTCAGATTGTACCAAGTTGACTGTTTCCTGTAAAAACGCTGAATCGGCAAGCGCCCCAATCGCTGCATTCAAACTAAGGGCGTTTACCAAGAAAGGACGATGCAGTTGCCGAATGTACCGAGCGAAATCAGGGTGTGTATAAGCATAGCCTACCCGAAGGCCAGCCAAGCCATAGGCCTTAGAAAAGCTATTCACACCGATGATATTCTTGTTCTTTATGGCATAGGGTAAGGCTGTAGTGTAATCCCCTTGATCCGTGAACTGGAAATAGACCTCATCCAAGACCAGGACCACATGAGATGGCAACGCCTCTAGAATATATTCCAATGTCTCTGTTGGAATATAGGAACCGGTTGGGTTATTAGGACTGGTTAGGAATAATAGGCGGGTTCGCTCGTTAACCGCAGCTAAAACCTCAGCAACATTCAGATCAAAGTTCGGTGCCAGCAAGGGGATGTCTATCACCTTTGCCCCCATTTTCTCCGAAAAAAGACGATAGGGCATGAAGGTAGGACTCGCAATAATAGCCTCTAGTCCAGGATCAAGAAAAGCCCTGGCAATCAACTCCAAAATCTCAGAGCCGCTATTTCCCGTAAAGAAATGATCAGCTGTCATTGGAGTACCATAAAAATCTGCTAGCGCCTCTCTCAATCGAATATCCGTTTGATCAGGATATTCATTCAATTTATGGAGACAATCTTGTATGGCTTGCAGCGCCTTGGGTGAAGATCCCAATAAATTCTCGTTGCTGGATAGTTTGTGGATCTTCTGGCCGTTGGCAGAGTGCGGCTTGGCCTTTCCACCAACATAGTCAGATTTAATGGTGAGGTGAGACTTAAAGATATTGATATTCGTCTTGGTATCGGACATGAGCAGTTTATGTTTATAAATAGCGCTTGGCTTGAAGGCCACGGTTTGCCTCCAAGCCAAGGATCATTTCATCTATGGATATTTTCTCCAAGCGAACCTAGAGTGTTCCCCTCAATTCTTGTTCACGTTCTAGGGCTTCGAAAAGCGCTTTAAAGTTACCTTTTCCAAATGAATTAGCACCCTTTCTTTGTATAATCTCAAAGAACATAGTTGGCCGCGCTTGTACGGTCTTGGTAAAAATCTGTAATAGATATCCTTCCTCATCCCTATCTACCAGGATATTCAATTCTTTTAAGGCCTCGATATCTTCGTCGATCTGCCCTACCCTTTCTGTCAAAGCCTCATAATAGGTATCAGGAACTTCCAAGAATTCGACCCCTCTAGCGCGTAATTCTGCCACCGTATGAATAATATTGTCGGTAGCTACCGCTACATGCTGCACCCCTTCTCCTTCGTAAAAGGTCAAATACTCCTCTACTTGTGATTTCTTTAAACCCGGAGCAGGTTCATTAATTGGAAATTTAATTCGTCCATTGCCATTACTCATCACTTTGCTCATCAAGGCTGTATATTCCGTGGATATATCGTTATCGTCAAAAGATAAGATCTGAGCAAACCCCATCACCTCCTCATAAAACTTAACCCACTGGTCCATTTGTCCTAGCGATACATTTCCGACCATATGGTCGATGTATTTTAAGCCGATGGGCTCCGTACGGAACCTAGGCGTCTCCCACTGCTTAAATCCCGGCAAGAAAACACCATCATAATTCTTTCGTTCTACAAAGACATGCAGTACTTCGCCGTAGGTATGTATCGCTGACTTAACCACCTCACCAAATTCATCTCTTTCAATCGTCGGTTCGAAGGCTGGTTTAGCCCCTCTTTTTACGGTCTCTTCAAAAGCATAGGTCGCATCATCCACCCACAAAGCGATCACCTTCACACCATCACCATGTTTGTCGATATGGGCACCAATCGCAGTACCGCTAACTAATGGAGATGTTAGTACCAGGCGAATCTTGTCTTGCACTACCACGTAAGATTCCAATTCCCGTGAGCCGGTCTCCAAGCCTCGGTAAGCTAAGGGCTGAAAACCAAAAGCGGTGCGATAATAATGTGCCGCTTGCTTGGCATTGCTCACATACAATTCGATATAATCCGTACCATTTATGGGCATAAAATCAGCAGCCGCATCAAAAAGTTTTGGCAGATCTTGAGTGAGGACTGACATATTTTCTCAATTTAATTGCTTTATTAATAGTTGTCATGACAAATATATTTCTTTTCTAAGAAATCTGCAAGCTGTCATACGACAAAATCAGTACCTTTTTACCTTCGTGTCCACCTCAATGGTTAAACAAGGATCTTAAGTTCCAGATTGTAGATTTAGATTTTCGAAGACCTGATTTAGGATGCGTAGAAAATTGGAATAGTCTTCGTCGGTAAGTTCTTTCCAGCCCTTTTCACGTAAGGCTACCACAGCAGGCTGAACTTTTTCAACCGTGGTCTGTCCTTTCTTAGTCAAAAAAATCTTGTATCGTCGCCGGTCATTGGCAAATCTTTGCCTCTCGACTAAGCCTTTCTTTTCAAGCAGGTCAATTATTCTGGAAACAGTGGGAGCATTTTTATAACTATCTCCTGCCAGTTCGGTTTGTGATTGCCCATTCCTCTGGTATAAACTGTCCAGCATCACCCACTGTTCAGGCGTAATGTCCACACCAAGTTGAGCAAAAGCCTGTAAATAGCTCAGCTTTACGATTCTCGTGGTTCTTTCCAGATAATAACCAATTTTCTTTGCAGCTTCTGTTTTGTCCATAATTCCCCTTTAAAGCGCTTGGTTTACGATAGAGTTTTTTCTAAAATCAGCTTTTGCGCTCCTTTTTCAGCAATGGGAAAGTTGCCCAAAGGCCTAAGATCGGGCCGGGCACCAACCAAAGTAGTGCCCAGTGAATCTGGCCATTCAATTGGGCTTGTTTCAGAATTTGAATACTAAAGATTGTGATACTAAAACCAATACAGGTGGAAATGGTCAAAGCAGATCCCACCCATTCTTTTGGTGCCGTTCTAGCTGTTAAGGTAGAAAACTGTGGAGAGTCTCCGACCACGCTGATTCCCCAAATTAACAAAAAAATGAAAAAGAGGGGTACAGGTAAGGCATAGGCGAAGGCGGAAAGCACACAGCAGATTAACGAAACTGTAAGTAGCAGAAAGGCTACCCATGCACTACCCTTCCTTATCGAGATATAACCGCCAATGGTGCATCCTAGGAAGCCTGAGGCTATGATCATAAAGGACCAGAATGATATGTCTACGGAGACGCCGTCCTGCATCTCCAAATAATATCCCAACAATACTGGCACGAAGGTCCAAAAAGCATATAACTCCCACATATGGCCAAAGTAACCCACTGTTGCAGCCCGGAAATCCTTTTCTTTAAATACATTGATTAGTGCCTTGGGATTAAACTTTGTCCCCTTTTTCCGGTGCGGACCATCTGGAATGCTTAGGTAAAGAAGAAGTCCGCCCAAGGTAGCCAAACCAGATACGGACAAGATCACTAGGGACCAGTCCAACTCGGCCCCTAAGCTTCGAATCAAGTGCGGAAGTGCCGTCCCCAGTACTAGTGCTCCTACCAAAAGGCCAAGGGCTTTGCCCAGTTGTCCAGCAAACCAATCGGAGGCAATCTTCATCCCTACCGGATAGATACCCGCCAAAAAGAAACCAGTGGAGAAACGATACAGCAGTAAACCTGTTAAACCCATTGGGGCCCACACAACCAAAGCGTTACAGATAGCCCCAAGCAATGCACTGACTAAAAAGAGCAAACTTGGAGAAACCCGATCTGCTAAATTCAAGATTGCAAAGACTAAGGTGCCTCCGATGAAACCAAACTGTACGGCAGAAGTCAAATCGCTCACTGCCCCTTCTCCCAATGCGAAAGCTAGTGATAGCTCTGGCATCACGGCATTGCTGGCAAACCAGAGGGAAGTACCTGCGAATTGGGCAATCACGATAACGGGCAGGATGTGCCAGGGACGTTGCATTTCAGTATTCACTGTCAATTCGGTCTAGTTGTTGCCAGTAGCTACGGGTCTGCTATCGACCGTAATCCAATCACTCCAGGAACCCGGATATAGTTTAGCCCCTGTATGTCCCAGGTGATGCAAGGCCAACAAATTGTGGCAAGCTGTGACTCCCGAACCGCAATAAAAGATTGTATTGGTAATCTCCTGCTCACCCAATAGCTGATCAAAACGTTGCCTTAATTCAACTTCAGGCTTAAAGCGACCATCTCCTCCTAAATTTTCAACAAACGGAGCAGAAATGGCACCTGGGATATGCCCAGCAATCGAATCAATGGGTTCCTCTTCTCCCCGGTACCTAGGGGCAGCACGTGAATCCACTACCAAGGCACCAGCTTCTTTTTGTAACTGTTGCAATCGCGCCGCATCGACCAATAATCCCGCTCTAAGCTTGGGAACAAAAGGTTGCGGTGAGGCAACCGCCGGCTTGTTGCTAGTAGGCAATTGCAATCCTTCCCATCTTGCCCAACCACCGTTCAGGACAGCGGCTTTGTCATGACCAATCCAATGCAATAGAAACCATAGACGCGCTGCGATACCTCCATGCCCCTGATCATAGGCCACTACCTGCGTAGATCGGCCGATACCCCAACTGCGACATTTCTCCAGGAAGTTATCTAGTAGTGGGAAGGGATGGCGGCCCGTCGTTCCTGGGATGATCTCCCCAGACAGATCCTCGTCCAGGTGAGCAAAGTGCGCGCCAGGAATATGACTTTCTTGATACAAGGTCCTGCCCCGCTCTAAATCAGCCAGAAAATGGCGGCAGTCTACAATGCAAACATCAGCTGAATCGAGGAGTTTCTGTAATTCCTCCGCTTCGATTAAGGTTGTGTACATCAATTGAAATTTTTCCGATGGTATAAATTTGGGTCACTGAGGTGTGCAATATAATATTCCTGAAAGATATTCGCGCAGGGCTTAAACAAATTATATCCCAGGTCGTTTCCCCTAAGTCAGTTGGGAATGTCCGCTTAGGATGTTATCTTTTCGCGAAATTAGACTTGAATGACATGATGGATACTTTGGAGTTACGAAAGGTTATGGGGCAGTTTGCGACGGGTGTGACGGTGATCACTACCCAAGTAGGTGACGATAAGTTTGGCTTTACAGCGAATTCGTATACTTCTGTCTCTCTGGATCCGCCCCTGATTTTGTTTTGCTTACATAAAGATTCGAAAGGCTGTCCCGTCTTCCTGAAGAATGGGGCTTTCGCCGTGAACATTCTGGCGGATGATCAAATCGAGGTTTCCAACGGCTTTGCCAATCGGGAACTTTCAACTGAAGAAAGATATCAATTGGTTTCCTACAAATCTGCCGAAACCGGATCTCCGATTCTTGATGGAGCCATGGGATATTTGGATTGTCGCCTATCGTCTTCGCTAGAAAGCGGAGATCATGTTATCTTCATTGGCGAGGTAATAGATATGGGGCATCGGCCTGAAAAGCGCCCATTAATCTATTTTCAAGGAGGATATCGAGAATTATTGCCCTAGTTCCATAAGAGGTCGCTCCCTGGGAATATCCGTTCCCCGTTGATGCAATAATACTTTAGTGTTTTGCGACAAGAATGATAAACGTGCTCGTATAAAGGCACTCAAATTCTCTACCGTTACCTCTTTTCCTTCTACACTTAGGCGAGATTTTTCGCCTTTACTCAATTCTACTTCGACATTTTGCATCGCTTCCAACAGGGTCCTACCCAATAGAGCCTCCGCGTTTATGGAACCAGCATTTCCATCTACTAAAAAGACCTCCACCGATGGCGCGATTGACCTAATTAGGCCAGACAAAGCATTTTGATCTCGACTTAGGTCAATGGACTTATCTGCTGTATCAAGAAAAAGGATCTTCTTCCCTTTAGCTTTCTGTAGCTGCCGCAAAACATCACGGCTCAACTCTAAACCCGTGATTCCCGGATATTCTTGATCAAAATCGCTGGGCTGCAATATCAAGTCTTGATTTGAGGCAGATTGTGTATGGCTTGCCCAATACAAAATCACCCAATCATTGTCCTTAATGGGAAGGCGCTCCAATTGAGCCAACGACTTTATCAATGAGAGTCGTTTCGTATTTTTTTCAGTAAACAGCTCGTAAAAATGAGTCTGATCAATCAGGGTTTCTTCTTTTTGAAAGGTTTGTTTGAATTCAGTAGTCAACTGCCTTACCACTTTGTCCCACTGTTTACCTTCCTGAATCGCTCCGATCGTCCAGAGATATAAATTGGCCTTAACCGGGGGTTCGTAATAGAATACAAAGGTTTTGGTTCGCGCCGCCACTGTTTCTCCGTCTTGCTCATAATAGACAATCTGCACCTCATTCCGCCCTTCTTTTAATTCTAGTGCGGAGGTGAAGCTATGATTAACCCTATTGTCTGTTTCGCTGCTAGATTTCAGTTTGTTTAGATCCGTTTTTTGACCTTGTGCCCGTCTACCATTCACTCGGATGGCAAAGTTCTTTTTGGACAATTCTCCATCGGAAAGGGCCATGACCTTTAGATCTACCTGCTTTTGGTTAGTTCGAATGGTCCCTCTATTCTCGTCTGGATCAGGTGACACCCAATACACTTCACTCCCTTGATTCCGGACAACACTTCTACTTTGACTACTCACACTGATAAACATCGTCTTTTTCAATCCAGATATACCAGGGAGAGAAGGGGTCTCCATTATCACGGATATGGTGCTCTCCGCAAAGGCAGATGTATAACTAAAATAAAAATTGATTCTATGCGATTGTCCGGCTCCTAGCGCCGGCACTCCTTTGCTCAAACCGTTTCTTGCCGATACTCCAGCAGGCAAGCGGAATTTTGCCATGGTCGCCGGAGAAGCAGTATTGCCGGCATTTAGTACTTCTACATTCAATAAAATATCTTGTCCCGGTTGCGGATTCGCAGCCGGACTGAAGCTGAATCGGTTGACTAGTAATCTGGCTTCCATCTCCTGACTACAGACCACAATATCAGGTCGTTCATCGACGAGCTCCATAGTAGTAGCGAGACCAAAACCTAGACAGGCCAGGTTTAAAAGAAGAATTAGGAAAATGGATTTTGTCGGCTGCTTGTTCATTATGAATCCGCTTTAAGTTGAACTAGTGGTAATGACTTGGTCGAAATCTGCTCTATCTTTTGCCCCTTTAAAGTACAACTACTATAATAATAGTGTATTGGGACGCTTAAATTGTCCTGAGTCATCAGTTAGTATCCGCTTCACACAACAAAAGAAAACAATTGACTGGAATTTCGCCAGTCCTTGGAATGGATTTCTTTCTTTCCCAACTGGTCGGACTGATGTTTTCAGTGGGAGATGAACAAATTCTATATATTAGCTCAAATTTAACGCAAAAAAAGGAGGCGAAATTTTCCGTCGTTCTACCCTTATTCAAATGATTCGCTTACGACGCAACACGCAAAAGTGTAATTCGATACATGCGATCTTTACGCCTTACCATACTATCCCTGTTCCTCTGCATCTCTAGTCTCCTCGGAGCCCTGGACAGCCTGCTGATAGAAGAACAATTCCAGGAAGTGCAGCGGCTAAGCCAGAATGCAGATTGCCAAACGGCTACTGCTATTGCCAATCGTCTCCTACAAGAAGCTTCATCGGATTCAGACTTGACTTTGGAGATGGCGCTTAGGCTCGAATTAGTGTTGGCAGACTGCAAACTGGAACAGGGTCAGTACCAATTGGCAAAGCTCCAGTATGATCAGGTACTGAATAAACTACATCAGGCTCCAAGTCTCTCAGATTCAATTTTACTTCGAGCAGAGATTATTCACAAGATCGGCAATTACTTCCTCGAAACTAAGGAGTACGGACAAGCCGTTCCAATGCTTGAGCAAGCGCTAGAGGAACGGAAAAGAAAACTGGGAACCTGGCATCCTGCCATAGCAGATAGTTATGTTAATCTAGGTATTTGTGCGCAGGCCCGTGGAGATTTTGATCAGGCGCTAGATTTTCATCAGCAGGCTCTAGCTATCCGTTCAGATTTGATTCCAGAGCAACTGCCAAAATTGGCGCAGTGTCATAATAACATTGGGCTTTGTTATGATGATCAGCAAAATTTTGAAGCCAGCAAACGGGCATATCGTGCCTCTCTAGCCGGATATCAAACTGCCTTTGGCGAGCAGCATCCAAAGGTAGCTGATGTATTGTTGAATCTCGGGAATTTATATGGTGTGGAAGGGCAAATCGATAGTTTTATTCTGTACCAAAATAAGGCCCAATTGATCTGGAAGAGTTTGTACGGTAATGACCATCCCTTGGTGGCCCTTTCCTACAATAATTTGGCTAATGCTTATGACCAATTGGGGCAAAGTTCAAAAGCCCTGGACTTATTCCAGCGAGCCTTACGAATTCAACAGAAGATCTATGGTACGGCCCACCCGGACGTAGCAGCAACCCACTTCAATATGGGGCTTACCTTGGCTTGGCAAGAAAACTGGGATGAGGCGGAGGCTTCTTTCCAAGAGAGCTTAAGCGCTCTGCAACTTCAGTCAGACCACCCTTCCCCCTTTGAGCGCGTCAATGATCCTGTACTCTTGCTTCGCCTCTTAAAGGTGGCTGCCGAAATCCCCAAACGTCGGTTTCAAGCAGAACAGGAAATCGACCACCTTAAACAGGCAGCCGAATACCTTGCGCAGGCAGACCAACTTATTGACCATTTAAGAACAAGCTACACGGCTACGGCTTCCAAGTTGGCCTTGGCGCAGTCCGCTCAGTCGATTTACGCCGATGCGGTGCACCTTGCGATAACCATTGGCGATTTAAGCAAAGACAAAAGCTACTATGAACAAGCCTATTACTATGCTGAAAAATCAAAGGGTTTAATTCTGCTTGAATCTCTCAAAAAATCGGATGCGGCATCCTTTACTGGTGTTCCCGATGAACGATTGCAAGTCATTGGCCAGTTGGAGACTGATATTGGAAGCTTGGAAACTCAACTTTTTCTTATCCAGCAACGGCATCTCAAGGAAAGCGAACCACAAATTGACAGCTTAAACAATCTAATTTTTAGTAAAAAACAGTCCTTAAAAGCTTCCATACAGCAACTGGAACAAGATTTTCCTGAGTATTATCGCTTACGGTATGAGACTACACCTCCAGAGATATCCTGGCTGCAAAGCCACCTGATAAACGAGAATGAAAGCATCTTGGAATACTTCCTGGGCAATAGGTTTCTGTATTTGTTCGTCATCAACCAAAGTGAATTCCATGTCTTGAGTATTCCGATCCAATCTGATTTTCGAAGCCTAATCAGCAATTACAATAATACCATTCGAAATTTCCCTTATGTCCCCAGCAAGGAATTGCGATCAAACATTGAATCCTATGCCAAAGCGGCATCCAATCTGTATCAACACTTAATTGCCCCAGCGGTAACACTGATTAAGCACAGGCTGATTCTAATTCCTGACGAGGAACTCGGGTATCTATCCTTTGAAGCTCTGCTCAAGGAGATGCCCTCAAACCTTTCCCTGTTCAAGGAATACCAATACCTGATCCAGGATTATACTATTAGCTACAATTACTCTACAGGTCTTTTAAAAGAGATGCAAACTCATCCGACCAAGGGCAAACTAAAGCCATATCTAGGTTTCTCCCCTACTTTTGGCCCCAATCACAGTAAACAGCTTAATGAACTAAAATATAGCCAAGCGGAGGTTCAAGGAACGCAGGAGCGCCTCGGCGGCGAAATCTTCGCAGGTGTACGAGCAACCAAAGCTAATTTCTTGCAGGAACAGTCTCGGTATCGAATTCTACATTTAGCTACTCATGGAAAAGCAAACGATGCTTATGGGGATTACTCCTTCCTCGCATTTACAGAGAATACAGACGTACAGGGCGACGAAGCCTTGCTATTTGTGCGAGAGATTTACAATCTAAATACTAATGCCGAACTGATCGTTCTGAGTGCCTGCGAGACTGGTACAGGCGAGCTCCAACAGGGTGAGGGTATTGCTAGTATTGCCCGGAGCTTCTCCTATGCCGGAGCTAAGAGCCTGGTGGCATCTCATTGGAGTGTGGACGACAAAGCTACCAGCCAGCTGATGCATAGCTTCTTCGATTTCATCAATGAAGGCTTCACCAAAGACGAAGCCCTGCGAGCTGCAAAGCTGGACTTCATTGAAAAAGGGAAACACAAAGATGTGCATCCCTTTTACTGGGCATCCTTTGTACCCATCGGCAACATGAACCAAATCTATTTTCAGACTGGTATAGCTCCTTATCTCATGCTTGGTGGCTTAGTTCTTCTTGGCCTACTGCTTACCTATATAGTAAAAAGGCGTCTTACCACCAACGCAAGCACTTAATGCGCTCCGCCAGTGCTCAGCGGGACTGCAGATTTCTGCTCCTTCACTAATAACCAAAGAACAGCTGAAATGGCAAGGGCGATCGCACTAATGATATAAATGACGGACTTATCACTTTGCCCGTCGATATACCCCCCTAAAGAGGAGGCTACCAATTGAGGCAAAACAACCGATAGATTAAAAAGTCCCATAAACAAGCCCATTCTAGCTTGATTTACAGTTTCTGACATGATGGCAAAGGGAAGACTTACCACCGCTGCCCAACCTACTCCGATAACAATCATACTGGTAATCAGCATTGTAGAGCTCTGACCGACAAATACGACAATAGCATACCCAACAGCCATGATGGCAATGCAAGCCATATGCGTTTTAACTCGTCCAATACGCTTCGCCAGGGGTTCTAATACTAATGCTGGCAATAGGAAACCAACGGTATTTAAGACAGCAAAAGCAATGCCCGTAACAAACCCGATATGATCATTTTGTTCTGCACTCAGTTGCACGGTTGTCTCATGTCCCATGATAACTTCTTTGATATAGGCAAAAGTATATACAAACATGGTCTGTACACCTAACCAAGTAAAAGCATGGGCCAAGCAGATCTTTCCAAACTCCAACCAATCCGTTTCCGTAGCAATCTCCTCCCCTTCTTCCTCTGCCCCGGAAGATAGCTCACGGGGTTCCTCTATAAAAAACAAAGGAAAGATGGAACATACGAAAACGATTACAGCACCAAAATAGATCAAGGTATAATTGCTGATAAATGCGCCGATAAGATAGGCTAGTACGCCGAAAAAACCGGATATAGACTGCATCCAAGTGTAGCCTTTTGTTCTGGCATCACCCGGAGGTGTTACATCTGCAATTACAGAACGAGTTGGATTAAAGCTGATATTGATGGCTAGGTCCAGGGAGAGTGCTACCGTAATGGCTACTCCAATCAAGCTACCAATTCCCAAGGAATCATTGATTACATCAATATTCGGTAAGGCCAAGAGCATTAAAGCAGCGATCGTACCCCCGATAATGATGAATGGTCGTCTCCGTCCATTCCAAAACCAGACATTATCGCTAATCACACCGATGATCACCTGCCCTAAAATACCTGCAGCAGGCCCTGCCATCCATACTAGCCCGATTTCTTCAAGGTTGAATCCGTATTTAGTGTTTAAGATCCAGCTCAAAGCGGCAATTTGGACAGAAAGGGCAAATCCCATCGCAGTGGCTGGCAGACTGAGAATAGCATAAAAAGTATTAGTCAGTCGTTGTTGCATTGTTCGCATAACAAGGAGTTGAAGTTGAGTTGTGCAGATGCCGATATTTTCCCCACAACTCTTGGTGAATGAAGACTAGAATTATTGGGCCAGCACCATGGCGCTTCGTCCCGCCACGGTCAATTGTGATGCATTGATAGTGCCTAGTCCTTCCTCATTGACTCGTTCACCGTCTAACACCACCTTCCAATCGCCAGCGGGTATTTCTAAGGTCTTGTATTCCGCATTTCCGTTATATACCACTAGAATATTGGCCCAGTCATCTCCATTTGCATTGTCTTTCAGTTGATAAGCAATTAGATTGTTATCTGAGACCTCCAGAAACTCAAGATGTTGCTGTAGCATTTCAGTACTTGTCATTCTGAAGGCGGGGTGCGCTTTGCGTAGACCAATTAGTCCTTTGAAGTAATCTAGGACTTCTGGATACTGTCCTTTTCTTGCCCAATCTATGCGATTGACTTCATCGGAAGATTCGTAGGAATTTTCTTCACCACCCTTGGTTCTTAGCATTTCTACACCTGCGTGTAAAAAGCTAACCCCTTGTGCCGTCAAGACAATGGCTCCAGCCAGTTTGTGCATCTTGATGCGCTCCTCTTCCGATTCTTCCGGGCAAGAAATAGCTAGTCGATCCCAAAGTGTATGATTATCATGGCAAGAAACATAGGTGATGGTCTGCAGGGGAGAATTTGCCCATGGTGCAGTAGAGTAATTAACAGAATCGTAATTGATTTGTAGGTGTTGAGTGGAGGCAATCACGCCGAATTTCACACTTTCTTCCAATCCTGGTAATCCGCTTACAAAAGCCTTTGCTTCATGGGTGAAGACATGGCCCTTAATTCCATCTCTGAGGGGTATTGGCTTTGAGGGCTTTGCGCTCATCTGGTAAAGGGCTTGATCCAGCAGTCCAGCCTTCTCCGTAGACGAAGATACTAGGGTCTACTTCATCCAGCGCCGCAGTAATAGCATTCATGGTTTCGATATCATGAATACCCATTAGATCGAAGCGGAAGCCATCCATATGATATTCTTCAGCCCAATACTTGACAGATTCGATCATGAATTTCCGCATCATCGCCCGGTCAGAGGCCGTTTCATTCCCACAGGCTGAAGCGTCTGAGAATCCACCTTCCTCATTCTGTCGGTAATAATATCCTGGAACTAGCTGGTTAAAATTAGATGGTTCTGTAGCTCCTGTATGGTTATACACCACATCCAAGATGACCCGTAGACCATTATCATGCAGCGTCTTGATCAATTGCTTAAACTCTCTAATTCGTACGTTGCCATCCTCTGGGTTAGTAGAATAGCTTCCCTCTGGTGTATTGTAATTGAGCGGATCGTACCCCCAATTGAATTTGTTGTCTTCTAGCTTAGTCTCATCTACGGAAAGGAAGTCATAAGAAGGTAGCAGATGAACATGGGTTACGCCCAAATCCTTGATATGATCTAATCCTGTTGACAGGCCCTCCGCGGTTTGAGTACCGGTCTCGGCAAGGCCCAAGAACTTGCCCTTGTTTTCGATCCCGGAATTTGGATCCATAGAAACATCCCGAACGTGTAATTCATAAATGATGATGTCGTTAAAACCCGCAAGTGCTGGTCGCTCATCCGAATCCCAGCCTTCTGGGTTAGTGTCCACTAAATCGACAATCATTCCCCGTCGACCATTTGTTCCAACTGCTTTAACATAAGGATCAGGCACTTCATCTCGCCATTCGCCATCAGCCTTGGCTTGAAAAGCATAATATTTCCCCTTTAAATCTCCCGACAAGGAAATTTCCCAAACGCCATCATTCCCCAATTTCATGGCTTCTTCTCTGATGGGATCGCCCCCTAATCCTTGGTCATACAATTTGACTTGCATCGCTTCTACAGCGGGGCTCCAAACCTTAAACACGGAGGCTTCCGGACTATAACTAAGTCCAAGATCAGTTCCGTTATAAACAGGATATTCCTCGAAGGATTCATACACCTTCGGGCCACTCTGACAGGTCGACATAAATAATAGAATAATTACGAGGTAGAGCAGTCTACTCATGATAGGTAATTAGGTTTCATACTTATAAAATCCAGGCCAGGCGGCCAGGTGCCTAAAGATAGGAGTTTTGGTGAATAGATAAAATCTATTTCACGCATTAGGGGAATTATCAGACGTAGCTTAAGGACTTTCAGGAAAGGACTAAGGTCTCGGGAATAGCTTTGGCACTTTGCTTTTGTAATCACGATAAATATCACCAAAATCCCTGATTAAATCCCGTTCTTCCCAACGGATGCCGATCAATATATATCCGGTCATTAGAAGCGCAAAAATGAAGTGAGCATAACTCATCTTGGGACTAGCCCAAAAAGCAATCAGAAAGCCCAGGTAAAGCGGGTGTCTTAGCTTCTTGTATAGGAATGGGTTCCTATAGACAAGGGCTGTGTAAGGCCTTTGTTGCCAAAAAAGATAGACTTGCCTTAAACCAAATAAATCCCAATGATTAATTAGGAAAGTGGCAGTAAACATCACAATCCAGCCGATAAAGAACAGGAAGTAGAAAAAACACCGACCCGCAAGGGAATCCACACTCCACAGGTATCCCGGGATCGGCTGCCAGCCAAAGATCAAGAGCAAAAGGCAGAGGCTGGCCATTAAGCAAAAAAAGGATCGTTCCAATGGCCTAGGAAGCCACATCCTCAGCCAATCCTTCACTCGCCGTCTCGACATCAAAGAATGTTGAAGTCCAAATAGCAAAATAAGTCCAGTATCGATCAGCAGAGCATCAACAATTGGACGTTCTGCTGGACCATCCATTCCAAGTTCGGGATACAGATTTCCTGTAAATGCAATCAGGAGCAAGATGGTTAATTGTGAAAATAGGTAGACATAAAAGCCGATCCCTAGGTAAAGTAGTCTTATGAGCATAGAGCAAGTCTTTATTGTACCGGAATGGTGAGCTCTACTCTTGTGCCAAGGGCAGCTCCGCCCTTGTCTTTCAGGTCAATTATTTGCACCGAGGCTTCATTATGATAGAGCCTGCTGAAGAGTTCCAGCCGATCTTCTGTAATCTTGGTTCCCATCGATCTAGTCTTCAGTCTTGAGTTGGCGTTCATTTCCTGCACGTATTCCCGTCCTACTCCATTATCCTCAATCACACAAAGCAAAGTGTGCCCCTCCAAAGCCAGTATGATATCCAACCTCCCAATCCCACTACTATGCAGGAGACCATGCCAGATGGCATTTTCTACATAGGGCTGTAACAACATAGGCGGAATCTCATGATCAACCGGTACCAGGCCGTTCTTTATCTGTATGGTGTAGACAAACTGCCCTTGGAAACGGAGGGTTTCCATTTCAATATACAAGCGAAGTGCCTCCAATTCGTCTTTCAGATTCACTTGATTCTTTCTTGAATTTTGCAAGATCAGTCGAATGAGTCTAGAAAATCGATTTAGGTATTCAGATGCTTTTTCCGTTTCGGCCTTGAGGATGTAATAATCTATAGAATTTAAGCAATTGAAGATGAAGTGCGGATTCATTTGGGATCGCAAGGCACCCATTTCTACCTTCGACAATCGGCGCTCAAATTCTAGCTTCAGTTGTTCTTCTCTTCTGATTTGTTGAACTCCAAAACGCACCAATAGTAATAAGGAACAGATCACTGTAGCAGAAATCGCCCCCCAACCCCAATCTGGTATTACTACAGTTCCATTAATGCTCCACCCATTTACAGCTTCTATCTTTCTGTTGAATTGAAACAGGAAGAACATGGATAAAAGCAGGAAACCTATAAGAACGCTTGACCCGATCAGACGTCTTATCACAACCGGTATAACTGCATTTTCCATCTGGGTTAATCTGTTTTAGTTGTAAATAGCTACTTTTTTTGCCGCGAGTCCTCGGCAGATGATTAATTGGAAGCCTTAAGTGATTAAGTTGTGGAATTTTATTAGTCAAAAACTGAGCATTAAAAGGAATTCACCGCTTGACATGCCTATTGACCCAACCTTCCCGACCAGATGGAAGGTCTATCTGTGCGATACCTAGAAAAGACTTAACAATCCTCGTTGAAAAAACTCATGATGAAAATTGTATACACTTTTATCTCATTGTCCCTTTGTTTGCTATTGAGTAACTCCAAGCTTTTGGCTTGCTCTTGCGCCTATGTAGAAACCTTCTGTGAATCTCAGACCTTCGGCACCGATACCATTAACGCTCACCTGATTGTCTATGGCAAAAAAGTGCGGCGCGAAAATGGTGGAATGCGTGTGGAAGTCTTTCAAACGTTGCATGGCAGTATGGACGGGCAAAGTCTATTCGTAAGAGATGGAGATGGAGCCGATTGTGGTATGTGGACAGATGACTTTGAAAATGGCCAAGAATTCATTTTTTCCTTGAGTCCAGACTGGAGAGAATCTCAAGGTGAATCCAGGTATTTCATCAGTATTTGTGGTGTGAATGTGCTGGAGGTAGAAAATGGAATTGTTAAAGGGAATGTAGCTCCCGGGATCAAAAGCATTCCTCTCGAGGACTTCGATACGATCGGTGATTGTGGTGACCTACCGCCCATCAGTGGAGGTCTGGAGATGCGTCTTGGGCCAGTTCCGGCAGCTAATCAACTTGAAGTACAACTAACCCTTGGGGGGCAGATTTCCGGCTCGGCTCGTTTCATCAATGCCATTGGACAAGAGGTTTCGAACTTCTCAATAGACGGAAATGATCTTTGGGAAGAGACGATTGATGTTAGCCGTCTTGCACCTGGAGTCTACTTCTTGGAAGTAGAGTTGATCGGCAGACGGGAGGTAGTAAAGATCGTTATTCAGAGATAAGTATATAGATCAGATTCTCTCTAAACCGGCGATGATCTTTTAGTCACAAGAAAACCGCAAGATCAATGATAAGAAAGATTAACGTACTACTCCTATTCCCTTTCTTACTTGTATGCTCAAGAAGCACCGCCTGTTCCTGCATTTCGATCAACACCTTCTGCGAAACCCTGTATTTTGACGATCCAGACAACCCTCAGGTGATCGTAAGGGGTAAGTTGAAAGATTTCGTAGAGGGTGGAATCGAAATTATAGTCAAACAAGTAATTTACGGAGATGTGAAGGAAGAAGAAATCAGCGCCTATGACTTTTCTGGAACCAGTTGTCAGGTCGACTTGAGTACACTGCAGAAGAACGAGGATTTTATTTTTGCACTTTATCGTCGAGACACACAAATCAGGAGCAAATTCTCCTTTACTATACCAGCTTGTGGCATCCCCTTTTTATCCATCAAGAAGGGAAATATAGTAGGTCCAATTAGCCCTGGTATAAGCAAGTTGCCACTTTCGAGCGCTCAAGCCTTGATGAATTGTAACACTTGGAGTCAAATAGAGGTGTATCCAAACCCAACACAAGATGTACTCAGAATACGTATCTCATCAGAGGAAATGAAAGAAGGTCACCTTAGAGTGTACGATAATTATGGTAGGCTCTTATTGTCGGAAGGCATAGAGCGCCAGGCCAACGAAGAAATCGTGCGAGACCTATCTGATTTTGCCGATGCAGATGGATTATATCTAGTGCAAGTCATCGTGGATGGCTTCCCAAGGAACTTCAAAGTAGTAGTTGATAGACCCTAAAACCAGAGCCACTCTATCTATAGATACCGTAGTACCGCCCAGTCAAATGGAGCCCAGAGGGCTGTTCTCACCTGAGCTGCCTTCAAAGCCTGGTTCGCCCAGTTATTGCAGGTACGGAAAATCGAATAACTACCCTGCGCTTCGAAAAATACATCTTGCGCGGTATAGCCCGAACCCGGGATTTCGACAATCTGCCCAGACTGCGTTATTTGAAAAGATGCATATACATATTCCTCTAAAGCCAGAGCTTGCTCAGGGCAAAGTGTCAGTTTCTTCCAATCGGTCAAGGGCCTTCGATAATAGGTCAGATGCATGGCTGTTTCACTGTCCCAGAAAAGTGCCTTTAGGGCGGTAGACAGTTTTAGGTCATCCCAAGTCGGTGTTTCCAAATAGAAGCCTTTATCTCCCCAACCGATCGCCACATACTGAATGTGATCTGGCAAGACTAGCCCCTCCCAACGATCTCCTTTGAAAAAACTACTGGGTACGATTACATCAAGGTGAACTCCATTTGTCGTTACGAAATAAGAGCCAGAGGACTCACAGGAATAGCTTTTAGGATGTGTTGGAATCCTAGAAAGAATCAAGGCGGTAAGGAGATACAGCAGAATGGCAGCCAAGAGGCCTAGAAGGGCGCGAAATACATATCGGAAAATTGTCCGGACATTCATGTAATAAGTTAGATGCACCTCTGGGAGGTAATGGTGCTTATAAGTGCTCAAAAATTTCTTTCCGATCGGCAATGGATCGTTTCATTCGCTTCAGATACTGTTCTTGTTGCTTCGTCAGGGACTTACCTCCCCAGATGTCCAGCAGATATCCATATACCATAAGGTCTCGATACAACAGAAATATTGGCACATAGGCTTGCTCTTCAACAGAAGGGATTGGAAACTCCATTCGATAGCCCAACCAAAAGTGCTCTAAAAAATGGGCTTGAAAATTCACGAAAGCTTGACTCTGGGGATGCGTGCAAGCATAGTATAGAACGGTAGCAACATCATGGATATACCAAGATTGACAGCACAACTCAAAGTCGAACAACACTAAGTTACCATCTTCTAACAGCAAGTAATTCCCGTGATGTATATCGTAGTGAATAAGGCCATAATTTGCCGCCTTGGCGGGCAAGGTCATCATTTTACTTACCACCGCTGTATGCAGTTCTATCCCCCAAGGGAAAGCTTCGTCTAGTTTAGGGTAATTATGAAACTCAGGAATTTCGTTCCAATGTTGATACCCGTAATCACCTGTCCATTGATATTCCTGTCCTAATCTGTGCAGTTGACCTGATAGCTGTCCTAGTCTTTCAAAGTGATTCCCATTCCAATCCTTAGCTTCTACCTTTCTACCCTTAATTCTGGCAAAAATCACCCCCAAAAACTTATGCCCTTCAACCTCAATAGTGATGACTTCTTGGCCAGAAAGCAATCTAACCACGGGGGCTCCTTTTTCTCCTAAATAGATCAGCCAAGCTAATTCACTTTCAATCTGCAGCTTCGTACGTACGGAGGCTGGGGTCAGCCGAATTATAAAGTTCCCACAACTGTAGATAAGGTTGGTATTAGATCGAATCAATCGGGCCTGAGCCGTGTCTACGCCGTATGCTTCGAAAAGCTGTTGTACTTGTTTCCGCTCGAAAAAACGCAGCGCATCCAACGATCTAGGATCACTCATAGGAATTAATTAAGGCAAGTTGCGATTCATTCTTTGGAGCCCAAATG
>CAJXPD010000082.1 GCA_913057785.1 uncultured Lewinella sp. | reverse complement strand
CTTTGCGATATGAGTAAATCCGTAATGGATAAGTACTTAACCTCGCTTACATCGAATCCCTAGTCGATTCTCCACCTTGATGATATCCCGATCAGGCAACTCATCATTGGGTAGACAAACGAAGTTTTTCATCTTAGTGGTATGCTTATTGGTGATGCCTTCCAGGGAGGAGATTTTGTTGTAAGGAAATTGAAAGTCTGAAAGATTGGTTAGCTTTTTAATGGGCTTGATATCCTTGATGTCATTGGTAGAGGCGTAGAGGAGGTTTAAATTCGATAAGTTCTCAATTCCTTTCAAGGATTGAAGCTGACAGTTGTTCACGAATAAACCGGTAAGTCCCTCCATATGGGATAGATCGCCCAATTCCTGAATGGAATGAAAAATCACCACTAGGGTTTCTACCTTATCCAATTGCGCTAAGCCAGCGGTATCGGTCAACTCAAAAGTCATATTTGGATAGGGAGCCCTTGGTCCGGCAAAACGCAATGCGGTGGCATTGTGAATAGCCTCCATCTCAGTACGAGTTGGTCGGTTCTCGATTGGACCATTACCCAATACAGCCTCATTAAAAGCTTTCTTCCATTGGGCGTCCAATGCGTCCCACCATTCTTTCAACATATCTATACTTTCTTAAATGATCAATTTAAAGGGGAAGGTAAAGATTGGAACTTAGCATTCCTAGCGGTCTAGGCTTTAACCTACAAATTTGGAACTTTGCTCCCTCCACTTTGTCAGGAGCAAAGTTTCCATTATTTCATAAACAAATCATCTAGTTTCTAGATGGGTAAGTTCCTTGTAATGCAATGATGAAATTCACCGCAAGGTAAGGTTGCATGTTGGTATGACTCTGATTACCGCCTGTATTCAGTGCCTGCACATTAAGTGCTATTGAGCCGGCAACTGCGTCTGCATCAGGAGCAGTCCCACTATTGTAAGCATGGGTGGTATCAGGGCTCACATTGGCAATAGCGGCTCCTGCTGGTTCAGCTGTATTTCCATCTTCACGAACCACACGCAAAGTACCAGAGGCATTGATTCCATGCGTATGTGAAGGAATTTGATTAGTATTTAGTGTAACGTCTTCTACACCTGCCTTTTGACCAAGAGGATGATTAGGCAAACCAGGCCCTTGACCATAGTGCATAGGTACACGCCCTCTTAAAGGAGGTAATCCAAAAGTAGTACGTCCATCACCTCCGTAGGTAGTACCCAGGATTGAGAACAACGCCTGATACTGAGAGATAGCAAGCAAAGTTCCGTCACATTTTGCCCAGCCTCTTGGTGCAAAGTTGCCACCAAACATTACGATCATGCCAATAAATGGTTCCATAGAATGGGTTTTGAATTATGAATAAATATGAGTTAAAAACAGGTCTAGTGGCAATAGCAACACCTACCTCAAATACCGTTCTATTGAGGAAATAGAAAGAGGGCAACACATTAACATGTGCCTATTGCAGATGGGAGCCTTTAACTTTACTGATTGAGTACAAAGAAAATTCCGAAGAATGTTCTATTAGAATGAAGAGACTTAATGAGGTCGTCGATTGAATTAGGGTATGGAGGAGACAGTAAGATAATCCCTAATCGACGCTTCAAATATAAATAATTATTTCAAATATTCCACAAGTATGTTTCTCTAACAAGAGACTTCTGAAGAAACAGGGGAAAACCCGTATAAGTCTGAAAGCGGATAAGCTCTAGCTAGTCGATTGACCCTCAGTACATCATACGAGCGCAGATTTCAGACAAAGTTTTTCAAAAAAAATATTCAAAATCACATTTTTTTTAGTTTTCAAATAATTTGGCAATCCTTTAAGTTCTAAAAATCGTATTTGGCCCGCCGAAAAATTACCTTTTTTTGGTTTCGATTTTGAATTTCCAACCCGAAAAAAAGCTTTCTCCAAGATTTCGCGGCTATCCTGTCTTAAAGTATTTTTCTTTGAAAATCAATTAAATATCGCATAACTTTGTATTGAAATCATACTTAGTGTTGTTTATACACGAACATTATTAGAGAAACCTAATTAATCAAAAGGATGATTAAGAAACAATATCTCAAAAACAAGCCTACTTGCAAAGTTACTTTTACCCTTCCTAAGGAAGCTGTAAATGGAGGAAGTGAGGTTAGAGTACTAGGCGAATTCAACAATTGGATCTGGGAACAAGGAGTTCCTATGAAGGCCTCTAAAGCCGAATTCAAAGCTAGTGTTGAACTAGATGCAGGACGCCAATATGAATTCCGTTATTTAGTTGATGGCACGACATGGGTCAATGACTGGGCTGCTGATGCGTACCTGGCCACGCCATACGGAGTTGAAAATTCTGTGGTGGCCTTGGAGGCAGTTGTCGTTGCTCCAGCACCGAAGAAAGCGGCACCTAAGAAAAAAGCGGTAGCAGCTAAAGCTCCTGTAAAGAAAGCAGCGCCAAAAAAGGCAGCACCTAAGAAAGCGGTAGCTAAAGCTCCTGCCAAAAAGGATGATTTGAAGAAGATTGAAGGAATCGGTCCTAAGATTGCACAAATTCTTCAGGAAAACGGAATCCTTACTTTCGAAGATCTTGGTAAAGCCAAAATTACCAGCCTGAGAAAGTTCTTGGCTGAAGCTGGACCTCGTTACAAGATGCACGAACCTAAAACCTGGCCAAAGCAAGCTAAGCTAGCTGCCAAAGGTGATTGGGATAAGTTGACAAAACTTCAGGACGAATTGAAAGGGGGTAAATAATTACTCCTCTCTTATTTTCTATATTGATAAACCTCTTAAATAAACATAGTCATGATCAAAAAGCAATTTCTTAAATCTAAGCCTGTTTGTAAGGCCACTTTCTCTTTTCCTCTAGAAGCAGCTCCAGAAGCAAGTTCTGTTGCTATCGTTGGAGAATTCAACAACTGGAATGTAGAGGAAGCTATTCCCATGAAAAAGCAAAAGAAAGCTGGTGTTTTCAAAGCACTTGTTGAATTGGAAAGCGGGAAAGAGTACCAGTTCCGTTACCTAATTGACGGAGAGAAATGGGAGAACGATTTCGAAGCTGATGCTTATGCTCCTACCCCATTTGGTGTAGAAAATTCTGTAGTAAGCGCTTTGAACTAGAACAAACAAAAGGATAGCGGTTCATGCATTTTGCTCATGACCGGAGCTATCTACTTATTATCATACTTTTGTATGAAGATGCTTCAATAAAAGTCATTCCGGGTTTAAAAGCCTAGAATGACTTTTTCTTTACGCTTCCAATAAAAAAGGGCGATTTCCCGCCCAAAAGGTGATCACCAAACATGCACTTACATTACCAATGAAATTTATACAATAAGTAGTACATTTGCAGCGTCTTAGCGAGACTTTCGCATTTTGAAAAGGAGAAAGAGCTATACAAGTTTTACATCGACTCAAAATGCTAAAGTCAAGCTTAGTGTACGATTGGCAATCGCCTAATTCTAGATCCTATTAATGTAAGAAACCAATTGCACCTATATGTCTAATGTCATCACTCATAGTCTACTCACTGACTATGACACCAATCTTTTCAAGGCAGGAAAATACTACAAGGCTTACGAAAAACTAGGCAGCCATATCATCGAAGTAGATGGTCAGTGGGGCACCTATTTCGCCGTATGGGCACCTAATGCTGAAAAAGTGGCCGTCATGGGCAATTTCAATGGCTGGAACAGAACCAGTCATCCATTGAATTCAAGATGGGATCATTCAGGCATATGGGAAGGTTTTGTTCCCGGAATCGGTCGCGGTGAATTATACAAGTACGCCATCTTGTCAAAAGATGGCAGGGCCTTGGAAAAAGGTGACCCCTTCGCCTTGTTCTGGGAAATCCCCCCCAATACGGCTTCTATTGTATGGGATCTAGAGTATGAGTGGCAAGATAAAGACTGGCTAAAGAAGCGAAAGGACGTGGCTGGATTAGATAAGCCTTATTCTGTGTATGAGTGTCATATTGGATCTTGGCGAAAAAAAGCAGGAGGTGCGGAGAGTTTGAGCTATCGCGAAATGGCTGATGAACTGGTAGAGTATGTGAAGGATATGGGCTTTACGCACATTGAATTCATGCCGGTCATGGAACACCCCTACTTTCCTTCTTGGGGTTACCAGATCACAGGTTACTTTGCCCCTACCTCACGCTTTGGCCTACCAGAAGACTTCATGTATCTCGTAGATAAGTTCCATCAGGCAGGGATCGGCGTATTGCTAGACTGGGTACCTTCACACTTTCCTAATGATGCACACGGGCTGGCTGATTTTGACGGAACACATTTGTACGATCATGCCGATCCGCGGCAAGGCTTCCACCCAGATTGGAAGAGTTGTATTTTTAACTATGGCCGAAATGAAGTGCGAAGCTTCCTTATTTCCAATGCGCTATTTTGGCTAAAGCAGTATCATATTGATGGGCTACGAGTGGACGCTGTAGCCTCCATGCTTTATCTAGATTATTCAAGAGAGGAAGGGCAGTGGATTCCGAATAAGTACGGTGGTAATGAGAATTTAGAAGCCATTTCGTTCTTGAAGGAATTCAATGAGGCCGTATATAAAGAATGCCCTGATGCAGTCACAATTGCAGAGGAGTCTACCTCTTGGTCTGGTGTTTCCCGCCCTACCTACACCGGGGGCTTAGGGTTTGGACAGAAATGGATGATGGGTTGGATGCACGACACGCTTAATTACTTCAAGAAAGATCCAGTCCACCGCCGATATCACCACAATGAAATCACCTTTAGCTTAGTATATGCCTTTACCGAAAACTTTCAATTGCCACTTTCTCACGATGAGGTAGTGCATGGTAAAGGATCGATCATTTCCAGAATGCCAGGTGATGAGTGGCAGCGCTTCGCCAATCTTCGCTTGCTATACGGATATATGTTCACCCACCCTGGATCACAACTGTTGTTCATGGGAGGAGAATTTGGGCAAACCAGTGAATGGAGTCTTGAGAATGGACTAGAATGGGGCTTGCTTGAATTTGAATATCATAAAGGCGTACAAAGCTGGGTGAAAGAACTCAACCATTATTATCGTAAGACTTCTGCCTTACACGAAAAGCAGTTCGATCAGAACGGTTTTGAGTGGATCGACTTAGGTGATCATCAGAATAGTGTACTATCCTTTATACGCAAAGGGGAGGATGAAGAAAAACCACTTATTGTGATTTGCAATTTCACACCAGTGGTCCGGGAAGGATACAAGGTGGGAGTTCCTTTCAAAGGGACCTACAATGAGGTGCTGAATAGTAATGAAAAATCATACGGAGGGAGTGGAGATCATACCGGTAATAAACTCAAGACTACACAGGGTACTTGGCATGGTCGACCACACTATCTTGAATTAAGCTTACCGCCATTGTCTGTAGTTGTTTTGGAAAAAGCTAAAAGAGCTACCAGAAAAAAGGCAGCAAAGAAATAGGTCTGGCCGAGGGTAATACCAACAGCAAATCTTCTTACATTTTAGGGGATGATCGGGAACGTTGACTAATGTGCTTCCCGAACAGATCATATTCCTACTCTTCAGGGACAAGGAAGATATAAATCCAAAAAAGAACCGGATAATGTATAGCACTTGGGGTTGAATCAATTGGCTACATTATCCGGCGTGCAAACAAATAGGGTTTTAACTGTTGGTCGTCAAAACAATATCTGGTTTTTTGAGATAGACTACACATCGACATTGTGCTCGTCTATGTAAACCACCTTTGACTAACAACCTTGGGGTTATATTTGAACACAAGTTACAATAACTCGTGCGTTCTTAAGGGGAGATTTCTTACAGAAAGGTGGAGGAAAATTACATTTGGGGGGAGAGAAGGCATGACCCAGTTTTAGAGAGATTCCATCCATCCCTTTCTATGCTTGTTTGCTTTGTTTCTTTGGGGTCTAGTTTTCATATTTGGGGGAGTGCTTGGTTTTTTGGAGTGAGACAAGCTCACCCCTGGACATTTATATTGACCAAGGCCAATTTGTCGAAAGCGCTCATTGCATGTTCAAAACATTGTAAAGGTCTAGAAAAAATCTTGCAGAAGATGGGAGTATTGTTGCAAGACATGGGAATAATCTTTCACAGTGTTAGATTTAGCACCTCTTTTTACATTCAGTTAACATTGAAGGACTTAACATACCTTAAGCAGTCCATTTCTACAGAAAGACCATCCACCTGGCGGATAGAAACCGAGGAGTGAAAGGGCTTATCCAATCAAGAAGTTTGCTCTCTAAATTCCTTTGGAGTCATCTTTACAGCTTCCCGAAAAGTTTTAGAAAAGTACCCGGGATCGCTAAATCCTACTTCAAATGCGATTTCCCGAATCTGCTTTGAAGGCTCACTTATGAGTAATTGCCTGGCCTTGCTTAGCCTCCTATCTTGAATCGCCTTTTTGGCGTTTTCATTCATGATGGCTTTAAACTTTCTATAGAAGGTGACGTATTCCATATTCATCATTTCACTGAGCTCCTTGACTGAAAATGTCTCTCGGTGAAAGTTCTCTTCAATAGCCTTCCTAACCTTGCGGATAAATTCTCGATCCGGGTCATTTGTTTCGTGCGGTTCTTGCGATTCATCTGTGGTCGAAACGCCAATTCCTCGATAGAATCCTTGTAGTTTTTCTCTAAGTTTCAAAAGATTGGTTATCCAGGAAAGTAGTTCTTGCTCATGAAAGGGCTTATTGAGATAGATGTCTGCCCCTGTTTGTATCCCCTTCACTCTCGCATCGATATCATCCAAGCCCGTTAGCAAGATGATTGGTATATGACAGGTAGTTGCATTTGCCTTTAGAGCTGCAGTCAGGTCATAACCATCCATGATGGGCATTTTCACATCAGTAACCACCAGATCTGGGACTAACTTCAGAGCCGCTTTCAAGCCATCCTCTCCATTGCTTCTAATTATCGTTCGATAATGAGGAGCTAGTATTTCTTGGATATAGGTTCTGAAATTAGCATTATCTTCTACGATTAACACCAGCGGTTTCCCTTCTCGCTCTTCGATAGCCTCTACATACAATTGCTCGGCAAGGGCTTCCGTATCCACATCGGCATCAACAGGATCAAAGCTCACATCTCCAGCAGCCATGAAGTCCTCCTTGGTATGGGAGGATAGGCCGTCCAGCTCTTCCTGATCCATTGCTATCCTAGGTAGAGTAAGGGCAAAGGTACTTCCCTGCCCAACTTTACTTTGCACCGTGATTTTCCCTCCCATAGCTTGTGCTAGTTCTTGTGAAAGCGCTAGCCCCACTCCGCTACCAAACTTGTTGGTGTTTTCATCGTGTGCCTGATAGAATTGCTCAAAAATATGAGGAAGTTTTTCCTTGGCAATCCCTATTCCAGTATCGGTCACAATAAAGCTGACATCTTCGTTCTTTTCATCTACGCACATCTTTACCACTCCTCCTCGAGAAGTGAACTTAATGGCGTTAGAAACTAGATTAGACAATATCTTCCGGAGTTTCTCCCGGTCGCTATAGGTCATCAATTCCGGAAATTCGCTTTCATATTCAAGCTTGATTCCTTTCCCATAGGCCAACTTTTGAAAATCATCAACAACTGCCTTTGATAATCTTGACACATCCATTTCTTCATACTGTACTTCAACCTTAGCTACCTCCATGCGCCGGAGATCTAGTATTTGGTTGACTAAATACAGCAGTTGTGTGCCACTCCGCTGCATGATCTCCAAGTTTCCCTTCTTCAAACTCTTGTTTCGCTGTAAGGCGGTGTCTAAGTAAGAAAGAATAATGTTCAAAGGAGAGCGGAACTCATGCGTAATATTGGTAAAGAAGCGAGATTTAAAGGCATTCAACTCCTGTAAGTTTTTCACCGCCTCTTCTCTCAATCGCCGCTTGAGATGCGCCCGATAGAACATATATCCGATCAAGATGAGGAGCAAGAGCATGGCTCCTTGAAACCAGCGTGTTTGATAGAACCAGGGGCGAATCGTAAGCTTGAATTCCTTAGGGTTGGACCAAAGTCCGTCCGAATTCGTGGCTCGTACATGAAGAGTGTAGTATCCTGGAGGCAACTTCTGATAAGCTACCCGGGTCAACGTACCTGCATTTACCCAATCTCGATCATAACGATCCAGCCTAAACTGGTATTGAATCGCTGAAGGATCACTATATTCTAGCGCCACAAACTCAAATTCAAGATAATTCTGTCCTGGGCCCAGCTCAAAGGAACTAACTTCACTGATCTGAGTAGAATCAGTGGTTTGGTAGGGCTTCCCATGGACCTTCAGACTTTTCAATTGAATTTGAGGAGCGCTAGTGAGCAATTCTATCTCATTTGGATCAAATACCGTTATTCCTTCCCTTCCACCAAACCACATTTCACCATTTGACCGCTGCAAAGAGGCATACCGAGTATATCCTGTCCGAAAACTACCGTCTGCCGGGTGGTAGGAATGTAAACCCTTGTCTTTCGTGGAATACCGATGTAATCCATCTCCATTACTTAACCAAAGGTTTTTATCCTGGTCGGCCAGCAGGCCCCAGCAAGTGCCAAGGCCTACATCAGCGTTGGTGCCTTCAAATTGATATGTCTCCTTATCTAGCCGGCCTAAGCCCACCGGCGTAGTTAACCAAATACAATTATTGTCGATATCTTCATAGGCTCCCCAGAAGTGGGAAGGGTTTTCTATTTGAGCAATGTCTACTAGCCCCTCCGACGATTCCTGAAAAACGACAATACGATTATAATCTAGGGACAAATAGATTCTTCCTTCTGCATCTTGCACGGCCGCAGTAAACCAGGTGTCTTCACCATTATCTGGGTCTTGAAAGCTAGACCTGCGATATTCTCCATTTCCCAAAGGATCTAGTAAGAAAGTGCGTTCGGATGAGGTGAGTAGAACCTTTCCACTCTTCAACTCGAAAAGATTGTCTACGGTCTTCCCCAAGGTATCAATGGGTAACAATTTTTCGTCTTCCCAAAGATATAGCTTACCACCATCAGCGAACCAAATCCGCCCATTCTGCCCTTTAAATAAGGCGGCTGGAGCTTTAAAACTGTTAAACTCTGCCTTCGGGAAGGTCACTTCCGTGGCCACCTCTGTCTCTGCTTCAAAGCGCCATACCGTACCCTTGGGCTCCATCCCCCAGACATCGCCGTTCGCATCTTCTGCTAAATAGCGAAGCTCAGGTATAGTTGACAGGGATTCTTGTCCTCTAAGCTGTTCAAATTTTTTCTTTTGGGGACTGCCGTAATACAATCCATTGGTATAACTCGTCACCCACAATATAGAATCTGAATCCAAATACAATTCGTACAGAGGATGCTTAGGATTAATACTAAAGGGGGCTGTTTCATCTCCAGCCACGCGTTGAATGAACTTTTTGTCCTGTAAATCGAAAAGGAGTAGCCCTTGTCTAGTCGTGGAAACCAGTAAATGGGAGTCGTCAAAAGGGACGATAGACCAAGCCCAGCCAACCGTGTCCTTATTGAAGGTGGGGATAAAGGTTGTTTCTGACGCTGGATCATTCACATCAGCAACTTCCGCCAAACCTGCGGAAGTTCCAATCCATGCCCCACCTGATGCTGATATATAGGACTGATAAGTAGTGACTTTGCGCTGGATGGATTCTGGACTTAGCAATGCCACTTCAGAATCGAGCGCTCCCAAATTATCATATTTATACAGTATGGCCCCTCGGCGAGGCGACACCATAGTAGATAATACGTCTGTAACTCTCCCGGCCTGATCCTGTACTACTGAGAATCTTTGCCCGTACATTTGATGTTGGTAAGATGCTTCTCCCGTTTCAATATTGAAAAGAAATAGAGCGCCTCCTCTATCTCCCAGGCGGACCCATAGATTTTTTTGTTGATCTAAATGAAATGCGGAATAGAAGTTTTTTAATGCTGTGCCCGTGGAATCGCTAATCCGATAGGTTTTGAAATTCCCCGACTTCCGCACGTAACAGTTGATGGCATCATAGCTCGAAAACCATAGATTACCCTCTTCATCCTCAAAGCAGGGACTGGTAATATGATTGGTACCTATGGAGTTAGGATCGGTGGGGTTTGTTTTATAGTTTTCGAAGGATTTGCCATCGTAGCGAAATAGTCCATTTTCGAAGCTACTAATCCAGATAAAGCCTCTAGAATCCTTTGATACGAAGGCGTTATTTAAATCCTGAAGACCTTGATCCTGGGCAAGAAAATGAAAAGGTATGGAGATTCCAGATTCCTGTGCGACCAAAGGATAGGATACCATTTGGATCACAAGAGCTAAGAGTAATATTTGGGTTAAAGGTGTCAGTAATCTTATCATGTAATGAGACTATTATTCTCGACACAAGTACAAATAAAGTGGGAAAGTAAAAATACCAGAACTTTCCCACAATATTTAATATTGGTCTTCTTACTAGTTAGGGCCACATACCATCTCCACCACAGTGAATTGGGCAAGGCTTATCTCCCAAAAGGACCTCTCCATTGTCGGTAAGATCGTTGCCGTCGGCATCCACTGCCACGGCAATTAGGGTTTTGTAAGTTTTGCCTTCTTCCTCTACCTTCCCCATGTAGAACCGAATGCCTACGGCGTTTTCTACCTGTAAAAGATCTCCCAAGGCTTGTCGACTAAGATAAGTGGAATCAAAGTCAACATGTCTCCCTGTCATCGTTTCACTAATGTTCGAAACGGCCGTTTCTCTAGTGATTACGGTTTTTTCATTTCCTGTATACATGTTTTGATTGGATTGTGTAAAGTAATGCTGCAGAAATAATACAAGTAACTGTGATTCAACTTTCCAAGTAAAGTAGGCGCTACCCAAAGCCCCCCTTTCCATAAAAGAGCCTGGTAGCTATTTAAAGAGCTTATTTTTTCTGATCAAAACATCAATTCAGGGTGCTCCTCCAGCTCATGCGACAAGCTGGCGTGAAACATCTGATGTTTTTTGTTTATTTATGGCTAGCAAAAAAGTACAGGGAAACTATGTTCAGGGCAGATCTGCCAATAGGAAAGGAGTATCATGTTTATGTTACTTTCCTAAGCGCTTTTATATGAAACGCAGGAAGATCTAGTCTTGTTCTGTGTCTTAAAAGTTATTGTGTATAGAGCGCTTGAGTCAATAAAGCCTACCCAAAGGCTATCCAGACTTCCATCAACAATCGTGCCGTAAGCTAATTTTATTGAAATTAAAAGCTGTTAAACACAATAAAAACGCCAGCTAGGTGATATCATCTAGCTGGCGTTGAATTAATTTATTGAAAAGGTCAACTGCTCATGTGCTTACTGCTGACGATCATTTGTCCGCAGTGATTTTGCTTTTCAGTTGTTCCACCTGATCCACCAAATCGATAAATTCCTTTCGATAACCATTAGGATCTTTCCCCTTAGCAGACTTGGCTAATTCTCGGATCAAAGCATAGCTCACATTCCCTTTGAAGGGCGAGTCTCTCAAGGACAAGCCGAAGCCCGCCACCGCTGCTGACCAACGGAAGTTATCCGAGGTCTTAGCTGATTTTGCTTCTGGCGCGATGCTTTGTTCCAACAGCTTACTCTTCGCTCCATCTGGCTGCTTGTAGCGCAATTTGACATGACACCATTCTCCTGATCCGCTGGAAGTCGTGTTTTGCACAGATTGATATTTCAAGTCATCTACTTTCGCCAGCAAATCTGTTTTTACCCCCGTCGGAATAATCTCGTAGATAGCAGTGACAGTATGTCCTGCCCCGAGTTCACCTGCATCTTTAGTATCATCATTAAAATCTTCCTTATTGAGCATGCGGTTTTCGTATCCAATCAGGCGGTAAGCCTGCACCTTGTTGGGGTTGAACTCTACTTGCAGCTTCACGTCTTTTGCTACAGCGTACATGGTAGCACCAAATTCATTCACCAATACTTTCTTAGCTTCCTGCAGGTTGTCGATATAGGCGTGATTACCATTGCCTTTGTTGGCCAGTTGTTGCATCTTGTTGTCCTTGTAATTGCCCATACCAAAACCAAGCACCGTTAGAAATACACCACTCTCGCGCTCTTTTTCAATGAAGCGCACCATCTCTGCATCGGAACTCGCTCCAATATTAAAGTCACCGTCAGTCGCAAGGATCACACGATTGTTTCCCTGTTGTACAAAATTCTCGCGAGCAATCTTGTACGCCAATTTAATCCCAGCCCCTCCAGCGGTCGACCCGCCGGCTTGCAATTGATCAAAAGCCTCCTTGATCTTGGGTTTGTTACTACCTTTTGTGCTGGGAAGTACTAGACCTGCTGCCCCGGCATAAACTACGATAGATACCTTATCGTTGGGTCGCAACTGATCTACCAACAACTTAAAGGCAGATTTCAAAAGCGGCAATTTATTGCTAGCGTTCATACTTCCAGATACATCAAGTAGAAATACAAAATTAGATGGCGGAAGATTTCCGGAAGGGATTTGCTCAGCTTTCATCCCTATATGCAGAAGCCGGTGTTCTGGTGCCCATGGGCTTGGCCCCATCTCGCTAATCACGGAAAAAGGATGTTCTCCCGTCGCAGCGGGATAATCATATTCAAAGTAGTTCACCATTTCTTCGATCCGGACAGCATCCTTCGGAGGCAGATTTCCGTTCTGGATGAAGCGCCTTACATTACTGTAGGAGGCCGCATCGACGTCGATGGAAAAGGTAGATAGAGGCTCGTTTAGTGGACTCAAAAATCTGTTTTCGGTGATCGTACTATAGTCTTCTGTCTGTAAGGGTTGGGGGGAATAGGGACGGGCGGGGGCGGGCATACTTCTTTGCATTAGCGCCATACTCTGGCCAGCTGCTAGTTGACTTCTCTTGTATTTTCTACGGTCTTTCTTGGGTTTTGGCTTACTTTCATATCCGATGACCACGACTTCATCAAGGGCGGGAGCATCGGGTATTAAATTGAATTTGTGCTCTTCAGTATGACAAACCTTGGAATGCTCTTGTTGCTGGTAGCCCGTATAGGATAATACTAGGCTTACACATGGATTAGTGGATTTTAAAAGGAACTTCCCATCAACATCGGTCATGACTCCATTTTTCGTTCCCTTTTCCATGACCGTCACACCAATCAAAGGTGTTCCGGTTCCGTCTTCAAGCACTTCTCCCTTTATTTCATAGAAAGGTTCGGGGTGGGTATACATTTCAAAGGCGGAGAGTAGAGCGGCAAGTGAGAAAAACAAGAATAGTTTTTTCATGATATTTGGTTTTTTAGGATAGGATGCACTGTTAGAAGGAATTGCATAAATAGTGTGTAATTTTCTTGTCTAATAGTCACACATTCTGCATTGGTGGTGAGCTAGAAGGCTTTGTAACAGCTTGATATTACTGCCAATAAGGAAGATTCGTATGGCTACAACTAACAGATGACATGCACTCAATAAATTCATCTACTTGGGTACGATGATGCAGTAACTTTTGATTTGTATTTTAGAAGCAGAATAACTGGATTTACGATAAGCTGGACCATTATGACATCACGTCCTTTACATAGCATCGCTGTGTTCTTTGTACTAATGGTCTTTTCATGCCAGCAAGAAAGCAAAGGAAGAGAGGTAGAACGAGCAGCTAAATCCAGTAAACAGGATTCTCCTACTTACCTCGTCAATAGCAATGGCGATAGCATACCCACTGGCATACCCATCCGTATTGAGGGAAAATACATTCCCATGGACTCAAGCAAGGCTCCGAAGTTATTGGCCATTGAAGAGACCAAAGAAGCGGTCCAAATCAGGCCTGCAAGAGAAGTGCTCAAACCGCCTACAATAAGTATTACCCGAGGGGATACTATGCCATTTATTAGAGATTCCGATTTGAAAAGAATCCCCTCCAAAGGAAAGACGACAAAGGTTAAATATCCTGTATCAACGGACGCCTTGCAACCAGGAACCGTCAAGGGGTCACAAGTAGACATCAGGCACTGGGGTATTGATCAAAATATGACTACCTCCTCCTTTTGGACCATGATTCAGGATAGACGTGGAGATCTATGGTTTGGTTCCCTTGGGAGTGGAGCTATTCGCTTTAATGGCGATCGATTTGATCAATTCTCCGAAAGCGAAGGCCTCAGCGGCAATTATGTCTTTGCCATTTATGAGGACAGTAAAGGGAATATTTGGTTTGGAACTGGCTCAGGGGGAGTCACGTGCTTTGATGGTGAGTACTTCACCAGCTTTACCAGCCAGGATGGACTTGCCAATAATTTCGTCCTAAGTATTATTGAGGATCATAAAGGAAATATGTGGTTTGGGACTAGAGGGGGACTTTGTCGTTATGATGGTGAGCAGTTTACTCATTATACCACCCGTGAAGGCTTGGCATACAATGAAGTCTTATCGATTTATGAAGATAGCAAACATCAATTATGGGTCGGGACTGGTGAGGGATCGGGCATTCATAAATTTGATGGACAACAATTTGTACACTTTGATCTTGGGCAAGGAAAAGGAGGCAATGATGTTCACTCAATTTTGGAAGATCAATCTGGAAACATGTGGTTTGGTACATGGGGAAATGGACTTGTCAAATTTGATGGGGAGAGGTTGGAGCGATATACCACGGAACAAGGATTAACAGGCAGTCTTGTGACATCAATTCTAGAGGAACAGGATGGAGCGCTTTGGTTAGGTATTTTGGACGGAGGAATAGCGAAATTCGAGGGGAATACCATCACTAATTATACGGAGAAAGTTGGACTCAGTAGCAATGACGTCAAATTTGTCTTCCAGGATAAGGAGGAGATCATTTGGGCCTGTACCATGGACAATGGCGTAAATCGCCTAAATCCAGATGGATTTCAGCAAATAGGCCACGATGGGCTTGTCAATTTTGGTGAGGTACTTTGTATGACTCAAGATCAGAAGGAGAATAAGTGGTTGGGGACTTCTAATGGCCTATTCAAATATGATGGGGATCATTTAACTCATGTGACCAATAAGGAGAGCCGGATTAAACGAAGTATTGGTAGCATCTTAATAGATAAAGATCAGAATGTATGGGTGGGTGTCTCCGGAGGTGTGTGTGTGCTTAGCCAGACAGGGATAAAGGACTATACCCAGGAGAATGGCTTGAGCTTAGGTGATGTTCGGGCCCTACTGCAAGACAAAACCGGGCATATCTGGCTAGGTACTTATGCAGGCGGAGTCATTCGCTTTGATGGGAATGGTTTCACGCAATTCGCTGAACAGTATGGATTTGTCAGTGATGATGTATATGCCATTTTTGAGGATAGTAAAGGGCACTTCTGGTTCGGCACTCAAGGTCGTGGAGTATGTCACTATGACGGAAACTTCTTCACCCTATTAAGCACGGATGAAGGCCTTATTCATAATTCTGTACAATCCATACTTGAAGATCAACAGGGGAACCTATGGTTTGGTACGGAGGATGGTCTCAGTAAATATGATGGTGATTCTTTTGAAAATTTCTCGGTTGAAGATGGTTTGATTCACCACAAAATCTTTTCCATGATGTTGCATGATGAAAAGATTTGGATCTCTACACAAAAGGGGATTAGCATCTTTGATCCCGAAGAAAAGCAGTTTACCAACTTGGATAAGTCAGATGTACTAGGGCAGCAAAACCTTTCAACTGGTAATATTTTAGTTGATGAGCAAAACAAATTATGGGTAGGTAATTTAGGCGGGACAGTAGTCCTTGATCTAGAGCAGTTTGGCAGGGCTGAAAAGGCTTCCCTTGAACTAAAGATTGCGGATATAAAAATCAATGATAAATCCATTGATTACCGAAGTCTGCCCCAGACAGGGGACGAGCAAAAGGCTCCTTTTGAATTCGATGATCGCCTGAGTTTGAGTCGTGTTACGCCTTTCTATAATCTTCCTGAAGACCTCACTGTACCGTACCGCTTGAATCATTTAAGCTTTCATGCCTCCGCAATTGACTGGCACGCCCCCGGAAGGATTCGATATAGTTTTTATTTAAAAGGAGTGGATAAAGATTGGAGTGTTCCTCAAACAAATGCCAGAATAGACTATCGAAATCTTCCGTACGGTAGCTTTACCTTAGGCGTTAAAGCCATCGATTATACGGGCGCATGGTCTGAACCGATTTCCTACACCTTCACCATCAGCCCTCCCTGGTATCATACCTGGTTTGCCTACGCTATTTATGTACTGACAATTGCAGTGACGTTCTACCTATTGTACCGCACTTTATTGACCAGAAAAATGGCCATTGCTGAGGGACAGCGCTTGAAGGAAATAGATGATTTGAAGACTAATATCTACACCAACATTACACATGAATTCCGTACACCCCTTACTGTAATCAATGGCATGGCCAATGCACTGGAACAATCTTCAGACACCGAAGTTCTTTATCAATCTGGAATGATTAAAAAGAATAGTCAGAAATTGCTAAGCCTGGTAAATCAGCTGCTAAAGTTATCTAGCCTAACCGCCAAAAAAGAGGAAGTAAACCTGCAACAGGCCGATATTATTCTTTTCATTAAGTACCTGATAGCTTCTTTTGATTCCCTGGCATCTGTTAAGCAAATTAGTCTCCAATACTACACCAAAGACAAGGAGCTACTAATGGAGTTCGATGCCGAAAAGCTAGAAACTATTCTTAGCAATCTCCTTTCTAATGCCATCAAATTCACAAACGAAAACGGCATAATTCTGGTAAAGGCTGAACAGGTCAAATTAGAGGGAAATCTCTACTTAGAAATGACAATCAAGGACAATGGCATCGGAATTTCCACGCAGGACTTACCGCTTATCTTTGATCGTTTCCATCAAGCCTCCAATATAAATAATGGCCAGGGTACCGGGATTGGTTTGGCGATCGTCAAGGAATTAGTCACCCTAATGAAAGGAGCAATTAAGGTAGAAAGCACCTTAGGAGAAGGGAGCCAATTCGTGATCCATCTTCCGGTAGTGCAAAATGCCCCATTCCCCTTACCCTCAGCTGACACCCAAGCGCCTCTTGATGAAAAGGTAGCTTCTGAAATTAGCAATGGTAGCCTTCCCGTCTTACTGATTATAGAGGATAATCCAGACATTATCGAATATCTCCACTATTGCTTGAAGGATCACTATACTGTAGTAAGCAGTGGAAATGGAGACCAGGGTATAGAAAAGGCGATTCAAACGATTCCTGACATTATCATTAGTGATGTCATGATGCCGGGGAAAGACGGTTTTGAACTCTGTAAAGCACTAAAAGAAGATAAGCGAACCAATCATATACCCATCATTTTGTTAACCGCGAAAGTCGACCTGGATAACAAATTGAAAGGCCTAACCAGTGGAGCCGATGCTTACCTAACAAAACCCTTTGAAAAGGAGGAGCTGCTCATTCGCCTTGACAAGCTCTTACTGGTTCGGAAGACTTTACAACAAAAGTATTTAGAAGAGCTAAAAGAACGATATGGCCTGGGCCATATCGAAGTAAAACCTGGTAACAATTTTCTTGGTCAAGTAGAAACTGCAATAGTTAAGCATTTATCCGATGATAGCTTTTCTGTGAATGAACTTGCCGAAATAATTCATTTAAGTCGCTCTCAACTCAATAGAAAGATTAAAGCGTCCACCGGCATGTCAACTTCTCTGTACATCAGACACCTTAGATTGTTAGAAGCTCAGAAGCTGTTGCAACATTCCGATTTATCTGTCACCGAAATTCTTTATCAAGTCGGCTTTAATTCTCCCGCCTACTTCTCTCAGGCTTACAAGAACTTGTTTGGCCATAATCCTAGTGAAGAAAGAGATACACCCAGCAAGGACGCCAAGTAGTCAGATTCATGATCATACTTCTTCGGTTCTCAGCCCCTCAACTAGGGTCTAGTCCCCCTAAATGCTTCCTGAGTTATACATAATGCATTTCTGGTTATAGTCTCAAATCAGAGGTCAAGGTAATTTTGAAATGAATTAATGAAGTGTGACAATAAACCATTTATTATGAAAAGCTTATTTAACTTATGGCTACTGTTCGCCGTTTCTCTGATCATTGGTGCCTGCTCCAAAGAGAATCCTACGAACCCAGAAGACAACCAGCCCAAAATTGAACTTTTTACATTCAGTTCTCATAATACGGATCATCAGGCAAAGATTCGGCTACCGATCTCCTACAAAACAAACCAGAATCTTCCCGTGATATTTTTAATGGATACTACAGAACCGCCACTGTTCGAAACGGGGCTGGATGAATTCGAGAAAGTGACTGCTGCGGTATATACGATACCTAAATTCGATGCTATCGTGGTATCGCTAGAAAGCATCATCGAAAAAGATTACACGAGATATGACTCTACGAATTATTATTATGTGCTTTTTAATGACCTGGCCAAATACGTGGACCTGAACTTTGAGGTGGGATCCTCCAAAACTCTAATTGGGAGGGGTAATGCCGGGGGTATGATCCTACTCGGCCTCTTTCAAGAAAGTGGGGCATCTCATGGCTTCACCAATTTTGTGTCAGTAGATATCCCCGGATCCGCTATCTCGCTAGCCAATCAAACCTTGATCAGCAATAACTTTCCTGCAAGTGGCAAAGAGGATATGAAATTACATTATTCCTTTGCTGGTGGACATCAAGTAGACCAAAATCGCGCTGTGATTAATCGTATTCAAAACAATAACTACGCATGGTTAACATTCGAATCAGAGGAATATCCTTCACTCACACATGAGACTGTTTATCCTCAGGCTTATAAAGACGGGCTAGCATTTATTTTTGGTGAATAAATTTGGTTGTGCCCCCTTGTTCACCTGGCTTTATCCCTCTTCTATTTTGCATTTTCACATCTAGCTATTAGAGTGGTCAAAAAATAGGAATGACCACCTTTACTATTCACCAGGTGAAGAAGGCCACGAGCCAGCAGCCATAAATATTTACAAGGCATTGCTTGGGACGAGGAGATAATAAAGGGTGTAATTAGGCAAAATATTTTTTCATCAAACAAGGCAGAAGAAGCCGAATCCCTCTCGAGTCGCCAGGCTGGATAGCCTAGCTACATAGCTTGTCCCGATATCCCATCGGGAAGTCTTTTGTTAACGCAGCCTGCCTGAAGGCAGTCAGGTATAGTGGAAAAAGATGAATCGTAATTGTATTTTTTATTTGTGCCTCATCCCTTACCTTTAGTCCATGCTTCGATTTTTACGTTCCAAAGGCGCAGATCTTTCCGATGAGGAGTTGCTGTCGAAATATCGCCAGCAATCCGATATGCAGGCTTTGGGACAGTTGTATGATCGATACCTGGAATTGACCTATGGGGTGTGCTT
This sequence comes from uncultured Lewinella sp., assembly GCA_913057785.1. GTDB lineage: Bacteria > Bacteroidota > Bacteroidia > Chitinophagales > Saprospiraceae > DT-111. Next base: position 18,153 of record CAJXPD010000082.1, on the reverse strand, counting down.
AAAGTATCTGAAGAGTGCTAGTCGAGCAGAAGATGCCGTGATGCATATTTTCGAAGAATTGTCTGAAAAGGTCTTAAAGCACGACATCAAGCAGTTTCGAAGTTGGCTGTATGTCTTGGCGAAGAACCATTGTTTGATGCTGCTTCGTAAGGAAAATAAGCAGATGCACGTTTCTTTTGATAGTGACTTTATGCAATCTGACAGATTTCTGCATCCTATTGATGAAGATTACGAAGAGGATGAGCGAGAGGCCCAATTGAAGCATTGTATGGAACAGTTAAATGCTGAACAAAAGGAATGTATCGACTTGTTCTATTATCAAGATAAATCCTACAAAGAAATCGCAGAGCAGAAGAATCAAGCGGTAGGAAAAATTCGTTCATACATTCAGAACGGTCGTAGAAATTTAAAAAATTGCCTGGAAAAAAAGGCAGAAAAGAATAGTCACTAAGGTGATCAACTAATTATGAAAAAGGATCAAACCTTCATCCGTTCCCTCAAGGGGTGGATCAGTGGAAATGCTGGTCTACAAGAAGAACGTGAGCTGCAGCAGCTAGCTCAGGATGATCCTTTTTTGGCGGATGCCTTGGATGGATATCAAAGTACAGCGGGAGTAGATCACGAGCAGCATTTGCAAAAACTGCGAAAGCGATTAGCTGGCAAGGAGGAGAAAAGAAGAGGTTTCCCAATATTGCTTAGGGTAGCGGCCGGAGGAGCCATCTTGATCGCTGCGCTATTTGCTCTGCAATTGGTTAATTCAGGAGCATCAGATCAAATTGGTGAAGCCGTACCCGCCACCGAAAGCGTAGAAGATAATGCGGCCCCTTCGGTGGAACAAGACGAAGTAGTAGCCGAGCAGGAAGCAACCTCACCCGCTGAGGAGGAGGAACAAGCGGAAGTGACGCCTTCGAAGCCAGCCCCGGCGGTGGCGGCCAAAGACATGGCCAAAACTCAACGGGAAGGGCAGCCGAGGAAAAAAACCGCCAGTCCCACCCAAGTAGCAGTTGCTAAAGAGAAGAAGCCAACAGTGGCAGAAGAAGAAAGTCGTGATGAACGAATAGCTTCAGCTGAGCTTGATGAAAAAATTATCGTTTTTGAGGACTCGTCAATACCATCAGAAGCAATAGAGGAAGAGGAAATGGAATTAAAGGAGGAAGCGGTTACTGGCAGATCTGCAGGAGCGACGGCAATTAAGAAAGAACAGGCTCCTCGTTTGGACGAGCAAGTTATGCCGAATGAACCATCTATCATGGATTCATTCAGCCCAACAGCAAACCCAAAACCTAGCTTAGGTCAATATACCCCCCGAAAGATTAGTGGATTGGTTACAAATCCAAGTGGAGAACCTATAATGGGCGTTCAAGTTGGCGTTCCAAATTCTAGCATAGCCACGCTAACTGGTCTCGACGGAAAATACACCCTCTCTCTGGATCGTAATTCTTCAGAACTGCAGTTCAGCTCTTTGGGGTTCCAGCAAACCAAAGTTCCTCTTCCGAATATTGACACTTACGATATCAGATTAGCCCCAGCCCTTGACATCAATTTTCTATCCACATCGGAAACCACCGTTGCTCGCAATAGGAGCCGAAAGGCCAGAAAGCAGAACAGCACTGATATAAAATCTCAAGTCACTGCCAAAGCCATGGCTCTTGAAGACCTAAATGCGGTCGGCGTATTTCCAGTCGGAGGTACAGCTAGGCTCAATCGAACCATTCGAAATATGGCGAATGGTGTAGAAGTTCACTACTCACAGCTAGGTCAGGCCGTAAGTCTAACTTTCAATGTTGCGCCAGGAAATAAGATTGAAAATATAAGGATAGTTGAATCGAAAGGCTTAGTCTTGGATCAGGAGGCGATCCGATTGATCCGGTTAAGCAAGTGGGAATTAGAGCGTGCCTACCAGACTAAAGGTGCCACCGTATATTGTAAAGTAAAATTCTAGTCTTGCCCTTACCTACCTAAGCCAGGCTTCCCTTTTTTCTCTGCAGCCCCCACTTACGGATCATGGCTTCTATCTGTGCTAACTTCAAGGGTTTTGCTGCATAATCATGCATCCCCACCTCCAAACAACGCTCCCGGTCTCCTTGTAAGGCATTCGCGGTCATGGCAATAATCGCTGGAACTCTATCCAACGGAAAGATGGAATAGATCTGACGAGTAGCTTCCAAGCCATCCATGATCGGCATTTGAACATCCATGAAAATGAGATCAAACATTTTCTCTTGTAACTTATTCAACACTCCTACCCCATCAGACACGAAAGTTGGTTCAAATCCTAGTTTTTCCAGGACAATCTTCATCAACTGTTGATTGACAGGATGATCCTCGGCTACTAAAATAGACAGGGGCAACTCTTCTGCCAGCAGACCCTCGGATTTCTCAATCACGATATTTTGCTTGGCCTTCCATTTCTCTACATCTAGGTGACTGATTTTCACGGGAAGCCTGACCATAAAGATTGATCCTTTGCCTTCCTCACTTTCCACTGTTACCTTACCGCCCATGAGATGCACGAGCCGCCTAGAAATAGCCAAGCCTAAGCCAGTGCCACCATATCTTCTTGAAATCGATGGATCCAGTTGCGAAAAAGGCTGAAAAAGGGCATTCAGGCGATTGGCTGGAATACCAATACCCGTATCTTCTACCTCAAATTGCCCAAGGACATTATGAAGGGTTTGCTGAAGAATCTTAAATCGTAAAGTAATACTGCCTTTTTCGGTAAACTTGATCGCATTGCTAACCAGGTTGGTATACACTTGGCGAATTCGAGCAACATCTCCCTCCAGCAGCTCCGGGACATTATCCGGTATTTCTAACTCTAGCCGTAAGCCCTTTTCCTCCGCCTTGGGTCTTAACAGCTCAACGATTTGATTGAGCATTGCGGGCAGTTCAAAAGGTACCAACTCAATATCCATTCGCTCTGCCTCGATCTTAGAAAGATCAAGTATATCATTAATGATATCTACCAGATTATTTCCACTCAACTTTATCGTATCTACATATCGCTGGGCTTCCTCATCCAAGGGCATCTCCCCTAATAACTCAGCCATCCCAATCACTCCATTCATAGGGGTGCGAATCTCATGACTCACTGTGGCCAAAAATTCTGTCTTCGCTTGATTAGCCCGATCAGCAGCGTTCGCCATCAGCCGATACTTATTGGCAAATCTTTGAGAAAGGTGAAGGGTTTCAAAAAATAGGAATAGGATATACCCAGACAGCACTAAAAAGGGCGTGGGTTGCCAGATTCGCAGGAAATCAAGGAGGGTGCCGATCAACACGACCAATAGCGCTACGATCCCCAAATTGAGGTAGATCATGGCCTTGCCTTCTCGATAGGTGGCTCGTGCCAGGTAGTACACTCCCAGAACGACGCTGAGGAGCAATACGGGTTGAATGATTTCAAGCGTAAAGGTATAGTAGCGTAAGGGTAAGATAAACACCATGAAAGAACAGATAGCTACAATCCAACGTTCAACAAGAATGACCTTGGGATGAATAATGTCTTCCAACAGTTCGTTGCCATACTCCCAGAAAAAGGCAATACTAACGTAGAGCGAGAGATACTCCAGTTTTGCCGTAAACCACCAGGAAAGCCAGGGAGCCGCTTGGTGCAGGGCATAGTGCTCAGCCCCAATGATTCGGTAACTATGTGCAATACAAAATAGCGCAAAAAACAGGGTAGCTTTATCCCCATATTTAAAGTTGTATAGCCCGATCAAGAAAAGACCGCACATGAAAAGGCACCCAAAGATCACCCAGGATAGATTGAATACAGAAGAGAACTGGTCGTAGATCGCTTTACTTTTACCTAGCCAAATGGGTTCTCCAAGTCCTCCACGGATATGGTGAAAGTTGGCAATTTGCAATACGATCTCTAATTCCTTTTCAGTAGTTGCAACGGGAACTACTTGAGGTAACCAATAGGGTTCGGTGGTAGCTCTGGTAGTTCCGACTCGCCCGTTATTTGCTACTGGTTCTCCATCAATCCATAGTTGGTAAGCTGTATAAAAATCGGGAAGATTAAGCGCCAACATGGGGGGAGGTTGATCAAACAGTATACGCAGTCGGTAGGTAGCTACTCCCTGTCCCGGCAATTCTTCGCCGTTCAACGCCAGATCATTCCAAAGGGCTGGAAATTCCGCATACTGCACACTTCCATCCGTAGAATCCGCTATCTCGCTGGGATCCAAGAGTTTTCCCCAATAGATCTCCCACTCTCCACTCAATTGAATAGGCCCATCCTCCAATGCTGCAGCATTGATCACCAAACCTCCTCCTTGCACTGCCTTGCTGTCTGCACTTTCAAATTGTGCCTGCACCAAGGTCGCGCCTAACAACAAAAGACTGAGAATTAGGATTCTCCCCATTTCACAATCATTTTTTCGACCATGTCCAACTTAATGGGCTTAACCATAAAATCATCCATTCCCGCGTTAATGCATTTCTTTTTATCCTCTTGTAAGGCATTGGCCGTCATAGCTATAATCACAGGTTGCTGCTGCTCATCTAATCCTTTACGGATTCGGCGTGTAGCTTCCAGTCCATCCATTACTGGCATTTGAATATCCATAAAGACAAGGTCATACTTATGCACCTGGATCAAATTTACTGCTTCACTCCCATCTTGGGCAAGATCAACGGCATATCCGAAGCGCTGCAGCATGATCTGCATCAATTTCTGATTAATAGGATGATCCTCCGCTAATAGTATACGCAAAGGGAATCTCTCCTTGAGAGAGGAATCTTCTATTTGTTCTAACTCTTTGCTATCCTGCATCGGTCTGACCTGAACCGGTACCTCAAAGGAAAAAACAGCTCCCTCCCCTACTTGGCTATCTACATCTATCTGTCCCTTCATTAAGAGGACCAATTTCTTGGAAATTGCAAGTCCAAGGCCTGTTCCCCCGTATTGGCGCGAAATGGAAGCATCGGCCTGGGTAAAGGGCTTAAAAAGCTCTCGCAATTGTTCCGGAGCGATCCCAATCCCCGTGTCCTGCACTTTGAAGCATAATTGGGCAGCTTTCCCTTCTTCTGAACGTACCAAGGAGGTCTGAATATGAACTCCACCCTCGGCTGTAAATTTAATAGCGTTTCCCACCAAATTGATCAACACCTGCCGGATCTTACCGATATCACCAAACAAACGGACATCAATTTCGGAAAGTAGTTCTTTCTTAAGGAACAAGCCTTTTTCATTTGCCTTTGCCTGTAGAAGATCGATTACCTCATCCAGTAGTTGGTGAACGCAAAAGTTGACCTCTGCCAATTCAGCATGTCCGGCTTCTATCTTTGATAGATCTAAGATATCATTTATGATCCTTACTAGATTATCACCACTAGTTTGTATGATGTTTACATAGCGTTGTTGTTCCTGCGACAAGGGCGTTCGGCCCAATAGGTCAGCTGTACCTATTACGCCATTCATGGGCGTCCGAATCTCATGGCTCACGGTAGCTAAGAATTCAGTTTTAGCTTGATTGGCCACATCAGCAGCCTTTGCCATTTTCTTGAAGGTGTAAGAAAATCTTCTGGAAAGCTGCATAGTCTGAAAAAACAAGAAAAACAGATAGGCTAAAAAGATCCATACTTGAATGTCATTCCACAGCCCCAAGTTCTCTCCCACCGTCAGGATCGCCACTACCAATATTCCAAAGAGTCCAACCGACAAATAAAGTACTTCCTTTCCACTAGCATTTAAAGCTCCCAGCAAGGCAAAGAAGCCATAGAGTATGCTGATAAAGATCATAGGGAAAATGTAGTACAAAGAATAGCTAAAGAGCGAGAGCGGCAATACCAATACGGCAAGGCATAGTAACCCTGTAGTCCACTCTACAAAGCGTAAAAATTTAGTGTTGATAAAGTCTGGGAAATTCCGGTAAACAAACTCCCAAATCAAAGTCAAACTCAGGATCAAGGACCAATATTCCAATTTTACGGCCCAGAAAAACGATAGCCCTGGAACAAGGCTATGCAACTGGTACTCCCCCGCACCAATCATACGATAGCTATGTGCCAGACAAAAGAGTGCGAAGAACAGCACTGCTTTATCCTCTTGGCCAAAGAAAAACAAGCCCAAGAGGAATAATCCACACATCACCAGACTACCAAAGAGTGCAAAAGCGAAGTTATCGACTGTAGCCTTCTCCTTAATAATTAGGTCATTGGTGCCCATACGGATAGGCTCGGAAGGACCTCCTTTACGGTGAACAAAATTGGCCATTTGCAATACGATCTCGAGTGTATCCTGTTCGAGATCGTAGGTCTTAGTATGGTGTAACCAATAGGGCGAAGTTTCAGCAGCGGTCATTCCGACAGTACCATTCTCCAAAAATGGATCTCCATTGATCCACATTTTGTAGGAGGTGTAAAAATCTGGCATAGAGAAACCCAACAATGGGTGGGACGGATCGAAAAAAATCCGAAGTCGGTAGGTTCCAGCTCCTTTCGATTCTACAGGTATACCCTGGGCCTTTAGATCGTTCCAGGGAGTAGGAAAAGATACTATTAGTGGCTCTAAGGAAGTGCCGACCTGAAAGTCCTCGGGTGTGAGTAAGGTATCCCAGTATAATTCCCAGTCCCCATTGAGTAAGGTCTTCCATTCTTCAGCCTTTTGCCATGACAAATCCAGCTCACCATCCACTATCTTGTATGATGCGACTTGTCCGAAAGCCCAAATAGGACTACAGAAGAGAAGTAATATACTCAGGGTTCGACACATTATTCCTTGCTGCCTACATTGATGTACGTATGTTATTATTCAGTTGTTGTCGTTTTTTGGTTTTTAGCCCACTTCAGGATCATCTTTTCCAGGATTCCTGATTTCAAAGGCTTCATAATATAGTCATTCATGCCCGCATTTAGGCATTTTTGGCGATCCTCCTGTAAGGCATTTGCTGTCATAGCAATAACCACCAGATTTTTTCCTTTATCCATCTTCCGAATCAGTCTGGTAGCTTCCAAGCCATCCAACTTTGGCATTTGGATGTCCATCAATACCAAATCAAAATCTCGCTCGCGTATTAGATCAATAGCATCTTCACCATCCCCAGCCACCTCAATTTCATATCCCAGTTGCCCCAATAGCGTTACTACTAGTTTCTGATTGATCAAATGATCTTCTACCAATAAAATGCGGCAAGGTACGCTCTTCGCAAGGGGTTGCCCTTCCACTCTCCGATCGCCAGGTGACGCCTCTGTTGGCATAACCTGCAAGCTAGTACGTTGCAGTGGGATTTGAAATGAAAAGGTGGCCCCCTTACCTTCCTCACTGTCCACCTTGATACTCCCTTGCATGAGTTCAACAAGCTGCTGCGAAATAGCTAAGCCTAAGCCGGTTCCACCAAAACGGCGAGAAATCGAGGTATCTCCTTGGGTGAAGGGTTTAAATAGCTTTCGTTGAATATGGCGGGGAATGCCCATGCCGGTATCTTGTACTTGAAAGAGCAGTAGGGCTTGTCTCGAGTCCTTATTTTCCTGTTCAATGCCAATGCTAATCGTTCCTTTCGCGGTAAACTTGATGGCATTTCCCACCAGGTTAAACAGGATCTGCCGAATACGTTGAACATCCCCTAGTAGCACTCTTTCGACATCCTCCGATACATCTGTACTTAAGGTAAGTCCCTTCTCTGTTACTCTTGGTTCCAATAGTTGTACGATATTTTCTAGTACGCCTCTGGGTGCGAAGGGCTGGATTTCCAATTCCATCCGACCGGCCTCTATCTTGGAGAGGTCCAAAATGTCATCAATAATAGATAGCAGGCTGTTTCCACTAACTTGTACCGTTTCTAGGTATTGTTTTTGTTCTACATCCAATGGCGTTTTTGCCAGTAGATCGGTCATCCCCATCACCCCATTCATAGGGGTACGGATTTCATGACTTACGGTAGCCAGGAATTCAGATTTAGCCCGATTGGCAGCTTCCGCCGCCTGAGCCAATCGCCGATAGTTCAACGCAAAGCGGCGGGAAAGGTGTAAGGTTTGAAAGAATAAGAAGGATATATAGCCAATGAGAATTAATACCAGATTTGTATTCCACCATCCTCTTAAGTTGGCAATGATGGCCGTGGCATTCAAAGCCATAAACGCAAGGCCTAAGGCAAAGAAGCCTATTCTACTCCAATTCTTCGGTACACTCCTGGTGATGAACACCACCGCGTACAGTACACTTAGAAAAAAAATCAAGTGGAAAATGCTCAAGGTATATGAATAGATGGGAAGCGGAAAAATGACAACCATCGCTACACAAGCTAAAGTTCCCAATTGCATACTTCGAGCAAAGCGTACAGAGACCAGATCCTCAAAACTTCGATAACAAAATTCCCAGAAGAAAACGAAGCTCACATACATGGACAGATACTCCAGTCGGGCCGATAAATAGATATCCATGTTGGGAAACAACTCGTGTATTTGGTAATCCGCGGAGCCAATCATGCGGTAGCTATGTGTTAAGCAAAATAGGGCAAAAGACAACAATGCTCCCTCCTGCTGACCAAATGCATAAAACCCCAAGACAAAGAGGCCACACATCACAAAACTTCCAAAGAGTCCGTAAGCTAAATTGTCAATCTTGGTGGATCGAGCCTCTAATAATTCGTAAGGTCCAAAAAAGAGGGATTTACCCGGCCCGCCAGTAGGGTGATCAAAGTTAGCGATCTGTAGAACCAGTTCGAAAGTATCTGTTTGTGACTCCAGTTCCTTAGTTATGGGCACCCAATAAGGTCTAGTACTTTCTTTATCTTCTCCTACTTGCCCATTAACTGCAAATTCATTTCCGTTAACGAAGAGCCGGTAGGAAGTATAGAGATCAGGAATGGACAAGGCGTAATTCACTTCAAGGTCAACGACTGCTATTCTTAGCCGATAGGTCGCATACCCAAATGCAGCTTCAAAATACCCTTTACCCTCCAAAGTATTCCAGGTAGTAGGAAAATAGACATAGGAAGTCTCTGCTGCCGCCCCGTTTTGCAGTTGCTGTGGAGATAGTAAAGCATCGGGATAGTACTCCCATTCTCCATCAAGCGTAGTAAATCGTTCATTGAAAAAACCGGAGGGGTAGGCCACTTCACCTTGTCGAATAGGGAGAGCAGCACCTTGAGCTATCAAACTGCTGAAGGATACCTCGAGCAGGCAAATAATAATATATATCCATTTTTGCCAAGGTGATAAACGAGCTATCTGTTGGGTTATTTTCACTCCCTTGATTTAAGTCCTAGTCCTAGTTCTAGTACAAAATTAGTTTGCGTTAATAAGTATCAAATGGACTTCTCTTGCTAATTACCGTCAGCTAGTTCGCAGTGTACGGCTTATTGTGAGTGTCCTATGCTTGAGGTGTAGACTTGGGTGAAATAGGTTTTACTCGATTTCAGCCTTGCAACTGAATGATCAAGTCAAAAAATGAATAAACCTGGACTTATTCACTAGATATGTTTCACGGGATAGATGAGGATATTTCTCTACAAGCCTCCTTTATCTCTACCTTAGATAGAGAACGATTGGATGCTTATTGCTGTATTGAGCTAATGGAATACATCAATTATTTGGTGTACGGTAATTCACATACAAAGGTTTCCAAATATGTCATTCCAACACAATAGATTTAATGAGACGTTATTAAAAGCTCAATATAGCTCTCTGTCGCTGCTCTTGGTCTTGGTGATAGTAGACCTAACAAGTACCTTTAATTGCTGGGCACTTTGTGCTTTATCTAACAGGGTAAGTACTTGAGGCTAGATCCAAGTTCGCAAATTTATTTCGTAAAATAAAAAAAGGCTTTTGGGTTGTCCCAAAAGCCATTATAAAATAATGTCCCCCTAAGTATAATTAGGCAAATTAAGGTGTGGATAAAACTCGCCGCAAACTACGCTTCCATCTCTCTTTCTTACATTGAATAATCGATGATTGATTATTATAGAAGAAAACAAGCAAGTTGTATCTGTAGCAAGCAAAAAAATAGTTTTGTAACTACAGATGGTCGTCCACAAAAGTTCTTTTCGATTTTTGGTAAGCTTAGCTAGCCTCAAAGGTTGGATCAGAGTTCAAAGCAATATCTCCTCTGATTACATTACAAAGAAACAGATTTATTCCTGCAAAAATAGAGACAATTTTGTACATTTGTGGCATCAAATTAAAAAACAACACACAAATAAAACCTTATAAAACAAGTATTTACAAAGTAAATATATGTCACAGAAAATGAAACTGTTCCCGAGAACACTCTTGTGATTTCAGCTGAATCATCAGGAAATACCAGCGAAAATTCGGCGTTCAGCTCTTAAAGACAGATTATAATCCTAGCCCATGAAAGGAAAAAAATTGTTCCATCTTCTTTCGAGTTTATCGGAAGAGGAGTACAAGCTCTTACATAAAGCAGTCAGATCTCCTATTTGGAATACCAACGAACATCTTCACACCCTATATGTACAGCTAAAACCTTTCCACCCTGATTTCAACTTGTCAGATAAACACTACAACAAGATTTATAGCAAAGTCTTCAAGCTGCAGGGGTATGACGATTACAAGCTACGACGGCTTTTCTCCGAGTTTACTAAGGTCATAGAGCAGTTCTTGATCTACCTAGAAACACAAGATGACAAAAAGGGCCGCCAAAAACAACGACTACTCTTGCGTGCCCTTGGCCGCAGAAATGTGTACTCTTACTTTGAGCGCAACACCTTACAAGTATTAGAAGAGGTGAAAGAAGAGCCCTATCTAGATGTAGAGCATTTCCAAAGCTTAATCGGTCTACACTATGGTATTTATTTTCATCCACTTACCAACCGACACTCTAAGAAGAATGTCCATTTACACCATTTAACGGAAAGTCTCGATAGCTACTATGTACTGGCGAAGCTGAGGATCGGAAGTGAATTAAAGAATCGCGAAAAGATGCTTAACATTCGCTACGAAAATCGGCTTGAAGAAATGGTTCTTGGAGAACTGGGGGCGAAAATGACTAAGAATAGCTCAGTCTATCAAATGTATAAATTGGTCTATGATCTATTCGAAGAGCCCGCAAAAATTGATGCATTTGACCAACTCAAGCGCTTGTTCAATCAAAATATTGCCTCCCTACGAAAACCAGATCAATTCTTTATTCTACACCACTTGATCAATTTCTCCGCAAGACAGATTAATTCAGGCAAAACCCCTTTCTACAAAGAAGCGCTGGACCTCTATAAAACGGGACTCTCTCTAGGGCTTTTACTGGAAAACGGAAAAATCAGAGAAGCCACCTATAGTAATATCATATTGTTAGGATGCCAGGCGGGGGAGTTCTCCTGGGTAGACGGGTTTATTGAACAATACTACAGCTATCTAAAGGAAGATATTGGAGAGGATGCTCGAGCACATGCCCTGGGCCTTCGGTACTTTTATGAGGAAAAATTTGATCAGGCCGTGGATCAGTTGTTAAACTATCGATTCTCTCCTGCCTATCAACCGAGGGTTCGCATTATAATCGTGAGAGCATTACTGGAACAGTTTCTACAAGATGCTAGTATCTATAGTTTGTTGCAAGCGCAATGTGATGCCTTCGAAAAGTACATTATTCGGAATGACTTTCTGGCTAAACCTAGATTAGAGCCTCATCTTAACACCATGAGGTTGATCCGTAAGTTCGCCCAGTTGTTGTATGATCGGGAACCAGAGAAAATGGTTAGCCAATGGCTGGTACAGGAACTAGAGTCTGACAAGAAGTTTATCAGTAAAAATTGGTTAAAAGCAAAGGCAGGTCAATTAGCAAAGGAAAATAGCGCTTAAGTTTTTGCAAACCTAAGCGCCTCCCTTTTTCTTTAGGAGTCTATTATCTCTTCAGTAATGAAAAGCGTACTCCGGTGATTGGATTGCCTATGGTTCGAACACAAAGGCTGTAGAACAAGCGTAATTTGTTTTAGCATAACTAGGAATTTAGATATGTTTAGCACTAAGCTTAATAAGTGGGATTCCTTACAAGGGCTATTCATTAAGAATGAATGTGGTTATTTGCAATGGAGAGACTACTTTCAATACCATCCATTGGATGTTACTTTGGTCGGTCGAATTTGTTGAGACTTTTACTGAGTGGGAAGAATAACCCAAAATACTGTATGCAGGATTCCCTCTACGGAGGATTTTGTCCTAAATAAAACTAAACATCCTGGTTCAAAGGTAGAAAGTCCGAGGGTACATGATCGTACCATAGTAGGTACACCAGCGTATCAATTGTGTTAAAATCCTAGAAGTAGCTAGATGGAAGACGTCCAAATCGATCCTTAAAGCGTTGGGAAAAATTCTTAACATGCTTAAAGCCAACCGTCAATGCAACTGACTTTACACTGCGGTGTTTCTGGTCCTCCAAGAGTTTTCTGGCCTCTTGAAATCGCATTTCCTGAATGTATTGATTAACGGTCAACCCAGTCAATTTTTTGATTTTCCGGAACAATTGCGTACGACTCATCAACATTTTTCTGGCGACCATATCTGCAGTCAAGTTGAAGTCCCCCAGTTGCTGTAAGATGACATCTTCCAACTGTACCAACCATTCCAAATCCTTCTGGTTCTTTGGTAATGTTTCACCATAATGCTCCGTAAAAGCCTTGTCCTGTTCGGCAAGATCGGATTCCGGTTGGCGCTGCGGTCGAATATTCCGCAGTAGATTGTCCACCCTAGCGACTAGTTCTTCTTCTAAAAATGGTTTAACCAAATAGTCATCAATTCCAATACGAAGGGCCGCCAGTTTATCCCGCATATTAGTCTTAGCTGTTAGCATGATAACAGGAATATAACTGTATCGCTGTGTGCTACGCAAGCGATTCAACAACTGAAATCCATCCATAACGGGCATCATCAGGTCGGTAATAATTAAATCCGGTAATTTTTGATGTAACTCGAGGTACTCAAGCGCCTCCGCCCCGTTGGATTTTGTCTCCAATTCGTAGCGTTTCCCTAAGATATAGGACAGGTATGAACGAAGATCTTCATTATCCTCAACCAGTAATATCTTCAACTGGCCACTCAATTTTCCTGCCACTCTGTGATCCTCAATAGCTGGTCCCGTATACATTTCCGCATCTTCCGTTGCCCCTGCTCTGGATCGACTCAGCTTCTTGGGTATCTGAACCTGGAATAGACTTCCTTTACCTACTTCACTTTCCACCCAAAGTCTTCCCTCAAAAAGCTTGACGTATTGATAGCTCAAGGCAAGACCGATGCCTGTTCCTGCTTGAGCTGTAGGATGGCTAGCTGCTTGGTAATAACGTTTAAAAATATTGGGGATATCTTCTGGAGCAATGCCTGGCCCTGAGTCCTCTACCTGGAAGAGTAGAGTTTCTTCCTGATCAAACTGACGAAGCTTAATATGTCCTCCTTTTGGGGTAAACTTAAAGGCATTGGAAAGCAGATTATTGATTACTTTTTCCAGCTTATTCTGGTCTACTACGACCCGCATTTCTTTATCTCCTTCAAATTCAAATGAAAAGTCAATTTCTTTCGAAAGTTTCAGGTATTCGAACCGATCTATGAGCTGATTTAGGAAAAGATATAGATTGACACTAGACTCTTGGATTTCTATCCTTTGAGATTCCAGTTTACTAAAATCCAAGATCTCATCCACAAGCTGGTTAAGTTGAGTCCCATTCTTATCGGCCATGGATAGGAGATGGCGTTCCTCTTCCGATAGCGAATTGTGGCTGAGAATGGAACGAATAGGACCTAAGATCAAACTAAGGGGAGTTCTCAATTCATGAGAGACATTCGTAAAGAATCTGGATTTAAGATCATCCAGCTTTTTTAATTCCTCCGCCTGCCTTTCAATCTTTAGCTTCTGTTTTTGCAGCTTTCTCGAACTCATCCGCTGGTAGTAAAAGCCGTAAACAGCCATCAAAAAGAGTAAACCAAACGCTACGAGTAGGTAGGTATACAATAAACGTTGTTTCTTTTCCGCTTCAAGACGGCTCTGCTGTTGTTGTAGCTCGAGTAAGCTTTCCTGAGTCTGCAATTGGGCTTCCCAAAAAGACAACATAGCCGCATTTCGGTCCATGTATTGTCCCTTTATGGCATTGTAAGCAGACTCCAGGTATTTAAGGGCTTGGGACCGGTCGCCACGCAAACGTTCCACTGCGTAGAGTTGCTGCTGGATAAGCGCGGAATCCAGGACACCCTCTGCTAAGCCCCCAGTAAGAATCTGTTGAGCCTCTTCAACATTACCTTGCATGAGTTGAACCTCAAACAACTGATAATGCAGGTGGCCAACAATGGAACGTTTGTCAATCTCGCGCACCAGGTTCAAGGCCAAAGTGAACAAATGCTCCGCCTCTTGATACAGCCCTTTGGAACTCAGGAAGGCCCCGTAACCGATCAAAATCTTCTCTTCAATACGAATATCCTTAAAGGTGGCAGCTATGTCAACCACTTCTTGCATCAAGTCCAGATAGGTTGGATGCTGGCCCGCCTCTCCATAATTGGCGGCCAAATAGAGTAGTTCATGTAGTAAGATGGAGGTATCTGCAATGGTTTTGGCTATTTCAATGGCCCCTTCATGAAAAGAAACGGCCTTGAGTGTCTCACCAAAAAAGACGTCGCGATTGATCAAGGCTAAGGAGCCAAGGGCCTGTGCTTCCAAGGTTTTATTTCCTCGGTCTCTAGCCAGGCTCAAAGCCTGCTCGGTACTTTGATAGGCAGGTGCAAAATTAGCTAAGCGATGTTGGACACGCCCCATGGCAAAATAGGCCCAAGGTGCTCCCTCTGCTTCTTCATCCATCGAATCCATAGCCAGTTCAGCATGCTGCAAGGCGATTTGATAATCCCCCAAGTACTCACTCCAAGTCAATGCCAAATGACTCTCCAACAGTTGCCTTTCCTCCAAAGAATAAGCTTCACTATAAGCTCTTAGCTCTTGTAGCAGTTTTACGCTACAATCCATTTGACCAAATCGTCGCAGGTCAAAACTCTTCTTCAACCAATAAGAAAGTTCGACCTTAGCGTTCCCTACCTCGGACTGTAGTTGTTGCAATGGGCAAACTTGTTCCAGGATTAGATTTTGCTCCAGTTGAGCGACAATTTGTCGATAGAGCTCCTGCATTTCGCCCTCACTTACCCCGGTACTATCTGCTGCTTGATGTGGAAAGAAGGTAGCCAAACTGTCCTGCAACTGAGCGGGTGCCGTATGGGGAGATAGTAGATATAGCAAAACTAGCCATATCCACACCCTAGCAAAGTGTTTGCTCCTTTGATTCGGTTGAGGATTCAAAATACAGTTTGATTTATTTGTAAGGGTACTTTCCAGACGCCCTTTATAGGCCCTTTGATTACAAGGGAACCCGATTTTGAACAATTATTGTATAGAGAAATGCATTATACTTCTGGTTAACTTAGCTCGATTTTAACTTAGCCAAATTAAACCCAGGAATCGACCAGAGCATACCTTACAGGGGCCTTAATTTAGGCCTTCCCGTTGCTCTATCTTGGGACAATTAAGGGGACTTATTGCAAGAAATAGGCTGGGTAAAGATATTAAAATCGGAACAAATCCATGAATCACAATGGATTATATTCCCAAGCTTGTGTCAAAATAATGAGTAAGGAGAATGACAAAAATGTCATAAAATAGACGTTCAGATAGCAATTGGCTTACATTAGATTCACCTCATAGGACAGGGAATATTTTGCCCTTCATTCTGATCTTCGAAGTACCAACATTCGCTATAAATGGAGCAGTAGCAGACTTCGGAGCTCACCTTAAGACTACGCGCCATTTCAATGTCATTCTTAAAACGGCTTACTTGTATTCCCAAGACTTGGACTTGTTCTTCTGCCGAAAGGATTTGGTTGGTCATATCGACTAGCGCCAAATCGATTTCAACACTATCTGGGAAAAAAGCTCTAAGTTGCTCACTTAACTGCATGTAGCTCTCCACCACTTGGCCATTTACCACCAATTGAGTACGATCTATCCGGCTGGGACCAATACCCTTATTCTCAAGCCGATACTCAATCAAAATTCTGTCCGTATACTGATAGGTAAGATGTCCGTCAACATAAGGCCAAACAGCAGTTCGCTCCTGCGATACCATTATTTTATGTTGTGCCTTGAGAATCCTAGCCTCGTAGATAGATACAAACAAAGCCAGCATGCTCATCAATAAAGCAGCAACTGCAATCAAGTCCGAACGATCGAAGTTTTTTCTTTGCTTGGCCATGGACCCTAGGAGTTAGGAAAGAGATAATTACTTCTCCAAGGCCGTATCTCGAAGACGCTGCAGGAAGGGAGAAGCAAAAATGAAGTTGCGTAAGATCTGGTTTTCACTCTCTAACACCTCGGTTTTATTGCCTCTCCAGGCAATCTCTCCTTGGTGCAAAAGAATGATATTATCTCCAATTTCCATCACCGAGTTCATGTCGTGGGTATTAATCACCGTGGTTATCTGCTTTTCTTCTGTGATGCTGCGAATCAACTCATCAATTACGATGGACGTTTTAGGGTCAAGCCCCGAGTTCGGTTCATCGCAGAACAGATATTCCGGATCAAGCACAATCGCCCGAGCAATACCTACCCGCTTCTGCATGCCGCCACTGGTCTCAGACGGGAACTTGCTATTTACTCCTTCCAGGCTTACACGTTCTAGGCAATAGTTAACCCGATCCAATTTCTCCTTTTTAGTCATGTTGGTAAACATATCCAATGGAAAGCGGATGTTTTCCTCCACCGTCATCGAGTCAAACAATGCAGAAGCCTGAAATAGCATCCCAACCTTCATCCGAATAGCACGGAGATCTCTCTTATTGAGATTACAGAAGTCGACGTCATTGTACCAGATTTTACCAGAAGTGGGACTCAACAAGCCCACTAGCAACTTCAGCAATACTGTCTTACCCGCACCACTACGACCAATGATCAAGTTGGTTTGTCCACTGTAGAATTCAGTGGAAATCCCCTTCAGAATTTCTGCTTCCCCAAAAGATTTGAATACATTTTCCGTGCGAATCATAAGCTCAAGTTAGGTAAAAACGGGACGTTCCCTCTTAGGAAATTCTATTTCTTATATCTAGGTTAAAATGATAGCAATCAGGTAGTCGGCCAACAGGATCAAAATATCACTAAACACCACAGCATTGGTACTGGCTTTACCCAGTTCTATACTACCTCCTTTCACATAATACCCCTGATAGCAGGAGACCGTAGTCAAGATGAAGGCGAAAACCAAGGACTTGACAAACATCATGGTGATGTTGCGCTGCTCGAAAAAGGACCGTACGCCAAGTACATATTCTGCATCAGACATCAAGCCAGTTGGTACAGAGGCAAGGTATCCACCGATGATGCTAATGAAGGCTGCTAGGGCCACCAACATAGGAATCACGAATAAAGCTGCGATTACCTTTGGCATAACCAAATAGGCAGCGGTATTCACGCCCATGATCTCCATCGCATCAATATGTTCTTTTTGCCGCATTCCCCCAATCTCAGCTGCGATATTCGACCCAACTTTCCCGGCCAATACCAAGCAGGAGATAGTAGGAGCCAATTCTATAATCGTACTATCTCGAACGATGTACCCAATATAATACCGAGGAACAAAGGAGCCTTCCAGCTGGTAAGCGAATTGCACCGCCGTCACCGCTCCAATAAAAACAGCGATCAGACCAACAATGATCAACGAGCCAATCCCGATATCATTCATCTGTCGAAGCGTTTCACGATAATACATCGACAGTTTTTCGGGACGTGAAAAGGCTGTGCGCATCATCAACACATAGCGACCGAAGTGATACAAAAATTTTGAAATACCCATAATACGCTTTAATCACACTGAGACAGCTCATCGGAGAAACCAGGAGCTGCCATTAATTATTAACCACGAAATGATGCGGCTCTCCCTGATTTTGCTGGGAACGGCCAAAATTAGGGGAAATTTCCGTAAATCGCTTACCCCTCAAAGGATTTATAACAATGCCAAACTAAAAGTGGTTGTTTGGGAGTATCCTGGAGAAGACTTATTTTCGGGCCAAAAGCAAAATTCATGGCTTACACAGCAGTCATCACGGGTGCCACCAAAGGGATCGGACGTGCAATTGCACAACTTTTCGCCGCACAAGGATTTCATTTGGCCATCACCGCTCGCACAGATGGCGACTTGAAAGATTTAGCGGAAGAATTGCGACAAAAGTATCCGGAGA
>CAJXPD010000081.1 GCA_913057785.1 uncultured Lewinella sp. | reverse complement strand
GAATGTTGAATGTTGAATGTTGAATGTTGAATGATAATAAAAAATGGATCGTGCCCAAAGGTAAATGTAGGGCGAATAATTGAGAAGGGTAAATGAATTGTTCTCTGCTAGTTCGGCCAGCCAAGCAAGCAGAGAACAGTTCGAAGGAGAATACCTAACTTATTCATCTTGTAAAAACTCGATAGGATTGATGCTAGCTGTCTTGAAGGTTTGGAAGCCGATCGTAAGCCATGCGATGACTAAGGTGGCAAGACCTGCGCCAGCAAAGAATTCCCATCGCAACTCGACCCTGTAGGCAAAAGCGCCCAGCCAATTACTGAGGATCAGGAAGCTGACTGGCAGGGCAATTGCTATGGCTATCAAAATTGTTTTGGTAAAATCCTTCGAGAGCATACGCATAATGTCCATGATACTTGCGCCTATGACTCGTCGAATACCAATCTCCTTGGAACGTCGTTCGGCAGTGAAGGAGGCAAGTCCAAACAAGCCCAGGCAAGAGATGATAATAGCAATAGCTGCCATATAATTGGACAATACAGCTACTTGGTTTTCCGACTCATACAATTGCTGATAGTCTTGATCCATAAAAGTATACTCGAAGGGGTGCCTGGGGAGAAATTCAGCATGTAGATCCATGAGTTGCGTCATCGTCGCCAGTTCTGCTCCTCCTTTGATTTTGACCAAGATATCTCGGCCGTTGGGTTCGAACCTAAAAAAGAGTGGATCAACATCCTGCCGCAAGGAACCGTAGTGGAAGTCTTTCACTACACCAATAATTTCGCTACCTCCATTATAGCCCATGCTTTTCCCCACAGGGTCTTCTAGCCCCATCATCTTCACGGCCGCCTCATTCAAGATCACTCTTCTTTGATTATCCCCTTGTTCTACAGAGAAAGAGCGTCCCTCCAGCAGTTCTATACCTAAGGTCTCAATCATGTCGGGGCCAATGACAGGAGACTGGAACAAGAAGTTACGCTCCGAATCATCTCCCGACCAAGTAATCCCGCTTTGACCATACATTTTATTGACTATGCTACCTGTCATGCTAGAAGCATTAACCACACCGGGCAATTCCTTCATCTGTTGCATGAACGTCTCAAATTGCTGATTGGATTTCCCTTCTTCGCGTACCGCATACTCACTATATAGATCGCCTTTCCATCGGAAAGACACGATGTTATCACGATCATACCCCAAATTCTTGGTTTGGGTAAATTCGATTTGGTCATTCACTACCAACAAGGCTACAATAAAGATCGCAGATACGGCAAATTGAAAGATGACCAAGCCTCTCCGCACCCAGGCTATCCCGGTTGCCTTGTTCAACGTGCCTTTTAGTATCGTGATAGGATTAAAACCTGATAGATAAAAAGCTGGATAGCTACCCGCTACTAATCCGGTAAGTAGCACAATCCCCGCAATCACAAAGCTTTGCTGGAATCCGAACTGCAACTCCATTTGTTTTCCCGTCAATTCGTTGATCTGTGGCAAGAAAAGACTCACCCCCAACAAGGCTACTTGAAAGGCCAAAAAGCTGATCAGTAAAGCATCAAAGAAAAACTGAAAAATCAGGGTCTTTCGGTTGGCCCCCACTGTTTTCTTCACCCCAATTTCCTTGATCTTCAAGGAGGCACGGGCCGTGGATAAATTCATAAAATTGATACAGGCGATCAGAAGGATGAAGATTCCGATCAAAGAGAACAATTTGATGTAAGAAATACGCCCTCCGGCTATCTTTCCGTTTTCATAGTGCCCATGCAAGTATCGATCGGAGTATTGTTGCGCAAACAATTCAAATTGCCCTAGGGCCTCATTCTTGGTTTCTTGATAATTGGCAATTTTCTCATTGAATTGCCGAAGATCAGTTCCCTCCTTCAAAAGGAGATAAGTTTGGGCATAGCAACCATTCCATTCCCCAGCATATCGATCGTTGTCTAGAAGCACATCCAAACCAAATATCACATCAAATTGAAGGGTGGCGCTAGCAGGTGGGGTCTGAAAGACGCCTGATACTTGAAAGGAGCCCTCAAAGTCTGGATGATCCCATTCCAAGGTTTGTCCGATACTAGCATCTGCGTTTCCAAACAGTATAGCCGCCATTCGATCGGAAAGAACGATGCTAGCCTTATCCGCTAAAACCGATTCTTTGCTGCCGGCCAACAAGGGATAGGAAAATACCTGGAAATAATCTTTGCCCGCATGTGCCCCTTTAGCCTTGAAGTGATATTCACCACTGGACAAAATTCCCTCGCGACTGCCCCAGCTGAAAAAGTCATTTACTGCCACGGCATATTCGACTTCGGGCATGTCTTCCGCCAAGGCGGGAGCCAATGGAACTGGCGTCACGTCAAAAGTCTGAATGTCTTGGGAAAAAGCCATGTTGTTCATGACTTGATAGAGGCGTGCATCATTTTGGAAGAACTTGTCTACGCTCCATTCGTCCGCTACCCACAAGTAGACCAGTAAAACACAAGCTAATCCTACCGATAAGCTAGTCAAATTAACCAGAAATGAAGTTTTGTGGCGAGCAAAATTCCGGAAAGTCAAAGTGAGCAGATGACGGATCATAGCAAGCGTTTTTGAAGTTTCTGTTCTAATTCAAAACCAAAACCATACCACCATACATAATGAACTCACAATCAAACACATACCCAACAAAAATCTGATCTAAATCGCTAAAAAGTGTTCATTTCTGGACACCTCTTGTTCAATCTTGAACAAAGAGTAAAGGGGAAGCTTTCAGTTCTTAGGCAGATAGGTATAGATCAAGAGGTAGCCGATCCACTATTCCCTAGCACTAGGGTAAAGGCCACCAAAATCCCCGTCACTAACACGAGTGCCAGCCCCACCCCAAAGCTATCCGCCAATACCCCTAGCACAACAGACAAAGTAGCCGTCGTCAAAGTTTGATAGGAGGATTGAGCTGAGATGACAGAAGTAAGCATTTCATTTGGAACGCTATCCGCCAAAAAGCCGGTGAGGATAGGTTTTCTGAGGTTTTCCACTACATAAATAGCGATGAAGAATAGCAGAGACAGGAATTGAAACTCCATGTAAAACAAAACGCCACTGACTATTCCAGCGAAAAAACCTAGTAACAGTGTCCTGGTTTGAATATTGGAAAGGGACTTGGCATGAACCCGGCCTGCATTTCTAGATGCCCAGGAGGTCATGAGGAAAATGAAGAAATAGATTAGCCCCACTACTAGCCCATTCCTGCTTTCTTCAGCTAGCTGAGATAGAGCGGGTAACATGACCGTCAAGCTGACGATCAAAGGCTGTATATAGTCCTTTACTGTCTTCAAATAGGCGGAATGAAGAGCGGCAGAGTTTACAATCCTAAGCACGCTTCGCTGTCGCAGGATTAGCCAAAGATTCTTTATCACCCCCTTTATACTTTTGCGGCCTTTCTTTTTGTGTTTCAATGGGCGATCCAATTGAATCGGATAGGTATAAACATTGATAAAATTGAGGAGGTAGGGGGTGATCGAAATGAGGTAGATGATTCGATAATTACCGTAATAAAAAACCATAAGTCCCGCAAATAGAGCGGATACGGCGGATCCCATTTGCGACCAAGATCGGGTGTGCCCATAGTAATTTACCTTTTGTGTCTCCCACCCCATGAGCCGCAAGTAATCCATAATCATTCCTTTGTGCGTACCGGAACGGAAAGCATCCCCTACTCCTACCAACATCATAGCTACCAAAGAAAGCATGAAATCTGCTGAAAAATAGAAGCTGAGAAAGGCAACAATGTAAACCAAGAAAGCAAGCAGCAGCGATCTTCTACGGCCATAGACATCAGCAAGAATACCAGAAGGGACTTCTAGTATATTGGTGGTAATTTCCCGTGCAGCATAAATCACACCAATTTGGCTAAAATTCAGGCCATTGTCCAAGAAGAACAATAGCAGAAAGGCATCATAGAATCGGAGATTCTTCAGAAAGCCATAAAGACAAAACTTAATGTATTGTTTGTTTTTTTCAAAGGTTTGCAAGGATGTCTCTTTTGAATAGAGCTGATCTTATGAATGGATCTAGGGTTCAAAAGTAGGGAATTAACAGGCTAGTAGCTAGAGGCGCCTACCGTTTAGTGACAAGTTCTGCAAGTTTTACCCCCAGTTGGATTCTGTACCCCATTTTGCGATGACTGGGAGGTAATTATGCTCATTTTCTAGAACCAATTGGAAAAAATCTGCTTTACCTATTGGTCTAACCCATATCACAACTATAAGAACAAACTTATCTCTGATGAAAAATCGAATACTTTACACTGCCTTTTCACTAATGTTCGCTGTCTGTCTTTTCCAAAGTAATTCCTCCGGAAGGGCCAATGCAGCTGGATCTGGAAATACGGGTGCACCCGGGGATGCTAGCAGCACTTGCATTACCTGCCACGGCAACAATCCCAATATTGTAGTTGACTTAAGCATCGAGGCAACGAACGCCGATGGTGTAACGGTAACCCAATATGAGCCAGAAGCCACTTACACCTTCAAGGTAATCTTAGATCCCCAGATGGGTACTCCATCAGCGTATGGCTTTCAGATGCTAAGCCTCAATGCTCCTTTAGATATGAACGGAGATGCCATCAATTCTTGGGTAAATGCTTCCACTAATGCCAACATCGTTGAGATTTCCGCTACGAATAGGACCTACGTCGAGCACTCCAACCCAAGTGCAAGCAATGAATTCACGGTAGACTGGGTCGCGCCTAGTGAAGGGGCTGGCGTCGTGACTTTCTACGCTTGTGGGAATGGTGTCAATTTTAATGGAAGTACTTCAGGCGATAATGCTGACTGTGCCACTTTTGTATTCGAGGAGGCTGTCGTTTCCAGCACCCAGAATTTGGCAAGCGCTATTGAATTTTCTATTGCTCCTAATCCCGCTCGAGATTTCCTTCAGCTCACTTCCAATATTTCTAATGCTAGCATTTATCAAGTGGAAATCTACAGCCTTAGTGGTCAATTGATGCGACGTCAATCAAACGAACTTGCCACTGGAGAACAAACTACCAGGCTTCCGATCGAAAACTTAGTTGGTGGTATTTACATCATCAGAGTCAGTAATGGCCAGGAATCTGCTAATCTAAAGTTTGTGAAGCTGTAGTTTAAAAATTTTTGAGCTGGTTCGATCTGGATTAGCCTTACAATTGGTAGTCAGTCATTGAAAGGTTTCCTGAGGTATCTTGGTCATGCGTACCATAGGGTCGTTGTATTTTAGATTTTATCCCTTCATCCATTTTTAATCTTTGGGCTTTTGCGCTAAATTGTTAGCAATAAGATCCATTTGCCCGATGAAGAGAATAATTGTATTTAGCTTACTAGTGTTGCCATTTGTGGCTCGCCCACAATCCTCCCAGACCTACCAACCCATTGACTCCATCTTAACCTACCTCCATGACCGACACCTATTCAGTGGAGTGGCCTTGGTGGCCGAAGAGGGGCAGATCGTATACCAAAAGGCTCTGGGATGGTCCAATGCCCAAAGCGGAAAACCGCTGAACATCCAATCCGCCTTTAATCTTGCCTCTATCTCCAAGCAGTTTTATGCTATGATGGTCATGATGCTGCAAGAACAAGGCAAGCTGGATTATGATGACCCAGTACAAAAGCATCTAGACGATTTTCCTTACCCTGCCATCACCATACGCCAAATCATGAATCAAGTATCTGGCTTGCCGGAGTATTTCGAGATGGCGGCTCGTGACATGAACCTGGCAGATACCTTAACCAATGCGCATCTCCTACAACTGCTTAAGCAAAATAAACCGCCACTCGTCTTTGAGCCAGGGGAAGAATGGCAGTATTCCAATACTAATTATACTACCCTTGCCTCCCTGATCGAAGCAGTTTCTGGAGAACCCGTAGATCAGTTTTTCAAGGCCAATATCACCACGCTTGGCTTACAGAACACCTATGTTTACAATCTTAAACTCGGAGAAGCGCCAGCATCCAGAGTCTTTGGCTTTCGGTATGAAGGAGGAAAAATCGTCAAAAATGATCTCGTCCGATTTGATGGTATCATTGGAGATGGGAATATCTACTCTTCGGCAGAGGATCTACTGAAATGGGATCAAGCACTGTACACCGAGAAACTAGTAAAGACCTCCACTTTCCAGGAAGCCATTACCCCTGCCAAACTCAACAATGGAGAAGCTACTACTTATGGTTTTGGCTGGTTCATCTCCGAGGAGGGCAAGGTAGTATCCCATACTGGAGGATGGGTAGGCTTCAGAAACCTCTTAGTGCGGTATTTGGAAGATAACAGAACCTTAGTGGTCTTGTCTAATGGTTCAAACGCAAGAGGGATGCGGCTGGTGAAAAACTTCTTGGAGGGAAAGCCGTGGCGACTCCCTCAGACCGAAATCATCAGCAATGTCCAAATTGTCGACGGTAGCGGATTACCCGCATTCAAAGCCGATGTGCGGATAGTAGATAATCGCATTCAGGAGGTCGGCAAACTGCCGGTAGCTCCGGGTGAGCCTCACACTAATGGCCAAGGCCTCACCTTGGCTCCTGGATTTATCGATAGCCATAGCCATCATGATTGGGGGCTGAAGGAGAATCCCTCCTGTATTGCCGCTACCAACCAGGGCGTCACGACCATCGTGGTCGGGCAAGACGGTGGATCAAACCCGATGGATAGTTTGGCGGCCCAACTCAAGGCTCAACCGATCAGTGTCAACATCGCCAGTTTCACCGGCCATTCCAGTATACGCAGCAAGGCCATGGACGGCGATGTGCTGCGGAAAGCGAAGCCTGGGGAGATTGAAGCCATGAAAGCCCTGTTAGAAGAAGAGCTAAAGAAAGGGTCCCTTGGGTTGTCTTCCGGCTTGGAGTATGAAGCAGCATTTTACAGCAATACAGCAGAGGTAATTGAATTGGCTAAAGTAGCCGCAAAGCATAAGGGCACCTACCTCAGTCATATACGCAGCGAAGATGTATATCAAGATGAAGCGATCGGTGAAATCATCGATATCGGACGTGAAGCAAAGCTTCCCGTACAAATTACCCACATCAAGATTGCGCAACGCAGTCGTTGGGGCTCCTCATCTTCCTTGCTCCAACTCCTACAACGCGTTAGACAACAAGGCATAGATATCAGTGCTGATGTATATCCCTACACCATGTGGTCTTCCACGCCGCGTGTTCTATTTCCCAAGAAGGACTTCCAAAGCTTAGCCAGTGCTCAATTTGCGACCGAGGAACTCTTCGATCCAGCAGCCTCAGTGATGGTCAATTTCCCAGCCAATCGAGCATTTGAAGGAAAAACCATTACCGAAATCGGGCAAATGAATGAAGAAGGCGAGGCTGAAGCGCTGCTGCGAATCATTAGAGAGGGAGAGAAAACCGGAGAATCTGGAGCTATCGTTGCCACTTCGATGAGTGAGCAAGACATCGCTAACTTCCTTAGATGGGAACACACCAGTATTTGTTCAGATGGAGCTATGCGTGGACATCCCAGAGGGCACGGTGCCTTTACCCGTGTGTTGGGCCGGTATGTTCGCGAATTAGGGGTGCTGTCCTTACCCTCCGCTATTCACAAAATGACAGGGCTACCTGCGGAAAAGCTAGGCATTCGCAATCGAGGCTTGATCACACCCGGCTATTTTGCAGATTTGGTACTGTTTGACCCAGAAACCGTTCAGGACAATGCTTCGATCCAGTCTCCCTCAGCCCTATCCTCAGGAATTCGGAGGGTTTGGGTAAATGGACAGGCGGTCTATGATAAAGGGGAAGCCACCAAAACGCATCCTGGGATGTTAATCAAGCGATGACTATGAACACCGAGCTTGTTGTCTCTAGGTTTATAGGCAGGGCAGTCTTAGTCTCATTCTTCCTTGGTCTCCTTTTCGCTTGCCATCGTCCGGAAACGGTACAGGAACCCTTCACTGAAATCGCTTCAGCGCCTCAAGTGCTGGCCCCTGGAGTTATTTCTAGCTCGAATTTCCACGAAACAATTAATGCGATTGCTGAAGGGAATGACACACTGTACTTCAGTAGGTCGGACCAGGATTTCAAACAATCTACCCTCTTCCGCAGTGCTTTTGTGGATGGTAAATGGGAGGTGCCGGAACAATTGGCCTTCTCCGGTGAGCATTATGATGCAGGGCTTAGTTTCTCGCCGGATGGTGCCTGGGCATTTTTCACATCCAAACGCCTTCCCGAAAAAGAAGGGCTAAATAAGGAGTGGAATATTTGGAAAGTCCCGGTGCAGGACCAGAGCTGGGGAAGCCCTGAAGTATTAGATTTCCCAATCAATTCAGATGGCCAGGAATGTTGTCTCACCATGAACAAGCAAGGAATGACCTACTTCGCTTCCAATCGCTTAGGATCTTGGGATATCTACTATGCTCAATATATTGATGGCCACTTTCAGTCCGTTACCATTCTTAGTGATTCCATAAACTCTTCAGCGGGAGAGTGGCCTGGCTATATTGATGAGTCAGGGAGTACCTTAATCTTGAGCTCAATCAGAAAACAAGGTTTAGGAGGTGATGATTTATACCTTGGTCAACTGCAGGCGGGGAAATGGTCGAAGGCTCAACTATTGCCGAGTCCTATCAATTCTTCTTCCTATGAGGACTCGCCCTTGCTTTCTGCGGACGGGGAAGTTATACTCTTTTCCAGTTGGAGAGAAACTGATTTCTCCAAAGGCATGAGCAATATATATGTTGCTGGTTGGCCAGCCCTAAGTCAATAAGGCCACAAGATGACTGCCAACGTCTAAAACGACAAGCGCCTGACCACATCCTTGGGTAGATGTCAGCCAGGCGCTCGCTTGATATAATATTAATCTGCAACGGCAGATCTCTAGTTCATCATAGCCCCAGTATCGATCGCTTCAAAAGTTCGAGTTACCTTGCCATCTTTGAGGTCCCAAAGCGTAATACCATTAGCTTGGAAAGACTTGCCTGTGGCTTTCCAAACCCCTTTGAAATAGCTTTCTACAATCACTGTATCTCCGCTTTCGTACAAGCGTTGAACATCAATAGCGAAGTCAGTAAAGAATTCCGGTATCCTGGCAAAGATAGTTTCCAGAATATTCTGCGGTCCCACTACTACACCATCTCCTTCGTGGAACGGGAAGCCGCTTGCCCCCATCCATTTTACATTATCATCAAGTACGGCCAGGACGGCAGGAATATTTCCTTCACCAAAATCTTGATAGGCTTTTTGAACAACTGCTAGATTACTCATCAGCTTGGTTTTTCTTATTTGAGAATGATTGTAATCTAGCGACTTTCAGCATCATGCGCGGCCGAATTCAGTAAACAGCAAAGAAACCTAAGTAAACGGCAAAATTTGTAAGTGACAATTTCTAGTAAAGCTTCTAAACGCACTTAATCACTCCATCCCGGACCACCTTCGCCCTGCTGAATGGCCCTTACCTCCGCTAAGTCTGCTGGTGGTACCAACCATTTCGGCTGCTCAGCCTTCGCCCAGGCCAAAATTTGTGCAGGGAATTCATCGTGGTTTTCTACGCGCCAAGAATGTAGGTGCGTAATGCATTTTCCGGGGCCTGCCCAACTCGGAAGATTACCATAGCGTTGCCAACTCATTTGATGAGGCTCTTCTACGGTCCCTTCTGGATGAATGAAAAAGTCATAGTTCTCCCAAGCCTCGTATCGATTGCCTCCAGGCAATTCCAAGTCAAGAAATACCGAGGCATTATAGATGAAGCTATTACCTACCTTTCGATAGGGTATTCCATCCTTCGCCTCTATCACTTGCTTCCGCTCCCCTACCCCTTGTTCCACATCTCCGAAGATGCGATCATTTTCGAAGCGATAAGTAATCATCTGGTAGGGATAAGCAATAGCCTTGACTGGATTCCCATTGAATTCCTTCAATACCTCCCCCGTTTCTGGATCCGTATAAGCGAAGGTTTTACGTGTAAGATGAATAATATCTCCGCCTTCCTCTTCTGGCCAAATAATGGTCGAACTATCAAACCCAATCATTCCAAATAGTTTCTTCCCCGATGGATATTCGTATACCGCACCTTCCGCAATCCAATGCACCGGGGCACCAGTGCCTGCTCGGGCATCCACCCAAGTCTGTAGGACCTCAGGCGCAGCTTGGTAGGAAGCGGGGCGTGATACTTCCGGAGCCGTAGGCGTCGGGGGAGTCTCTGCAACTTCCGTTTGACAGCTCCACAGTAATAGAACAACTATTGTGGTGAGTTTAAACTTCATGGTAGGCATTTTTTTCGTTACACGTCTTGCTTGATAGCCAGATGCGCAGCCAAATAATTAATAAATCAAATCATTAACTAAGTTAACTAAAAACAACCACTACTATGTAGTCGAAGTCAACTCCCAGAGCCAAAACACGCCCGGACTTAATGAAGTATTAGTCTTTCCCCAGATATTCGATGGCCTTTTCTAGGGCTGGATCTTTTTCCTCAAGGAAATCTTGCACAGTCTTCTTAACTAGAATGTCAGGTTGGATGCCTACACCGACAAATTCCCGGCCGTCAGGGTACGTATCTTGCTTTGTGCAAACCCGTGCCGAACCTCCTCCCGGTAAACGGAATTGAAAGGGTTGCCCAGTACTGCCAAACGATGGCTCGCCGATTTTTGTCATATGCTTCTGATTATCAGCATAGATGAGAAAATCCTCCGCTGCTGATGCTGTATTATGACCGATTAGCAGTACCGTGGGTACCACCAAACGTTTGGCATCTAATTGCACCTTACTCCCCTGGTAATTGAAATCGTGGAAATAATTGTCTCGATAGGACAAATACTCCTGCGTGGCCCAACTGTCACCCACAGTGTCTTGGGCCGATGTCCAGGTACCCCAGGCTTTAAAAGATGGAATGTGTAATCTACTGCGCGTTTTTGATCCGTAGAGTACTGGATCAATCGTAAGATACTCCAGGATTTCTCTTCCGATTGGCGTGTTCCCTCCTCCATTTTTGCGCAGATCCACAATGAGTTTTTTGGCTTTATAGAGCTCAGGCAACTTCTCAATGAACAAGGAGTCGATCTTAGGATTCCCGAATGAGTTGAGTGAAACATAAGCAATATCTTCATTGATCCACTTGAACTCCATTAACTGCCAAGGTTCAAAGGCTGGATATACCTCCTTTTCGGTGGTCTCAGAATGAGTTAAGCTCAGCGACTTTATCTTACCAGTGGGCAGCTTGAACTTAACTTCAAAGCTAGTCCCTTTAGGAGCCTGAAACATACGAGAGACCGCCAGATCCCACAATATGTAGTCGGTTGAAGAAGAAATATAGGGGATGACCTTCTGCTCTAAATAGGCTTTGGTATTCATCCCATTGACTTCAACAATCTCCGTGCCGATGGGTAGCTCATCCTTTTTGCTCAAATTGACTCGACTTACAATAGCTTTACCGTCAATATGTGTAGACCACAGTCGATATTCACCAAAGTAGGTATTGTATAATTCCTCCTGAATAGCCTCAGGGAAGTAAACATTAGTATGCCCATCTTTGAGTGTAGCACAGAATTTTTGCAGTAGACGGTAATATTCATAGTCGTTCTCAGTAGTCTGCACCTCTGAGATCAGTAGTCGATAATCTGCTTCCCATTGTTCGCGATCAACTTTGTTCAGGTATACAAAATTATAGTTCACCTCTTGCCAAAACTTGGATAAGCCATACACTTTATCACTGGGGGTGAGGGTGTTAGGCATTTGGCCGAATAGATTGCAGTTAAAAGCGAGGAAAAGTACGAGTAGTGTTTTTTTCATTATCCTTTGTGTTGAGATTGTATCTAATAATAAGCTGCCTGTAAGGCAGGCAAACCTTCTGAACAAACAAAGGACTAGTGGGATACCTAAAAGGCTGCTTCAACGCCTCAGACATTTAAGATCTGAGACAAAATCTTTTCCAAGATCACTTCATCATCGGCAAGTAAGTGTCCAGCATTCGGCAAAAATTCTGCCCTAGCTGTCGGCAGCCAAGCAGCCATGGCTTTAGCCCCAGCAATGGGAGACAAGGTATCATCTATGCCATGCCAAAGATACACGGGGCATTGGATAGCGGTAAAGGGAATAGCCCAGGGCCTGGCAATATTTCGGATATCAGCGACATGCCCTTCCGTTCCATTTCTAAAGGCTTCCATCAAGTGGTCTACAAAAACGGGGTAGGCTTTCTTTTTAGCCTCTGTAAGGATCGTTTGATCGGCCTCACAGAGTTGTTTTGATACTTGTTGCCAGACTTGATCTGGGTATTTTTTGAACTTCCTGGCAAAATTGCCGCTGGCTGCGCGGATGAGGAAGGGGGCATACCGGGACAGCCAGATCGCTAAGCGGTTACCTAAAAACATACCCTTGCGATAATTTGGCGTTTGTGGTGGAGCGGCAGAGCCAATCAAGGTAGCAGAGCGAAATCGATGAGGGTAAAAGGCGATACAAGCCAGCGTATAAGCGCCTCCCGCTGAGGCTCCAGCTATATCAATCTGTTCAATGCCCCAATGATCCAGTAGGCTCACTATATCATCTGCCCATGATTTGAAACTTGCTTTAGGGTTTGGGGAAGAATATCCATAGCCAGGTCGTTCCGGATAGATTATCTCTACACCTAAGTGGCTATAGATCTCCTCTTCTACAGCAATCCTGGACCCTGGTGAGCCATGCAAGAAGATAATGGGATAGCCGTCTTGCTGTCCATATTTGGCGTAACTGAGCTGTCTTCCATCCTTCAATGTATGACGTAGGGAAGTCCGGTCCTCAGCACAAGCTGAAGATACTTTATGATCCATCCATTAATGATTTAAAGTTTATTGAAACTGTTTTAACAGGAAAGATTCTGTTTGTTCACACCGTCGGACTTTAGCCTTGCCTTTGGCTTGCGGATAAATCCGGTAGACCGGAAAGCGTTCGGCGTGCAAGAACTTCTTCTCATTCACCCGAACCAGTTGTTCAACCTGCTGCATCCTTGCCTCCTCCCGCAGCAAGATATATCTACCATCTGGATGCTCAGCTTCTGCTCGAGCAATCCCCCAAAGCATATCATTGGGAGAAAGATGACAGAGTTTTTTAAAGGCCCGTGAAAAAGTTTCGTAATTCTTATAACCCAGATCAAATGCCACTTGCCCTACAGAATCAACTTCTACCAATTGTTCCAGCCCCTTGGCTATCCGCAAATGCTCATGATATTGTATGGGTGTTAAACCCGTGGCCTTTTTGAAGATGCGATAGAGTTGCACCGGAGAAAGGAAAGCTACTTTGGCCAACTGATCCAGGCTTACCGTCTGATCAAGATGTTGTTCCAAATGATTGATGATGGTAGCGATCCGATCCATATTACAAAGATGAGCATTAATCGGTAAAGTCCTATGACGAATTCTTTCATTTTGGGGATGCTGCGGGAATTTGCTAGCTTAATACTCCATTTCCCTTTGATTGTACACCCAAAATCAACGCCATGGCAAAAAAGAAGAGCTTAGTCAATTCGGAAACTGAACGAGATGTAGGCGAATTCATTGAGGCAGTTTCGAATCAGAAACGAAAAGCAGACAGCAAGGAGATCTTGAAAATGATTCAAGAGGTGACGGGCTTGGAACCCAAGATTTGGGGCGTCAGCATAGTTGGATTTGGGAAATATAAATACCAGCGAAAAAATGGTGAGGAGTACGAGTGGTTCAATGTCGGCTTTTCGCCAGCCAAGGCCCATTTATCCGTATATGTGATGTTTGACTTAGAAAAAGAAAAGGAACTCTTAGCGAGGCTTGGACCTCATAAGCATGGGCGGGGGTGCCTGTATATTAAGAAGCTAGAGGACGTAGACCATGGGGTTCTACGAGAGATCATAGAAAAAAGCTACAGAATCGAACGATGATAGTATCCAAAACTCCTGGGCTCCTTATTCCGCTGTTCCTTATTTGTCTTGCAGTGTCAATGCTAGACGCACAGACTTCAACGCAAGCTACAGGAAGAAGCCTTGCCAAATTCGAACCCCCACAGGGGCAGTTTCTCTTTTTCATTGGCCAGGACCTGGGCGCCATTGGCGGGCTGGATCAATACAGGGAAGGTTATTGCGACAGCTTTGATTTCCCTGCTGGTTTCACCACCTATACCAACTTTTCGCCGGGTGGAGAGTCTTTTGGCTTTATCGCACGTGGCAATGATGGGATCAAGAGCAAAGCTAATTGGGGAGCTGGGGACAACTGCGCACAATGCGTGATTGACGACCCTGACTTCGGATACAGTTTGGTATCCATCGGC
This sequence comes from uncultured Lewinella sp., assembly GCA_913057785.1. GTDB lineage: Bacteria > Bacteroidota > Bacteroidia > Chitinophagales > Saprospiraceae > DT-111. The sequence continues at coordinate 23,470 of CAJXPD010000081.1, read as the reverse complement.
CTTTCTTTGGTGAATCATGAAAAAGCCGTAGCAAAGGGGGATAGAGATCACCTCATTCGAGAATTAGGGGAGTGGATTAAGGGCTTGGGAAGGCGCCCGGTCTTCCTGCGCATTGGCTATGAATTTGACGGCTGGGATTGGAACCATTATAAGAAAAAGCATTATTTGGCCGCTTGGCAACGCATTCATTCCATCTTTTCGGAAATGAAAGTAGAGAATGTAGCTTTCGTCTGGCAGTCAAAAGGGACCGGTTCGAATCAGGAAGTGCTAGAAGAATGGTACCCCGGCGATGATCTAGTCGACTGGTGTGGTTATTCCTATTTTGGCGGTCCAGATGAAGAGATGATCGTCTTTGCCCGAAAACATGGGAAGCCGGTCTTCATTGCAGAAGCCACACCCGTATTCGAAATGGATGGCCTCTACTTCGACACCCGCCTCACCAACCCCAAAATCGCACAGCAAGCCTGGGAACAGTGGTTTGTTCCTTTTCTCGAAACCCTACACAAGAATGCGGATGTGATTAAGGCCTTTAGCTATATCAACGTCAACTGGTCCGCACAGGCTATGTGGGTGACCAACCCTACTTTCCAGCAGGTAGATTCACGCATTCAGGTAAGTGAATTTATTTCGGAAAGATGGAAAGCAGAAGTGGCTAAGCCGTCCTATCCTACGCCTAGTGCTGCCCTTTGGGAAGCTTTATGGAAAGAATAGAATTTAAGTTAATCAGGGCAGGTCTAAAATGATCCTCGGCGCAAACATCCGAAGTTTTACGAGTATGCGCCTTGATTAACTTCGGATGTTTTGCCCATGCTTTTACTATCATACCTGCTTTACCCGCCATTTAGTAGCTACCTGTCAAAATTCCATCCCATCTCTATCCAATAGATCAAAAATTCTCCCTATTCTGTGGGCTAATTGACGCTTACTTAAAGAACATGCATGGCAGGGGCAGCCTTAATTCCGGACATCGGCAAGATCATTGTTTTTCTATTACTCCTTTTGGCATTTTTCCTGCTAACGGCTAAATCAGAGCGAAAACTACCAAACTATATTTTTGCCAGCTTCCTATTAGTCACCGCTTTAGATTTAGTAGGGCTCTTTATACCCCAAACGACCAATGTTTGGATAGAAAGAATAAGACTGGCTAGTGTCCTATTACAAATGCCTTTATACTGGCTGTATGTACGTTCTGCTTGCTTCCATAATTATGAGTTGGAAAGCAAACATATCTTACATGCCCTTCCCGCACTGGGTTTCTTCCTCTTCTTTATCATTTCTGGCATCTCAGCGGAGGCACTACAACTTTTCGGCATCGCCTCCCAACTGCAGTACTATGCCTATATCATTGCCGTCTTTGTGAGCCTAAGGACATTTCGCACCCTCTACCGAGAGAATTACTCTGCAAACCATCACATCACCTACAAGTGGCTACTGCAAACGACCATCTTGTTTTTGATTGGCAATACCTTTGTAGTCATTCGCGACATCCTATTCAGCAAGGAAGCTTTAGACTACCTCCCTTTAATCAACCTAATCATCAGTGTGTTTGCCCTTAGTGTCATTTCTTGGTTTGTCCTAAAAGCTTTATACCGACCTAAATTATTCCTTGGAGTAGATAAGAATTTACTGCCAATCAAGTCTAGTCCAGCAGTAATCCCGGGAGAATATCAGAAAGAATTGAACAGGCTTGCGAACCATATGCAGGCCCAACGCCCTTATTTGGATGCCGAGCTTAGCTTACAAAAACTAGCCGATGGAATCGGCCTACCCGATAAGCTCGTCTCCCAGCTCATTAATCAACACCTGGGAAAACATTTCTTTGACTACATCAATGAGTTCCGGATCACGGAAGCAAAGGCCTTACTGCAGAATCAACCAGAGCTCACCGTCCTCGAAATCCTCTATCAAGTGGGTTTTAACTCCAAATCCTCCTTTTACACCGCTTTCAAAAAAGAAACGGGACAAACGCCTACTAATTACAGAAGATCAACCACTTAGAGGAAGTCCGACTTTTAATCGGACGCTTTTCTCGTCGGCTAATCCGTTCGACTTCCCTTACTCGGACGACTCGTTGCTGTTTTCCTGGCAGTTTTGTTTCAACAAAATTTCAAACGAATGAAACAACTGCTTCTATCTGTAATTGCCGCTCTCTTAATACTACTGACAAGCTCCCCGACAGCGGGTCAAAGTCCTTCCCAACAGATACAAAAAGCCGATCAACTGGTGAAGGCCCATGATCAAGGTCAGGGCCCAGGCCTAGCAATCACCGTAAAACAGAACGGCCGCACATTGTACAAAAAACAACAGGGCCTGGCCAATCTCGAACATCAAATTCCAATTTCTGATTCTACCGTGTTTCTAGTTGGTTCTATTTCCAAGCAATTCACCACCTTCTCTATTCTGCTCCTAGAACAAGAAGGAAAACTCTCTATAGATGACCCTATCATGAGATACTTACCAGAGCTGAAGGACCTACCCTACTCCATCAGTGTACGACAATTGGCTAATCATACCAGTGGCTTTCGAAACAACTACGACTTGAATAATCTACGGGGCAGGCGAGATGAGGAGTTGATTGGACAGTCAGAAATGGTGGCCTTGCTATTGCGACAAAAAGGACTCAACTTCAAGCCAGGGAAGCGGTTTCAATATTCCAATGCGGGATATGTATTGCTGGCGGAAATTGTAAGTAGAGTATCCGGCCTTTCCTTCTCCACTTTCGTGCAAGAACGTATTCTATCTCCCCTCGGTATGAGGAGCAGTCTGTTCCTAGAAGATCCTGGCAAGTTGGTGAGTAATAAAGCTGATTCCTATGTGAGGCGCGGAGAGGGCTTTCACTATCTTCCGATGAATAGAAGTATTGTTGGATCTACCGGCTTATATACCACCTCAGAGGACCTGAGCAAATGGGCACAAAACTATGATAGCTTTCTAGTGGGAAGCGCTGCATTAGTTGCCAAAATGGCCCAGCCAAGTCTGCTTAACTCCGGAGAAAAAATTCCTTATGGCCTAGGACTGGAAACCAAAATGTATCGAGGCGTAACCGTTGAATTCCATGGCGGTGGAGATGCGGGATTCCGCGCTTATCTCTTACGGGTTCCTGAATATAAGTTTACCGTAGCCATTACGGGAAACTATGAAGCTTTTAACCCCTTAAACCTGGCGTATGGGATGATCGATATATTTCTGGCAGATAAGCTTGAGCAGCGGTCAGAGATTGCTCCTCAGAGCTATACGACGAAAGAACTGGAGCTATTCACTGGGGATTATCAGGTTTTCCCAGGCCTATACATCACTATATTTGCGAATAACGACACCCTTTATTTCAAAGGATATGGCTCCGAGGGAGGTCTGGCCCTACCTCCTTTAGCCGAATCAAAGGCCTTCGAATTTCCACATCGTCCCCATAGTAAGATTGTGTTTTCCGATCAGGGCTTGCGCTGGCATTTTTCCGATTTCTCCTATCCTGGGAAAAGAGTTATGCTATCCCCTCCGACCTATGATAAAAAAGCCTTAGGGGAGTATTGCGGTACCTTTGCCAGTGAAGAACTAAAGACGCGCTACACTTTTGTTCAGCGGCCCGAGGGCCTCTTCGCCACTCACGCCTTCAATCCTGATATTCGCTTCCGTCCCATCGCAACAGATACTTTCATCAGTGATGAATCCTATTTCGGACGAGTAGAATTCAAGAGAGATGCACAGGGTCAAATTACGCATTGTTTGATCAGCGGGCAAAAGGCCTATCAGCTATTTTTTGGAAAAACCAACTGTCCATAAGGCCAGGTAAATTTAACCTCTGCCAGGAAGAGTCCCTGGCAGAGGTTTTAAGAAAGATCGAGGTCTTACTCATTTCTCAAGGCAAGCACAGGATTACTGAAGGCCGCTTTTACCGTTTGATAACTAATTGTGAGGAAGGCAATCGCTAATGCGATGCATCCTGCCGAAATAAAGAACAGCCAACTCATATTGATTCGGTAAGCAAAAGCTGCCAACCATCTTTCCATTCCGTACCAAGCTAGTGGAGTAGCTAGTACAATTGAAATCGCAACCAAAACCAGGAATTCACGGCTGAGCAGGTTAATCAAGTTAAAGGTAGAAGCCCCTAGTACTTTCCTGATGCCGATTTCTTTTACCCTTTGATGGGTGGAAGCGGTTGCTAATCCTAGCAAGCCCAGGCAGGCAATCACCAAAGATAACATGGAGAAAACGAGGAAGATGCTACGAAAACGCAATTCGCCCTGGTATTGGTCCTTGATATCCTCATTCATTATAGTGTAGTCTAGCGGTACTTCAGGATTAATCTTCTTCCAGCTTTGCTCCAGAAAACCCAGGGTTTTAAAAGGATCTGATAGATCGACCTTTAGCGCCATTTCAGAATAATCATTCTTGTCTCTGATGGGCAATATCCGTAAGGGCTCTACTTCCTTATGCAATCCTTCAAAGTTGAAATCCTCGACCACACCGATAACCGTTCGCTCAAAGGGTGCAGACCCCATTTTCATACCCAAGGCTTCTTCCGGCGTTCCCCAACCGAAAGCCTCCACTGCCGCTTCATTTACCAAAACCGACTGCGTAGAGTCCGTAGGAAAAACCTCAGAGAAAAATCGTCCAGCAGCCAACTCAATTCCATATGTTTCCGCATAGGCTTCGTCCACTCTAATATTATAGAGGCTAGAAGAGACTTTAGTGCCTTCCTGTGTTTCTACTTGAACCGTACTGTTGCTTAATCCTCCAACTGGGTGGGAGTTCCTATAAAAGGAAATCGATTTGAAATTGGCATTTTGTAGTAACTCATTTTTGAGTACTTCCTGATTATCATTGACACTCTGGAGACCGCGGTAAGAGACATGAATCACTTCGTCCGTCTGCATTCCCAGGTCTTGATTTTGGATGTACCGCAATTGGCCATTCACTGTAATGATAGCAATGATCAATGCTATAGTGGCTGTGAACTGTACCACCACCAATGATTTTCGGATCAAGCCTCCCTGCTTTCCACTTCGCAAGCGGCCTTTTATCACGGAGAGTGGTTTGAAAGAAGAGATACTAAAGGCCGGGAAAAATCCAGCTACCAATCCCAGCCCTAACGTGCCCAAAAGCAGCCATAAAAGGTTTTGAGCGCTCCAATCAAACACGATAGCATAGCCGAGAACGTTTTCCGCATTCGGAAGCAAGTAATAGACCAAACCTAGGGCCAATAGGGCCGACAAAAAGCAGATTAATGTGGATTCTATCAAAAACTGTCTAATCAGATCCATACGTAAGGCCCCGATTACTTTCTTAATGCCTACTTCCTTGGCGCGCCGGATGGCATTGGCCGTAGTCAAGTTGATGTAGTTGATACAGGCTAGAAGCAGGATGATAAAGGCTATCGCCGTAAAAATGGAAACGTTCCTAGCACTCCCGTTATTGGAGAAATCATACCGCAAATCAGATTCAAGGTGTATGCTGGTTAAGGGCTGAAGGAAATAGTGATAAGACATATTGCGCTCCGTAAAGAAGGTCAATTTTGAGGTGATCAATTTATTGACCTCCGTCATTAGGGCGTCCTGATCGGTATTGGGTTGAAGTTGCAAATAGGTATGAAACCAGCCGCCTCCCCAATTGGTGTCCATGTCTTGAGTACCCCAACGAACCTTTGCCAATTCCATACTCACGATCGCCTCAAATTGCAATTGAGAATTCGCTGGGGGATCTTTCAGGATTCCCGTAACGGTCAAAGGACGTTCGTCATCCACTATCAGCGTCTGTCCCAAAGCCGAGTCTTCCCCGAAATACTTTTTTGCCAGACTCTCCGTCAAAACGATGGAGTTAAGCTCTTTCAAAAATTCGGTGGGCTTTCCCTCTAAAGCTTCCCAAGTAAACATTTCGAAAAAGCTGGGATCAACTATCCTAATGTTGTTCTCAAAATAGCTTTGGTCTCCTGATCTAATGACTCCAGAGCCCCCGCCGAAACGGGTGGCATTAACGATCTGGGGAAACAACTTATGCAATTGCGCTCCTAAGGCCGGGCCTGATACCGCCTGCGAAAAGCTTTCGCTTTCACTCTTAAATGTATTGGGTATTCGATAAATATCTGCGGCATTCTTGTGGAAGGCATCAAAGTTCTTTTCTTGATTTATCCAGATCACAATCAGTAAAAAGCTCGTGATACTAATCGTCAATCCCAAGACATTGAGGATAGTGGCTAGTTGGTTCTTCCGGTAGTTTCGAATGAAGGTTTTTAGATACATGCCGAGTGAATTTGATGCAAAGTGTGGTGATTCTCGTTTAATAATATGGGGGCGAAAATGAGTGATCACGTCCAGTAAAAAGAACCATTTTGCCTGGCGGGATTTCCCCTCCTGGACTCTATCATAAAAGTATTCATAGAGTGCACCCTGGACATCTTCCAACTGATGCGGGGCACAATACCATTCTAGAAATTTATCTGCCCACTTTGGGGGAGCAGTCTGGCTATTATTTAAGCCGGAGTTATCATTGCCCATAGTTGATCTCTTTGTGATTTGACCATTTCCAGCGTCTTCATCCCAAGTGGAGTGATGGTGTACACGCGTTTTCTTCTTCCGCCACGCTTATTACTGCCCGCTTTCATTTCCGAACTTAAGAACCCCTTCTTCAAAAGCCGGTTCAGACAGGCGTGGACAACACTATGTACTACCTTCCTATTGGTTACCTCATCAATGATCTTGGCAATACCAACACTATAGGCCTCCTCCGGACGGGCTACGGTGATGAGCAAGACTAGTTCTTCAAATTCACCCAAGTTGGTTCCCTTCATATTACTGTCGTATTTGTATATCTAATACCTAAAGATTACTTTTTTTTCGATTAGTTGCTTGTTTGCATACCAAATAATTCAAAAAAATTCGCTGGGATAGATATCTGGGCCGATCATCACGTCTAAAAGCACCTAAAAAAGCCATGCAACAATAACAGAAGGGATTGCAACAATGGAGAAAACTCATCTGCTTTAGCAATCGTAGCTTTGCTACAAACAATCACTATACCACATCCTATAACCTACAATTGAGAACCATGAAGAAATCGCTGATCTATATCATCCCCATTGCCCTTATCATATTGGCCACTACGATCCCTGGGAAAAAGATGTTGACAGCCGACGAGCTCTTCGATAAAGTAGTGCAGTATTATGACCCCAATGGCATCTGGGATGAATTCGCTGGTAGCATGAGGATGCATACCATTTTTGATAACGATATTTCAATAGAAGAGCTCACCATCGACAATGGGAAGGACTATTATCAAAGTACTCGCCTGTTCCAAGACAGTACCTTTTCCATCGGAAAAAAAGCGGGGCAAGCCTTCTTCAAGCTCAACGGCGCAATGGTGACTGACCAAGATGTACCCGATCGTCTACGCTCTTGGCCCTATCGATTGAATACAGATGCCGTAAAAAATATGTCTGAGCACCATCTCATTCACTTCTGCATGCCATTGGTGTACAAAAAAGCAGGAGCCAAGCCAATACCCAAGGTAGGTTCCAAAACTTTGTACGGCAAGATCTATACCACGATCTCTTTCAGCACCTTACCCAATGCGCAAGGCCCCAACTATAAAGATGTACCCGTTACCCTCTACCTTGATGTAGACAATGATTACCGAATTGATGCTATCGAGATCAAAAATAAGTGGGGGAAAGATCAGAAGGGTGGCATAGCTATCCTCAAGGGAGAATTAGAAATCGATGGCCTTAGGATTCCAGCACGCAAGATTTATCTGAACCGCGCCGATAGGAGCTACGCCTTGATGGATGCTTTCGAGAAGATTGATTAGTCGTATGCCATAACAGTGTTACGTCCCTTAGGCCTCTCACGAAGAGAAAAATTTCCGGTATTCTGAGTTGCTGCTCCAATTAAAAGCCCAAGTGGAGATCGCTTGGAATTCTGACCTATCGTAAATTTTATCGCATTCAAGTTTACTGTAAATAAAATCCCGAATGCCAGCCACCATCATGGGCCAACATTCGGGATGCTACTTGAAATAGGTTTTGGCTACAAAGGCTTTATTGATCCGGAAAGATGGCTATAACCTTTGCAGCATGACTTTCTGATAGTAGACCTCCTTCCCCATTCGTAACTGAATCAAGTACACGCCAGATGGCAATGGCGGGTGCTGGTAGGAGCTCTGTTTGCTCAGGCTGCTGTGTAAAGGCTGCTACGGGTAGCAGGGTACACATAAACAGCAAGAAAATGCGAGCAGTCGAGATCATTTTGAATAAGATTTGCAGTTGCATACCTACAAGAACAAGCAGAGCGTCTTATGCAGTAGGCAGTACGCAAACATCCGAAGTTTCGTATAGCCGCACCTTGGTAAACTTCGGATGTTTTGCTTATGCATTTGCATGAAAAATTAGCTATATGTACTGCTTAAACCTTTCCGTAGTCAAATTAAGGAATATGTTAGATGAAAAACGAGTTCAATACTTACTATTTTCTCTCCTACGAGAATTGACATGAAAAATATCAATTGAATAGACCTATTGAGGTAGAACTGCACCAAATTCCACATTCAAGCCTATCTATACATCTCCCACCATTGCACATTCTTCAATCAACATCGTCCATTAAAATCATCCATTTTCCATCCTCAGCTGCACTCCGATACGCCGCCATACACACCGCTGCATTCCGATACCCATCCTCAAAACTAGCGTAGGGGTGATCGAGGCTAGTTTCTCCTTTTTCAATATCAGCGTAGATAGCTGCAAAGCAAGCCTTGAAAGTCTGCCCAAAGCCATCTCCGAAGGGAAAGGTGAGCGTCTGATAGCCTTGGAACTTCTCGCCTAGCTGTAGTTGGTAAGGCTCTTCATTATTCCACCAAAGGGACTGCTGGGTACCCGTGATTTCTAACTGCAAACGATTACTTCTTCCGTGGGAAACCTCCGACAGCACTACATTACCGATCGCTCCATTCGAAAACCGCAGACTTAGCATAGCCACATCTTCAGAGGCCACCTTTAGCAACTCCCCCTCCCCTCCTCTATGCATCATTCCTTCTCGTAGTTTCCTTTCGGAATCAAAGGCAGCAAACTGCGCAGAAACGGACTCAATTTCAAGACCGGTCCAATAACGTACTAAATCCAGCCAATGGGAACCAATTTCCGTGAGGGCGCGCATGGGACCGGCTAGTTCAGGCTGGTAGCGCCAGGAGTAGTAGTCGGGCAGGGCGTGAAATTCCTGGAGGTAGGAGCCATGAATGAGGCGAATCCGACCAAAGGCTGGATCGGCTAGTTTACCTTTAGCATGTTGGGAGGCTTCGTGAAAGCGCACATTGAAGACGACGGCTCCAATCAAGCCTTTTTCTTGAGCAAGCCCTGTAAGTTCTTTGGCGCGTTCGGGTTCGATGCACATGGGCTTTTCGCAAACGACATGCTTACCCGCCAACAGCGATGATTTGATCATATCATAGTGTAGTGCAGGCGGCGTACAGATATGCACTACCTCCACCTCATCGGATAGGGCATCCGCAAAGCTGGTGCTACAACTTGGGATGTTCCATTGTCGGGCGAAGGCTTCGCCTCCTTCTTGACTCCGATTTACTACTGCCACCACCTGATGCCCTAAAGATTGTAAGGCCTGTACGTGCGTATGGGCAATCAGACCGGTTCCAACTAGTGCTACTTTCATATTCCCTTTGGATTTATTTTGCCTGGTAAAGATAAACGGATACTATGTACTCCCTTAATTATCCTCCAGGGTAGTAGATATCCGAAGTTTCCCAAGGATCTGCTAATGTAAACTCTGGATATCTGGCTTGATGGGTAGGGTTAAGTCAGGTTCCACTGTCTTTATTAAGAATCTATCCTTTACTACTAAAATCTACGTATGAATCGATACAAAATCATCTTACCCCTGCTTTGCCTGCCCCTCTTGTTATCTGCTCAAGATGGGGAATGGATTGGCATTCCTGGTCTGAATGGCAATGGCATCCAACTCAATGACCAACCTTCCTTCCTTCGTGTTATCACGGCGGCAACGCTCTCCTATGGTCTATCAGAATGGGTGCTACAGGAGGAAAAAGACCTTCACTTCTACCAAGTCCGCACCGGCCTGATCGGTACCACTCGAGGAACCGTACTGCTAGAAAATTTCGGGATCGAGGCTAGACTGGCGCCTTGGTTTGGTCTGGGAATAGAATGGAATACTCAACAATGGCTCTATCCGGAGAAAAATGGTTGGGGAATGGGTATAATGTCCTTCTACCGTTGGCATCTTTTCGGAAGAAAGCGTTTTAGTCCCTACCTGGAGTACGGGGCTGGCTTGTTTCATGGCTTCAGTAAGTTTCCGCCAGAGGGTACACAATTCACCTTCAACCTGAGCTCTCAACTAGGCGTAGAATATACGCTACCCAATGAGCATAAACTACGACTCAGCTACGGGCACTTACATCAATCTAATAATGGACTTCTAGATCCAAACCCTGGAGAAGATGGGAATGGATTCCACCTTACCTATCTATGGAGATGGGGAAAACCTAAATAGCCTAACTGGCTCGCCTAGGCAGTAAGTTCCTCCTCCCACGGAGAACTGCTGCTTCCTCTCTTGTCACACCCTACTAGTTCCACTCTACCTTCTCTACCGAATTTCACCTTCTTTCTACCAGGAAATCAAAGATCCTTGCCAGGCCATCAATCTAGCTTGATGACGGTCTTCCTGCCTCCTACTTTTGTGGGCATACCCTCCCCCATTATTTCAGAAGCGCATCAAACAATTTCTATTTCAATACTCAGTCCTCAAGCAGGACTTCAATCCTTTAAAACTAAGAAAATGAAAAGACTAAACTGGACGCTCTTTTTGGTGGTTTTGGTCAGCCTAATACCACTCTCTCCTACCCACGCCCAACTCGGTAAACTCAAAAACAAATTGGGGCTAAAGAAGTCCAAAGCACAAGGCGGCGGCATAGAGCTCGATTTTGCCTCTTCCCCTTTCATGCCTGCCATTACCATGGAAAGCCTGCTTTCCGGCGGTATCAAGATGACCATTGATGGCAAACTTAGCACCCCAAATCTAGCCGTTTCCTTTCTTCCCACCGCTACTAAAAAAGGAGACAAAGCCAACTACGACAGCTACAAAAAAGAAGATCTTTTATTGTATGCAGATGTCGTCAATAGTGAAACCAAAGAAATAGCCGGCAGATTTCATTACTCGGTTAATCCCGTTCTGAAAGTAGGATCAATAATGAATCAGAAGCAAGTCCACGAAACGGAGGATTTTATTCAAATTGGCAAGGGAACCTATCGACTGGATTTCTATGCGGCTGGCAAACTCTATTACACCTTTCCTTTCGAAGTCATTGAGAAAAAAGTGGATGATCCTTATGCGGCTTTTACCTCCTGTCTATTCCTCAAAGGACCATGGGAAGACTGGAATTACTTTGACTTTTCCAGTTATTCTGATAAGGACCTGATGGTTTGGCACCACTTCATTGACAATACGACCACCAATGTGGAAAACAAGTTTCGAGTCGAAAAGAACTGCGACTACAAATTCAAGTATGAGTTGCTAAAAAATGGCAAAATCTTCGGTGCCTATGATAGTCGCATGCAAGGCTCAAAGAAAGGCAGTTTCAATTCACCCAAGGACTACAATACCGGCGGTTCTACTCGTACCAAATGGATCAACAATTCGGTACAGGTCACCAAAATTCCCGGTACCAACCCAGATGTCTGGCAGCAGGTCAAAAAGAGCGACTTCACGGATGGCCAATACGAAATGATCGTGTACACCAAGGATTGCACTGGCCAAGAACTGAAGCGACACTTTCCTTTCCAAGTCAAGAATGGGAAATTCATCCAGCATCCAGCACAAGATCGAAAGGTGCATCAAGATCCGCTCACCATCGTCGAAGGTGGACCTCAGCAGTTTTGGTATAAAAGGAAGTAACACCAGGTCCAATGCCAATGCCGCAAACAACCGAAGTTTGCAGGGAGAGTCATCCGAAGTTTCTTTTAGCCCAGACAAAGACAAACTTCGGATGATTAAGCCTCAGCAACTTCGGTTGTTTCACTCGACAGGAAACACTAAAAACATCATCCTATGAAATCTCATCTAATACTAGCAAGCCTATTCCTTCTTCTGATCGCCTGCAGTTCCAAGGAGCCCAAGACAGAAGAAGCTAGCACCCTCAGCAGTGCAGTTACAAATAGCAATACGCCCACAGAGGAAGCAGTAGAAACCAGCTCCTCCAAAGCCCAACATCAGCAATGGGATGGCTTTTATTTCTATGACATCTACATGGGGAGCATCATCGTCATTCATCAAGGTAAGTACTACAATTTCGCCCGGAAAGAATCTAAGTCCTTCTACAAAGACTTTGAGTACGACATTGATTTCGAGTTGAATAAAGATGGATTCATTCCCATTGTCCGGAAATACTATCTGGACCGCAATGATGAATTACAAAGCAAGGAGACCATCTTATATGACACCCAACCCATCCAGGAAGGCGGAAAAACAACTGCATTGCAATGCAGAGGCTACGATTATCAGCCACTTGGCAGTTTTGGGGCCTATCTAGATGCCATCAGTACGACTCGATCAGCAGTGGTGGCGGATCTGAAGGCCAATTCAAAACATCAAGAGGATAGTGTCATCGAAAAGGCACTGAATGATCCAAATTTTATAGCTAAATCCGGCATGACTGAAGCCCCTTTACGAGGGGAAGCCATGGAATTCTGGCAACTCCTAGCCAATATTATCGAAGCAAAATAAGATTCTCATGAAATACATAACATCCCTTTTTTTACTCTTAATCCTTTCAAGCCCAATCATGAGCCAGGACAAGCCCCTTCAAGATGATTTTGACTACAAGAACTTTATCAAATTCTATCAAAAAGCCGAAAACTATATGAAAACAGGAGATACTAGCAATGGCAAGAAGTTTGTCAAGAACGCCATGTACTACATGAAGAAACTGGTCAAAAAGGGGTTTGGTGATGACATAGCTGATCAGGTAGCCAAACTAGAGCAATGGCAATCCGGATTTGATGCCCAGAAAGCGAACCGCTTACAAATGCACGATGTGGAGAGCGAAATTGGCAACTGGGCCAGCAAGTTCATCACACTGAAGCAGGCCAATCCCTTTTCTCGCTGCCAATACCTCTGGGACAACATGAAGTCTTTCGATCGTGAGAAAGTGCTTGCGATGATTCAACAATTTAAAGCCAGTGAATCTTTTGCAAAATCTAATGACTTCACCCAACAAAGGACGCTTCAGTTAGAAGGAGATATCAAGGATTTTGATAAAGTCCTAGTGGAGGTAAAGTTTAAGGAGCAGGTGGACAAAAAGATAGCTGAACTGGAAGGCACACATGTTGAGAACTTCTTTGATGGAGACATGCGCGAATTGGTCTTCTACGTCAAATCCTATCGGCAAGTCGCCCCACAGAATCAGACACTACAAGCCTACACCAAACGGGTGGACGATATGCAGGCCAACAAAGGTCAGATCTTAAATCAGGCGCGTAGCAATCAACAGAAAGCTGCGGTGGTTTCAGAGCTTCCGGTGGCTGACGTACAGGATGCCGCGCTGGAAGCAGACTTTATGCGGGTAGCCGGTGCAGCCTCGCCCAACCATAAGCCCACCAGTGCCATCATCACCAGTCGCAAGTGGGCCGTAAACAACGATATCACCGGAAGGCCTGTAAGCAGACAGCGGATTGCTGCCATCACTTACCGAGACAATACCGGACAGTGTTTTTTGGAGCATATCCTTTTCCTACAAGATTATAGCGGTGGCGGATACGGGAGAACTAAGATTTACAGTGCTTACGGCAAGAAAGCTTATGATTGTTCACTTAAATAGTGGGATCATACTGCAATTGTAACATTTAAGAATTACGGAAGTATAGACAAGACAGTAGACGTTTAAAGTAAGGTCTGCCGAGTTAGAAGAGTTTAGGCTCTTAGGACTGGGCAGGCCTCTTTGTAATGAAGAATGTTGAATGAAGAATGTTGAATGAATAGTTTTTAATGAATAGTTTTTAACGAAAAATGATTAGTGGGGATGTTGAATGAAGAATGTTTAATTTTCAGTGCTTTGTGTTGAATGGATAATGTTTGGGGGGTTAAGAGATGATATTTAGCTTGAGGGAGAGTCTAATTTTTCATTAAACATTCAACATTATGCCTTGTAAAAGTCAGTAGCATGAGATATTATTTCCTTCGTTACATTGTACCTATTGGAGTCTTTCTGTTAACTGGTGTTGATATGGTCGGGCAAATGGATAGCTTAGAGCAGCAACTGCGCCAGACGAGCGAACCAGCAGTCAGAATGACCTTGCTCAATGACATCGCTTATCAGTATCACCCGACGGATTCCGCCCTTGCATATCAACATGCGCTAGAGGCTTTGTCCTTGTCTCGAAACTTACAAGATGATTATGGCACCGGTAAAGCCTACAAAAATCTAGCTTTAACCGAAGCCTACCTCGGGTATGCCGAAAAAGCCATAGCGCTTTACGATTCGGCTTATCATTACTTTTTCTCTATCCCTGATAGCTCAGAGCTGTCCGCAGTGCTGAATAATATGGGAAGACAGCTATGTCAAGTGGGAGCCTTTGAGCGAGCGGTACAAGGCTATCATCAGGCTGAGGAATGGGCGAGAAAGCAGCAAGAAAAGCACAAACTTCTCATCTTTCTCTTCAATCACGCCGCCTGCTTGACTGATGCTTTCAAGGCGGAAGCTTCCATCGCTCGCGCCCAAGAAGGCTTGAAGCTAGCCACCGAATTGGATCATTGGTTCATTAAGTCTTCTCTCTATAGTTTACTTGGTATTAACTATAGTGATTTGAAACAGTTTGATGAAGCAGAAGCTGCCTACGATGCCGCTTTTGCTTGCTTGCCAAAAGCCGAGGCTCCCAAGACCGCACAAGGGGTCACCACAAATAATCCCGATCTCGCCGCCGATATCCTCAATAATCGGGGGATCTTGTTCTTGGAGCAAAAGAAATTTGAAAAAGCTTATGATGACTTTACTACGGCTCTGAGTTTGGCTAGTGAATATGCCCCAGAGCAACTCAATGGTCCTTTCTATATCAATATTGGTATTGCTGCCAAAGAACTAGGGAAATGGGAGGAAAGTCTTCGGTATTTTCAAGAAGGACTTAGTCATTTACTGGCTACTCAACAATGGATTGCCCTGGGTGAAACCTACAGGCATTTGTCTGACCTATACTATAAGTTAAATGATGGGATGAAAGCCTATGATTTTCTTCAACGGTCTCATCTGCTGAAAGACTCTCTCCTGTCCGCTGAAACGACCAAGAATCTTCAGGATCTGGATGTCAAATACAAGACGGCACAGTACAAACGAGAACTTTCGGAGTCGCAACTAGAGCTACAGGCACAGCATCATCGCATGAACCTTCTGGGATTGAGCGTACTCATCCTAGTCCTACTTCTGGCAGGATTGTATTGGCTGTACCACGTCCGGCAAAAGAACAAAGTACTTCGATTGGAAAAGAGACAAGCCGAACTGCAATATGGACTGCTAAGGGCTCAGATGAACCCGCACTTCATCTTTAACGCCTTGAATGCTATACAAGGTTTCTTTGTGAATCAAAAGTTGATTCAAGGGAATGAGTTTTTAGGTAAATTCAGTTCATTAATCCGCAGGGTACTAGATCAATCAAAACTCCCTGAACATACACTGGCCCAAGAGCTGGATACCTTAAAGCTCTATCTTGACATTGAAAAGGAGCGGCTAGAAGATCATTTAGAGTACAGTATTCATACAGCAGCAAATGTGGATGCTGCCCTACTAGAATTACCGCCTTTAATTCTCCAACCTTTTGTGGAGAATGCGATCTGGCATGGAATAGCGCCAAAGGAAGAAAAAGGACACATCTGGATCAATATCGATTGGGATGATGGGCAAGAGCAATTGCACTGCCTAATAAAGGACAATGGCGTGGGACTACCGGCAGAGGATGAAAAATCTCCACAATTACATATCTCCAAAGGCATTCAAATTACCCGAGAACGTTTAGGAACACGGGGAAAGATCAATATTCAAAACAACCCGGAGGAATCAGGAGTATCTGTCGAACTCACGATATCCATGAACTAAGAATATGCTCAAACATGATTAAAGCTATCATAATAGACGACGAAGTGAATGCCCGGAATACCCTTAAAATATTCCTGGGTGCTACCAATAAACCTATTGAGATTATTGGAGAGGCAGATGATATTTCGTCCGGCATCAAGCTGATTAGAAACAGCGAACCAGACTTAATCTTTTTGGATATCAAGTTGAAGAGCGGCACCAGCTTTGAACTCCTAGCGCAATTGCCCAACATTTCGGCTGAAGTCATTTTTGTAACCGCTTACGATAGCTATGCTATTCGAGCTTTTCAAATGGCCGCTTTCGGTTACCTGCTTAAGCCCATCCAGATCAGCGAACTCAATCAGGTACTGGATCGATTCGAAAAAACCAAGTCACCGATTCAATTACCACAACACACCAAAATTCTAATTGAAAATTTTGATCAGCATAGTATCAAGAAACTTGTGATCCAAAATGTAAATGGCTTTAAGGTGGTTCCCTTGGAGAATATTTTTTACTTACAAGGTGAAGTCAATTACACACGCTTATTTCTACAGGGAGATGAGAAGGTTATGACCAGCCGAACCTTGAAGGACTATGAGACCTTTCTGGTGGATTTCGGATTCTTCCGTATTCACCAGTCTTATCTAATCAACCTGAGTCACGTCAAGGAATACATCAAAGGAGACGGCGGTGAAATTGTTATGAATAATGGACAACACTTGAACCTCTCCCGTAGGAGAAAGCAGCAATTCTTGAGTCGTTTTCTAGGTAAATAATCAGGTAAGTCGCTATCGAAAGGCGGTATTCACGCTTTCTTCCTTTTTCTTCTTCTTTCTATTTAGTGGAAACACAATACTAGCCCCGAGCATGCCGCCCAGGCTGGTATACATGAAATCTTTAGCGCTAGCACTTCCACCCAAAATTTCCGGATCAACAGCCTCCTTGATACCTCCGGCCAATAAGGAAGCACCCACTCCAATAGCCCAGGCTTTCCATTTATTATTAGTCTTCTGATAGATCAGGTAAGAGGTTGCTCCGCCAAATAAGGCGCCAGCAATGAAGTGTTCAGGATGTCCGTACTCTGTGATGCTTTGGCTTTTTCCAGGTAGGTAAGTCAGAAAACAAATCGTAAGGATGGTCAATAAACGCAGTGTAGCTTTCTTGTTCATAGTTATGAAAATCTTCTTCTTTCTACACTTGTACGCAAAAACCAATCCAACGGATGAAATGAAATCAAAAAAATACCTCACTTCTGAAAAATCTATCCATGCACGAATAGGAAATATCGAAAACCTGGGGCTGCCCGCAGGCTTCCGATACTATTTCAGGTTCTTTCCCAAATGCGTTTAACTATTTGTCAACTTGAAACTTGAATGTTGACAACAAAACAGAATTTATTGACCAAGGCGCTCCAAGGCTTCTTTTGCCTCTTTGTCGGCTGGCCATTGATTCAGTAGCTCTTCTAGGGTTTTACGTGCCTCCCTCTTTCTACCTTGCTGTTCATAGGCCTTGGCCAACAGCTTACTGGTGGCAGGTAGCCATGGGTTGTCGGCTATACTGGCTTCAAACCAAGTGATGGCTTCCGGGTATTTCCCTAATTCCATGAATTCCTTTCCCACGGCATTGAAGGTCTCAGGAAGGAGATCCAGATAGAAATAGCTGATCTTTGACTGCTTCACTGATTGCCAGTGCCTCAAGGCTTCGTCGATCCCCTTCGCATTGATAATCGGCCACAGCACATCTCCAATGGGAATTAGCGGATCATTTAAGTGTGGTGAGTCGGTCAACACTTTATTCAGGTAATGGGTACTAATCCCATAAAGAGCGTGTTCTCCATTTTTGGGATGGAAGCTAGTGCCCGCCAGGATACCGACCACTCTCCCTTGGCTATCGACCAAGGGGGAGCCGCTCGCCCCTCCTATGAAGCCAGAAACCTCTTTCGTGAATACAATCCGATTGCCCTCCGTACTTAGGACTTCAGCCTCCCCCAATATGCAGTCTTTGCTTTGGTATGGACAGGCTGGATAGTACAGTTTTTCGCCCACCGCTAGAGGCGTGTAGCGCGCTTTCAATGCAGGTAAATCCCCCATCATCTCCTTAATGGAAAAGACTAACCAATCCCGCTGACCGATCGTCCCGCTAGGTCCTCCCAGCATCTCCGTCTCATCTTCATTGAGTAATTGATCTAGGTAAACACCAATCGTTGTATCCCCCTTTGGATGCAACCACCATTTTTCGATCTGACCATTGATGGCAACCGATTCCAATTGTTTGGGTTGCGCAATCCATAGGATGTGCTTAGCAGTAATGGCAAGTGTGTCTTTACCCGTATCCAATAGGAAGCCGGTCCCAGCGTACTCAAAAGAGGAATGTACATAGCGAGAGCCATCTTTGTACCATACCTCATTAATCATGGCGATCTTTTGCCAATTAGATAAGGCATCGGGTAGATCTGTGGATTGGGATTTTACAGTAAAAGATAATAACAGAAAGAATAATGTTAGTCGGGTGAATTTCATCATATATACTATGGCTTTGCAGTGCAAGCCAGGAGTAAAACCCCCGGTTGCACCATGGTAAGATCTCGAAAAGCGGCAGCATTGCTCAGGCCATTGGAAACTAACTCCCACTGCCCTTGCGTGGTGAATTTCCTGTATAGTTTCCTTTCTTGGGTGACATAAATGACCTCTTCATCTCCGTGCAAAATGGTGGTACTTAAACCAGCCGTAGGGAAGAATCCGGTAGCATCGTTCCAGATATCCTTTGCAGGATCATACCGCCAGATTTTACGATGCATGGAACAGGCGTATAGCTGCATGTTCCACCGGTATAACTGCTTGACGGCACCTTCTTCCAAAACAGTTTCCCAATGCTGGCCTTGATCGATTGAGCGCTGCATACCTTGGTGTGTTGCGACAAACAATCGATTCCCTTGTTGGGAAAAGTCATTGACCTGAACCCCTTCCAGTTGTTGGTCCCAGGCCTTGTCCGTAGCATTCCATAAATAAACGCCATCATTCGTGCCCACCCAGATATTCTCTTCATGGCTGTGAAAGGCTCTAATGGTCAAATCTCGTAATCCCTTAATACAAGGGACCCAACTATTACCCTGATCAGCTGAAACCAGAACGCCATCTCTGTAGGTGCCGAGCCACAGCAAGTCATTATAAGCATGTATAACGTCGCCTTTCGCCGGAAGGAACATAGAAAACCCTGGTTTTGACCAAGATTTCCCCTGGTTAGAGGAGACATAAAGGCCTTGACCTTCTGTCAATATGAAGTATTGTTTTTTGAAGGACATGATCTGGTCCACACGTACTGCTTCATTAAGTCCCTGGTCCGAAGTATGCCAGCTTTTCCCATTATCCGTCGAACGATACAAAGGACTTCCCCCTTGGGCTAAAGCCGAGTGTCCGATTAGGGTAGCGAAAACTAGACAACTACTTATTATTATGGTTTTCATGGTCATTCAATTAATGCAAGTTGTGATTCATACTGTGGAGCACAAATGCGTCAGATATTTGCGGCAAGACCAAGCCCTCAGCTGTGTGTTGCCACAAAACCCTACTTTTGTGCGCTCATTCATCGCAACTTGGGTTAATTAGGAAGCTTATTGCTTTTTGCTAGGAGGAACAAGCTTTTGCTGGTCGGCCTTGGGCTTAGGATAATCCATCCGGAAAATCTCTACCCCGCCCATGCAATCAATCACGTAACGGGGGCTGCCATCCCTGTACCAACCAAACTGACGTCCTTCTCGCCTTCCTTTTTCATAGTAGTCTTCATAATACTTCTGGCCATTGCCAAAAAAACTGGTGATCTTTCCATGGAGCAATCCATTCTGATAGTTGAAATCCCTCACGAGTTGACCAGCGTAGGAATAGGCCGTATGCTGCTGGATTTTCCCTGCTTCAACCTCATAGTAATACACCTTCTTACCCTGCTCAAAAGAGTCGACAGTTGTTCCTGTATACAGTTTCCCTGCTAGATGATAGGTTGGAATAGCCTGATCATCCAGGATCTTATCCAACGAGTCGAAGGAAACTTCATCTTGTCCACTGAGCACTAAAGTGAATATCAGGAACAGATAGCTTAGCAAAATAGATCTCCACATTGGATTCTAGATTAAGAAGTTAATAAGAGCCAGCTGCTTCGTACAAAAGAGAGGTACCTACCTGTAGAGGTTGGTGCCAGCTGGAACAGATTAGTCAATTAGCAGTATTGTCCTACCTAAGACGAAGAATACATTTGCCGTTGAAAAGAAGAAACTAGGAAGGTGATTCTGTACTAATTATCGGTCAAGTTTAGCGTAAAGCCTTGGGAATCTTTGGCTGCTCCTAAAGATGGCTGCTCCGCAATTTCCATCCGATAACCGACTCCATGTACACTTGCGATTTTAATGTTATCGGCAGCTTTGAGTTTTTTCCGTAATCGCGAAACGAAGACATCGATGCTCCGGCCAACCATCACTCCTTCATCCCCCCAAACAAATTCCAATATGCTCTCTCTAGGCAACAGTTGGTTTTTGTTTTGACAAAAAAGATCTAAGAGCTTGGACTCCCTAAACGTTAAGCGTTGTGGTTCCCCTTCTCCGATTAGTGTCTGGTTTTCAGGTTCAAATTGTAAGGGTCCCAATTGGTAGACGGTTTTCTCTGGCTCGGCTGCGGCTTGACTTTGCCCCAGTATAGGTTTGGTAGGCTGAGTTTGCTTCCACCACCAGAAGCCGCCTAGTAACAGAACGACTATGGGGACGATGGCAGCTACAAGCAAAAAGGTATCTTCCTTTTCTGTTTGAGCGGGGAAATTGATGGCCAGGTGGTAGCAGTCCGACAATTCATTTCTGCCGACACAAGTCAGATCACTGGGAACAATGGGCTCGCTGATGTCTTGGGTGCTATAGCCCAACATGAGATCATCACTTTCACAATCAAAAAGTGCTAGTGTATAAACAGAGGGGAGTCCTTTATTGTAAAAGGTTTCTTCCACCAATTTATGTAGGTACGCATAATCTAAAGGGCCACCAAACTTCAGATAGAAGCCACGATCTTTTTCAAAAACCACAGGAGGGATAGCTGTAGTAGAATCACCCTGTTGTAAAAGCAGTCGATGGCCAATCTCTCGCAAGGCCAAATTGACCTCTAGTTCAAAACTCGGTGTATTGGCTAATCCAGGCAATGCCAGAAAGCTGAAAATAATCGCAAGTCCTTGTAGTCGAAGTTTCCCTGTCATCATACCCCAAAATTAACATCTTTTCTGGGAGGATTCCAGGCATTTACATTTCGTTTACAAAGTTTTACCGCTTGTTTTAAGGACTCTGGCAGGTCTTCGCAAAGACGAATCTATCACATAGATCCAACTAACTGATATCAGGAAATCGAGGAGGATGGCAAATACTTATTTGAGGGATAAGGGTCGGTATATCTCCCCTTCCACCCCGGCTATCACTTCTGGGAAAACAGCACGAGCTTCTTCAGCAAAGCTATTGATGTCTTCATAGCGAGAAGAAAAGTGTCCTAGAATTAGTCGACCTACTTTAGCACGTTTGGCAATTTCTGCAGCTTGGCGAGCTGTTGAATGTCCAGTTGGGATCGTCTTTTCGATCAAATTCTCCTGAAAGGTAGATTCATGATAAAGGATATCCGATCCGGTAATGATAGGAATGATATCCTCCTTAAAGCGAGTGTCTGAACAGTAGGCATAGCTGCGGGGAGGGGTTGGATCTTCGGTCAACAGCGCATTAGCAATCCGCTGACCATCGGGAGTTACATAATCTTCGCCTTTTTTGATGGCCGGGATGGCACGATAAGGAATGTTGTATTCCTCAATGGTAGAACCAATCATCTTGCGTTCTCCTTCCTTTTCTCGAAACAAGAATCCGCTGGTTGGCACCCGATGATCTAGAGGGATAGAGTGTACCGTGATTTGGTTGTTTTCAAAAATCAGTTGATGCTTTTCCGTATCTATTACATGAAAGCGGATAGTGAAAGGAGGATCGCCTCCAGCGTATTTGGTCTGAATGCGAATGATTTCCTCTAATCCGTGAGGAGCAAAAATATCGAGGGGCTTCTTTCGGCCTATTAGCCCTAGAGTCGTCAACAGGCCAATCAGGCCATAGAAATGATCTCCATGCAGGTGGCTAATGAATATCTGATTCATGCGGCCCGGCTTAATCCCAAATTTCTGAAAACGCATTTGGGTACCTTCGCCGCAATCGATCAGATACTTATATTTTTGAATGGAAAGAATTTGGGAGGTAGGATGTCTCCCAAATGCAGGCAGAGCGGAATTAGTTCCTAGCAGTTGAACCTCAAACGGGCTCATTACCTTCTTCCTCCTTATTCAGTTCTCGCTCAATCTCATCCATAAATACATAATCAATGGATTCCTGTACAGTCGTGATAATAGTAAGTACTGTATCAAGGCGAGAAATCTCTATTAATTTTTGAACACTAGGATGTACAATACCTGTCAAAATGAAAGAACCACCGTTCTTCCAGATGCGGTTAGCTGTCAAAATGGCACTTAGACCTGACGAATCTACAAACTTGACATGAGTCAAGTCTAAGATTAGATTCTTAACACCTTCTTGTGATAAAATGACAAATTCTGACTTAACTTTTGGGGCTACCAAGGAGTTTAAGTTATCTTCCATTAAGGTAAAGACAGTATATTTCTCCTGTTTGTCAACGGAATACTTCATTTTTTAGCTTCTCTTTGTTCATTTTTGCGCTTGACGCAAAAGTATCAATTAAAAACCACTAAACATAATCCGGATTTACAAAGTTTTATGCTTGAATCGGACCGGAAAAATTTCTGGCACATTTTTAGCTAAATAGCTAATCGGGTGCCAAAATTACATTTTTATCAAGGGATTGATCACCCAACCCAACCAACGCACTTACTGAACCTAATATTGGATTATTTTGTTATTCATTCATAACTAAAAATTTCCTGCTTTATTGCCTCCCTGAAATCGACAAGGTAGAAGTCAATAAGTCAAGAAAAGATATTAGATACTCACTAGCCCTTTATTGGCAGGAAAAAGGAAAATAGCTGAAACGCAAACCACTTTATTTTACCTACAACAAACGGGAATTTTTCTCAGAACCAAGTAGCAAAATGAATCGCTTCCTGTAAAGGACGAACTGCTTCAAAATCAGCACAGAAAAGGTTTTTCTGAATTATGCTGTCAAAATTGAAACTTAGTAGAAAGGTGATTTGTAAACTTAAATAATTAACACTAATATTGTTGTATTACGAGCAAATGATGAAAGCCGAATTTATGAGTCATAATAATAAAAGATTTTCGCCAAAAGTAAAGCAAGTTCTAGCTAAGAGCCGGGAGGAAGCCCAGCGCCTAGGACATGACTTTATCGGCACCGAGCATCTTCTGCTGGGC
>CAJXPD010000080.1 GCA_913057785.1 uncultured Lewinella sp. | reverse complement strand
GATATATGAAGTTGTCCCTCAACAAGGAATCGAAAAAAGTGGATTTAATCGACGGAAAACTTATCCCGGTAATTGCCGACCGCATCCCACCTGCCCCGCGAATCAAGTCACTAATTGACGCCTCTAGAGCCAATAACCCACAACTCACCGAAGTCATTGGCATCAACTACAAAACTGGCTTCCGCAAGTACAATGCTGAGTCAAATCTGGGCAACTTTATGGCCGACGCGATTAAAGAAGGAGCTAAGTCGGACATTGGTATGATCAATCCTGGTAGCATACGCGCAGATCTCGATGTTGGCGAGATCACGGTAGAAGAAATCGTAAATATTTATCCATTCATTGATAAGACCGTAACGGTTGAAATTGATGGTAAGGCTTTATTGGAGCTCATAGAATATTCAGCCAGTCTGACTTATGGTCTCGTACAATTCTCAGGCCTGGAAATCGAATATGATTTCCGGAAACCGGTAGGTCAGCGACTGATTGACGCCACAGTCAATGGCAAGGCTATTGTGGAAATGAATAAGTACTCTGTTTCTTGTAGCTCCTTCGTGGCTGGCGGCGGAGATGGTTTTAGTATGTTGAAAAAAGGGAAGGTCCTAGCACGAAGTGAGAAAAAGCAAATTGACTATTTATTGGACTACATTAGAGCGAGAAAAGATATTTACCTACCAGATATTGGTCGGCAAACTATTCATAAATAGAAACCATTTCATCCGATATCAATCATCGTTTAAATCCTACACTGTGTCACAAACAAGCTATCTATTTCTGTTTATCCTATTGCTGAGCCTTCCTATCCTAGGAGCAGCCCAAGATACCTATCAGCTCAAGACAGACATTCCGTACTACAGCAAGAGCGCTCAAGAAGCGGATGCTTATATCAAAGAAAGGTGCAAACTAGATATTTACCATCCTTCCTCTAGCGGCTTCCCGACTCTTGTCTGGTTTCACGGCGGAGGGCTTAAACAAGGAAACAAGCATATTCCTGCTGGGCTCAAGGAGCAAGGCATCGCAGTGGTCACGGTAAACTATCGCTTTTACCCTAAAGCCAAATCTCCAGCTTACATTGAAGATGCGGCAGCTGCCATTGCCTGGACCTTCAAGAATATAGCCACCTATGGAGGAGATCCCAATCAAATTTTCATCAGCGGCCACTCTGCCGGAGGGTATCTCGCTAGTATGGTAGGTTTGGATAGGCGATGGTTAGCAAAGCATGATATTGATGCCAATCAAATCGCAGGACTACTGCCTTTAAGTGGACATACTATTACTCACTTCACTGTACGAGAAGAAATGGGTATCGATGGGAAACAGCCCATTATTGACGAACTAGCTCCGCTCTACCACGTTCGGGCAGATGCGCCCCCTCTCCTACTAATTACCGGAGACCGAGAGCTAGAGCTATTAGGGAGATATGAGGAAAATGCTTACATGATGAGGATGATGAAGGTTGCAGGTCATCAAGAAACCCGAATCTTGGAGTTAGATGGCTACGGCCATAACATGGTTGCCCCAGCCATACCTTTAGTCGTCAAAGAAATCAAAGCCTTAATTAAGGAAAAGAATTAACGGTCAAAGCGGGCAGCTTCCCGTTCAAGTACTCTTTTGTATTTTGGAGGGATCGGAATGCTCAAGCTTAAGGGTTGGCGGGTAATGGGATGATCCAGCTGCAAAGAACAAGCTGCCAGGAACAGGCCTTTGCCTAGAATCGTTTTTTGGTCTTCGGCATACATCTTATCTCCCACGATCAAATGACCAATTTCCTTGAGGTGAATACGGAGCTGATGAGTTCTACCCGTAATGGGTCGAAGCTTAACTAATGAAACAGCTTCGAAAATACGGGATGGAGCTTCATCAACTTTTTGGTAATGAGTCAGAGCTGACTTGCGATTTACAGGCAAATCAATGGTTCCCTCTGCAGAAATGGCTCCATGAACCACCGCTACATATTCTTTCTGCACCTTTCCTTCCTGGAAAGCCTTACTCAGCTGAATCAATGCTCGTTTTGTCTTAGCCAGGATAACCAGCCCTGAAGTTGGCACATCTATCCGGTGTACGGCAATGGGCCGAGGCAAGGCATCCTCAAGCTTATTAGCTTGATTTACCTGTACTAAAGCATTTTCGACCGTCTTATTGCGGTTGCCATTCACGGCGATACCGCTTGGTTTATTTACCACAATCATATGATCATCCTCATGAACAATCTCTAAGTCTATAGATAGCTTTTTCACTTGTCGAACTCCAGCCCCAGACAGTTGAAGAAAAGCCCCATTCTTAACTCGATCTCCATATTTCGCAGGCTGTCCATTCAGGAATAAACGGCCACTCTCGATGGCTTTTTTAACTGCT
The DNA here is from genome assembly GCA_913057785.1 of uncultured Lewinella sp. Lineage (GTDB taxonomy): Bacteria > Bacteroidota > Bacteroidia > Chitinophagales > Saprospiraceae > DT-111. The sequence continues at coordinate 35,464 of CAJXPD010000080.1, read as the reverse complement.
GTCTTGCTGCCTAAAATCGGAAAGGCCTTTGCTGCGTATGACAGCAAATCCATCTGCCCCTGTAAGGAGTCCACTTTATGAGTCCATTTCTTCTTTTGTTTCTTGGAAGCCATTTCTACCCAATTTATTGCTTGGACTAGTGAGAAGTCAGATCGCTACAAGGTCAGCAATCAGATTTTACATCTCTGTGATCTTATATCTTATATCTGTCAACTGTCCCACTCCACATTTATTTCCGGTTCCACCATCCATTTCGTTTTCTAATATAGACTACTTGCCCAGCATGATAGGCATTATGTGAAGCAATTGCCGACATATTGGAAGCCCATTCAGACAACTGTTCTTCGTTTGCGTTTTCCGTAAGTTGTTTTAATTCCATTTGTATGCTGTCCAGCTTAAGCACAATGTTGTTCCAGCCCTCTTGGGTGTACGTCACAAAAGTTGTGTCATTGTCTATCTTAAAATCCGAAAAATCTTCTCCTTTGAAAGCCCTTAGTTGGATTTCATTCCAAAAAGCTAAGTGAGAAATTAGCTCAGCAATTGAATGATTGTCTGTGCTGTCTTTCCAGTTGGCTTGTTCTGAAGTTAGCCCATTGACGGCTACTTGCGTGGGGACGAACCAATTCTCATCGGTATGAGAAAATTTCAACTGCTCACTAAGTAATGGTCCTAATTGAGCGGTATTTTCTTTTTCTGTACAGCTCAAGCAAAGGACCAAGATTCCGAATAGGATAAAGTTTTGCTTCATTCTTTAGCGGTTGTCGAGATGATTTAGGTATTCTTTTGGAGGCCAGACGGCCTTGTCTTCAGGAATCAGAATATCTGGCCTCTAACAGCGGTACTTTCCAGTCTATTTCACTAATATATTACGTAGGGCCTCCCTCATCACTTTATACCCTTCTGCATTAGGATGCAGTCCATCAGAAAAGTAATCTTCTATAATTTTTTCCTCTTTTTGCAAAAAGACATGTCCAATATCATTGTAGGAAATACCTTGGTGTCCAGCTAATTGAGCAATCCGAAGATTAAGATTGGCAATGCGTTCCTCTTTGTCTCGGCGAGGTAGAATTCCCATCAATAGTATCTCAGCTTTGGGCTGTCGGTACTTGATCACTTCCACCAATTGATCTAATCCTACCAAGATCTCTTCGTCAGTGTTTAAATGAAGATTGTTCGTGCCGATCATGATCACAATCTTTTCTGCCTCAAACCCATCGATTTCGCCATGATAGACCCGCCATAGGACATTCTCAATTCTGTCCCATCCATAAGCCTGATTCCGCACGCCGGCAGGCGTGAAGTATTTGTCCCAGCTTTCTGCTTCTCGAACCAACTTGGTCTTAGGCAATCCGCCCCAAAAGTGTATAATAGAATTGGCAAAAATAACCGTCTTGGGCGGGGTCTTAGCATTCATCTCTAGGATGCTCCGATGTCTTTTCTCCCAATCATAATTATCTGGTTCCCGATATTGTGTAACGGCACGAGTGGTACTAAGTTGACCTTTGGGTTCATGGAGAATCTTGCGGATCACTTTTTCATAAGCATCAGCATAATGTTGCATGCCCAGGTCATTTGGATGTGTCCCATCTACCATATCATCCAACTGAAGATTAAATTCTTCCTTGGTAATATAATGCAGTCCAGTATACCCTTGGGTAAGCAGAGACTGATAGGCTGATTGTTGAATTTCATTGACGCGTTCATAGGCGGTTAAACGCTTTGGCACCATCGAGCCATCGGTAAAGCCCGCATGATCTGATAGGAGAATTGGGATGGTCGGATGAGCGGCTTTCAGCTTTCGAACCGTGCTAAAGATTCTACGTTTTAGTTCGTCCTCCGGGTACCGTTCCGAATTATCGAGATTGGGTAGACAGTCTAATATATACAGTTTTGGAGTTTTCTCGACTAGGAGATCACTGATAGCCTCTTCCAAGCGGCCATTCCCAGAAAACGCCAGATTGATCAATGGACGATCCAATTTTCTGCCGAGAATGCTGGTCCAGGCCATTCCAGGGCGTGAGGCACAGGCTCCTTGGGCTATTGATGTTCCATACACTACAATTGGCTTTTCCTTCCGGCTTGGTAAGAACTCAAATTCATTGGAACCCGGAACTCCGATTTCTAGCCAAGTAACCTGATTATATAACGGCAGGTACAATCTATATTCTCTACCGTGTTCATGATACTTATCATTGGGCTTCAAATTAGCATATTGGAAGGTGATCGTATCCGCAAAATTCCATCGCCCTCTTACCCAATGCCAATCACCGTCACTGTCTATTGCATAGAGATCTAAGCCACTTACCCCCGTAGCCGGCATGTGCGGCATCGCATGCGCCCCACTGACCTGATAACGCACCTTAATTTCAGTAGCGTTCGAGCGAAATCTCAGCAATACCCCAGCAGCATGCTGACCCAAGTTCCAGACCGGCTCTCGAACGGCCTCCTTGGCACGTAGCGGCAGCCGATCAAATGGCGATTCCGTTTCACTGCCCCATCCTTGCCCTTCGATTATGTCAAAATTCTGATCTACCGGATTCCTCCAGCTTAATTCACCGGGTACCTGAGCTAATAGCCAGCCATTCCCACTAAGCAATAGGAAAACCAGGAGGCAAATGGGTTTGATATATCTAAGCATATAGTTTCGGATCATTTATGTGGCTTCAATTCTCCGCTGGCTAAGCGGCTTTGGTAGGACTTCAATTCACGTTTAATGATCGGAGCCAAAATATACAAGCCCAGAATGTTTGGCAAAGCTACTATAAACACCATCGCATCCGAAAAGTCCAACACCGCCTTCAATTGTATCGTGCAACCTAAAGCTACAAATGCACAGAATATCACTTTAAAAACTAGTTCCATGAGCCTTGACTCCCCAAACAAATAAGTCCAGCCCTTCAGGCCATAGTAGGACCAAGAGATCATAGTAGAAAAGGCAAAAAGAATAGCAATAAAAGCTAAGGGTGCGGTGGACCAGGATAGCGAACTACCAAAGGCGGCGGATGTCAGTTGGATACCTACCATTCCATCCTGGCCTAAATCCGGTGTATATACAGTCGTGAGAATCACTAAAGAGGTCATCGTGCAAATGACCACGGTATCGATGAAGGGTTCTAGTAGCCCTACAAATCCTTCTGTCACGGGCTCTTCGGTACGAACCGCAGAGTGAGCAATCGCTGCTGAGCCGATACCCGCTTCATTAGAAAACACTGCCCTTCTCACCCCTAATACCATTACCCCCAACATCCCCCCGGCAATACCCTGCGGATTAAAGGCCTCGGAAACAATAGCTCCTACCGCCCATGGAATCTTACCTGCATTCAATATCAATACTGTAACAGCTAGGATCACATAAGCCACTGCCATAAAGGGCACCAATCGACCGGTAACCTTTGCAATGCTTCTAATGCCACCGATAATCACTGCTCCCACTAGCAAAGCAATGACCAGACCAAACAACCAACCTTTGCCAACAAAAATGGATGTTTCACCACCAGTTGCCACGACGAACTGTTCAAAAGCCTGATTAGATTGGAACATATTTCCAATTCCCAGACAACCAATAACCATGGCCACCCCATAGAAAATACCTAGTGGCTTCCCTATGGCGCCCCAACCACGCTCTTTCAATCCTCGTTCTAAGTAGTACATGGGGCCACCTGAAATACTTCCATCAGGATTAATCTTCCGGTATTTGACGCCTACTACACATTCGGCAAACTTAGTTGCCATACCAAATAGTCCTGCCATTACAAGCCAAAAAACAGCCCCAGGTCCGCCGACCGAAATCACAACCGCCATACCTCCAATATTTCCAATTCCCACGGTACCGGAAAGTGCCGTAGCCAAAGCTTGAAAATGACTTAGTTCTCCATCCGCTTTAGGCCCGTCATAATCTCCTCGGATTAGTCGGATAGCATGGCCGAAACCTCGAACATTTAAGAAATTGAGGTATACCGTAAAGAAGATCGCGGCCCCAATGAGCCAGATGACGATGAGCGGCACATCTGCTCCCGCTATGGAAACCTCAAAAAAGATAAATTTGCTAAATGCATCAGCTATAGGCCGTATGGCCTGATCTATAGTTTCGTCAATCATATTGCTTGCTTACTCAAGAGTGGTAAAAGAGGAAAGGTGCAGCGCCCTTTACTTTCCTTTCAAATAATCATCAGTACCATCGATCCAATCTCTTCGAGGCGGCGAGAAGGTGTCGGTGGCTACTACTTCCCCAATAATTAAGGCCTTATGTGGTACATTTCCTGGGATTACTAAGGACTCTCCAGCCTGTACATCGATGTGCTCCTCTTCATTGTTATTAAACCAGAATCTGATCGTTCCGCTAATGACCTCTGACAACTGCTCATTTTCATGACTGTGCCAAGGTACAATGAACCCATCCTTGAATGTCATTTTAGCAATCATCACTTTGTCTCCAAAGATCATTTTTCGCGTCATATCCGGTGTTACCTGTTCTGCAGGCAGTTTATCCCAATTTATTTTCTTTACCATTTTACTTGTTTCTTGCTTTTACCCAAATATGGCTAAAAAAAGAGAACTTTCCTCCTTTCCAGCATGATGTTCTTCTTTTTTAGTGAACATGACATCTTGAATTTTCTGGATTGCATCTGAAGTTTAAAATGCCCGCAAATTAGGTTGCAGGACAATGCAGGTTGCAAAATCCAATAGCGACAATTACCTTAATTGATCAGTTTCAACTTGATGGTAACAACAGACAAACCTATGCAGATTCGGAATCTTCTTTTACTGAGCTATATCTCATTTCTCTGTGTGAGTTGTGGTGGAGAAGCCCCCTTGTTCCTTGAGAAAACTGCTGCGGAGACAGGAATCACCTTTGCCAATAACATCACTACCACCGATAGTTTTAATGCTCTTTTTTTTGAATATATATACAATGGCGGTGGTGTAGCAGCGGCGGATTTCAATAATGACGGTTTATGCGATCTCTTCTTTACAGGTAACCAAGTCAGCAATGAACTATACCTAAATACGGGTGATCTACAATTTGAGGCAGTAACCGAAGCAGCCGGGCTACAAAGCTCGAAATGGTGTACCGGAGTAGCAGTGGTAGATATCAATGAAGATGGTAAAAAGGACATTTATGTCGCCGTAGCAGGCTTTGAAACCTCAGTAGAAGAGATGGAAAACCTACTCTTCATCAATCAGGGTTGGGACGCTGAAGGAGTGCCAACATTTAAAGAGGAGGCGGCAAATTACGGGCTGAACGATAGTGGATATAGCACCCAAGCGGCATTCTTGGACTATGATCGAGACGGGGACTTAGATCTTTACCTGCTCACTAATGCCATGGAGAGTTTCAATCGGAATAACATCCGCCCGAGACGTGTCAACGGGGAAGCTGCAAGTACCGATCGTCTATATCGTAATAATGGGGATCAGACCTTTACGGACATATCCAGGGAAGCAGGTATCCTGATAGAGGGATATGGACTCGGCGTAAAAGTAGCCGACATCAATCTCGACGGGTGGCCAGACATCTATGCTGCCAATGATTTTCAATCCAATGACCTGCTTTGGATCAATCAGCAGGACGGCACTTTCAAAAATGAAGCCTCTATCTATCTAAAACATCAAACGCATAACGGCATGGGAGTAGACATTGCCGATTTCAATAATGATGGATTACCTGATATCACTGTTTTAGATATGCTCCCAGAAGATAATTACCGCCAGAAGATGATGATCCCTCATGTCAGCCAGGAAAAATTCTTGTTGAAACAGCAAGAAGGCTACGAAGATCAATACATGCGGAATACGGTGCAATTGCATCAGGGGTTTGACGCAGCTGGGCTTCCCCGCTTTAGTGAGATAGGATTCCTCACCGGAATGGCCAATACAGACTGGAGCTGGTCGATTCTCTATGCGGACTTAGATAATGATGGATGGAAGGACGCTTTCATTACCAATGGGTATAGGAAAGATGTAACCAATTTAGATTACATTAACTATAGTGGTCTGAATCAGATTTTTGGGACGGTGGAGGCCCGACGGCAAAAGGCGGTTGAGGATCTCGCGAATGCCCCGGATGTTGAAGTCACCAACTATCTATTTAGAAACCGAGGATCTCTACAGTTTGAGCAGGTTAACGAGAGCTGGGGTATTGATCAACCTTCTTTTTCCAACGGATCTGTGTATGTGGACCTTGATAATGACGGAGACCTTGAATTAGTAGTTAACAATATCGATAGCCCGGCAAGCTTATATGAAAACACGGCCAGTACAAGAGCAACTCCCGGCCACTATCTGCAAGTTCGTCTACGCGAATCTTCCCCAGACTTGACAACTTTACAAACTAAAATTAAACTACACACTTCAGCCGGCATCCAATACCAAGAATTTTCTCCACAAGCTGGCTATAAATCCAACCTAGCTGACCTTGTACATTTTGGTCTAGGAGAGCAAGAGCAAATTGATAGTCTAGTAGTCATTTGGCCGGATGGCAATCACCAAATGATTGCCCAACCTGCAGCGGATCAGTTGTTGATTATTGATTATGAAAAGTCCTCGGGGGTAGCTCAAGTTCAGCGCGGGAATCCAACTCAACCCTTATTTCAGGAAGCCGCCAAAGAACTGGGGCTAGTATTTCAACATCAAGATAATCATGAATCCCACCTGCGGACGCAGCGAACGAAGATTCACGATCACGCCAAATTGGGTCCCGCCATTGCTATCGGCGACTTAAACGGAGATGGACACAGTGATGTATTCTTGGGCGGAAACGTTGGTCAGGCCGCGCAGCTATTTTTCCAAACTTCAACCTCTTCGTTCATCTCTCAGTCTTTTCCCCTGGACAGCTACTACCAGGATATTTCAGCAAGCTTGTTTGACCTGGAAGGAGATGGTGACCTGGATCTTTATGTCAGCAGTGGGCATGCCGATATGCAGCATCAGCAAGTATCCATAGGGGACCGACTGTATTTAAATGATGGACAAGGAAATTTTGTCCGCTCCCCTACGTCCCTGCCTAAGATGACTGGTTGGCACAACTGTGTACGAGCAGCCGACTACGATCAAGATGGCGATATAGATCTCTTTGTTGGAGGTCGACTAGAACCGGGGACTTACCCCAAAACCCCAAGGAGTTATCTACTGGAGAACCGAGATGGAAAATTGGTGGACAATACGCCAAGCAGTCTCCAGCAAATCGGCATGGTGACTGATGCACAATGGCTACAATCTTCGGATTCCTTTCCTCCTGATTTAGTGGTCGTTGGTGAGTGGATGAGCCCTACAATCATCAAAAACAAGCAAGGGCAACTAAACAAGGCAGAGTCTCTTTCAACAGCAGCTCCGGGATGGTGGACCCATCTCAATATCCTGGATTTAGATCAAGATGGAGACCAGGATTTTCTGTTGGGCAATTGGGGTTGGAATCACAAGCTTAAAGCCTCTCCCAAAGAACCAGTACGACTGTATGCCGCAGATTTTGACGAGAATGGTACAATGGATCCTCTACTATCCTGTTTCATACAAGGGCAGGACTATATCATGCATGAACGGGATCTGCTCATTGCACAGATTCCGGGTATGAAAAGACGATTTCCACAATATGACAAATATGCCCAGGCTGGTTTAGCCCAAACCTTATCAAAAAAAGACCTAGGGCGAGCAAGCATTCTTGAAAGTCAGACGATGTCTTCTGCCCTGCTGATGAACCAATCCGACGCCAAATTTGAGTTAAAAGAGTTGTCTGAAGAATTCCAGCTATCTCCGATCATGGGAAGCGTCAGTCTAGATATAAATGCAGACGGTCTGACAGACCTCATTACTGCTGGGAATTTCCACGCCACCGAAACCACCCAAATTGGCTGTTATGACGCTTCCTACGGGCAGATTGCTTTACAAACGGAAAATGGAGAATGGCAATCGAGCACGGCATTGCAATTTGGAATGAATCTGGACGGAGATGTCAGAGGCCTGGCGTCTCTGCAATTAGCAAATGGACAAATCATCATACTAGCCCCTCGCTACAATGGTGCATTGGCCGTGTATCGGTATTCCCCAGGACCTCCTGTCCAGCCGCTTTAGAACACTATGAAATAGTTACCTTTGACGATTTTTTTTAGGCTTGGTCCAAGCCCTGCGCATGCGATAGGGCAATTGCCAAACCTGTCCATCTGCATCTGCGAAGTATAAGCGAGAACGGGAAAAATCATCCGGGTTGCCATCTGCCCAGAAATATAGGAAGTCAGATTGACCTCCATGTACCTTTCTGATATAGTTGTGATTCAGTTTGCTTTTTGTCGTAACTCGGCTGGACAGCGCCCATGTCACTCCTGCATCTTCACTTACGAATTTCATCACCTCACCCCCTCCTCCAAATACTTGTGGTCCAGCTTCTGTTGGTGCCACCACTGTCCACCTAGTTCCTTCCAACCAAAGACTTCCCATATCGTAATTGTGGTCAGAAGTGGTAACTTTCTGGGTATGCCATTGACCATTTCGCCAATAACAGACCTTCCATTCCCTTGGTGAATTCATAGGACCAGGTTCATGACCGCCACTGCTTATGTAAAGACATACCGGGTTCCCTTGGGCATCAAATTGCATATCTTTCAGGTACACATTTTTGTTCAAGGAAGCATATTCCTTGACTAAGGCAGGAGACATTACCTCTTTCACAGGGGTTCCAATTGCTTTTCCATCAACCGTTCTCCAGTTACGCCCCATATCTGGTGACTCGAGGTAGTACAAGTTGGTTCGTTTGTCAACATTTCCGTTCGGATGTCGACTAAAGAAGGTAGCAACCTTGTCCTTATAGTGATAGCTTACCTGATAGTGTCCGCCTTTTTCTTCTGCTGGCCCTTTTATTCCGGCCAATTTCTGATCTTCTGTCCAAGTCAATCCATCCCTACTGGTTTCGAAGTATAATTCCCGAACGCCAGTATATTTCGTAAAGAAGTGAAAAAAGCCTTTTTCTTCTACCCACCAGATCTGTGGATAGGTCATCTCCTCCTCCGACACTAGAATAAATTGGTCAATGTTATGCGGCTTCTTACTACGAAATTTAAAACCTGGCCTTTTCTTGCCTCTCCCACTAACAAACACCCAAATATAGCCCGCTCCATCCATGGCGATGCTAGGGTTGTCATGAGGGTCATCGACTCCCAATTTGTCGTAGACGATCTTAGGTTTCGAACATTTTCCCGTGGCATGATCATAACTACCAATCATGCAGAGGAGATACTTAGCTTGAGGAGCAGTTGTCCCCCCGTAAACAAAAAAGGTCTGGTCAGCTACCGAATCGTAAATAGCTAAGGGTCGGTGCTTCGCTGTATACGTCCCCAGTCCTCCGGAGTACTTGTCGCCGTACTCAGACATCTGCCCCAGTGTAAACCAAATGCCTCGATAACCATTAACGTACGATGTCCCTTCTTCTAATTCTTGAGCGGACAGACAGGCTTCTACACTGAGGATTAGTAGCAGCGGCAGTAAAAAGCGAGAGCAGGTCATCTAGTTGGAATTGAAGTAAGTGAAACCTAAAGATTTATTGGACAGTCTACTTGCAGGATTAATTACCCCGTTCTGTAGTGCTCCCAAAACCTAATCCGCCGACCCAGAACTTGCCATTCCCTCCCCAAAGGCCAAACGATGCCCACTGGGCAACTCCAAGACGAACTCTAGCATTCCGTAATCGGTAAGATTCAAAGACTCCCTAAAAGGTACGTCTTTGTCTCGAAATTCTTCAAATAGATCTCGTATACCCTCACAGAAAATGTAAGCGATATTATTGGATGGGACTTCTAGTGCTTTATCCACCAAACTGAGATTTATCGTAATTCCATCTCTTTTAACAACTGCGTAATCGACTGGATTTTGCGTCTGGAAGTAGATGGTAAAGCCCAAGCTTTCTACAAAAAAATTTAAGCTTGGAATAAGCTCCAGTAAAGGAAGGATAACCGCAACATGCGACAGATTTGACATGAAATAGCTTGGTTTTATGCCCCCTTCAGTAACTAATCAGGGGCTACTCTAATATCCAGGTTTTAGAGTAGCCCCTAGCCAAAAAAACTGCTAAGTAGAATAGGTATTATCTAAGATTTTAGAATTGTCTCTACGTCCTTGCCTTGTTTTTGGAGTTGCCGCGTATTTCGCTTTAGGAGCTTTAGTGCTGCCTTATTGATCTTTGCCTTCTCGATTTTATGCCATAGCTCCAGGTTTTCTTCAAAATCTTTCCTAAACAGCTGTTGAGATAAATCCCTAATCAGGCAATAATTCGCAAATTGATGCGGGTTTTTACTCGCCTGGTTACTCTGATGGATGAAAAAAGAAATAAGGCCAAAGAGGCTTTCATCTGCCAAACTCAACTCCGTCAATTTTGCTCGATATTCCAAATCGTAACTTTTAAGTACTGGGAAGTGTCGATAATCGTCCAGGTGTCTTCCTTCATGGGCCAAGTAGCTGATCTGAAAATTCTCGCTATCCAGATCATAGGCTTGACGAACGCAGAAAAGCGTGTCTTTAGTAGCCCACCCGCCAGGATAATGCCTTCCTAAGGTGGCGTACTGTATCCAACCTAGGGAAATGAAATCTTTCATCATGGCTACCGGCACCCTCATCTGATCTTTGTGTAGCTCAAAGGTATAGATCGTATCTAGCTGAGTTTGCCAAATCGGGAGGTCCACTAGCCTGCCAGTTTTACCCACCTTTTTGGTGGTAAAAAAGCCTTGGCTATGAACATAGTCACTGAGATAATAGCCAATACTGTCGCGTTGAATGTCGATGTCTTTGACGGGCGGGTGGTTCTTCTTAAGAAAAGGTCCAACTTGACTGGCTAGATACCCATCGAAGTTTTGAGAAGTATCCAGCATTGACTTTCGCCAATAAGATTGGAAAATGCTCAATAACTCTTGAATCTGCTCGTGCTGGATTTGCTCATCAGATTCTGGCGATTCCCCTTCTACAAAACGAGCCAAAAATCGCTCTTTGAAAGATTGGTCCTTTGCGGAAAGCTTGTCACTGCTTTGCTGTAACAAATCTAGTGCAGGAGTAATGTTGGCGTCTACGCCATAAGCATAAATTTGATCATAGTTGAGGTCCGAAGAAGGGTGCTCGATCTGATGCTGGGCAGTTGAAGAAATGGCACACAAGAGAAGTGCTGTAAGCAGCACCTGCTGAATAACAGTTTTACACATAAAGTCGGGTTTTTTCCCAAAACTAGGTCAAACCACAAATGAAAAATTGTACGAGATTAACCTTTAATGCGCAAGCGAAATTGATGAGGCGAGATACCGTAATGCCGTTTAAAAGCACGAATCAAATGGGCATCATCATAAAATCCATATTGGAAGGAGATATCACTTAATTTCAATTGTGTATCTAGTAATTGTCGTACCACCTGGGCCAACTTTACACGCATTTGGTGTTGGCTGATGGTCAAGCCCATGTGTTTCTTGAATGCTCGCGCTAGGTAAGCCGGATGAACATAAACACGCCCACTTAATTGACCCAGCGAATGGAACACCTCTAATTCCGAGGAAAGAATCTCGCAGACCTCCTGTACTACCCGAAGAGATTTCCGCGAAGGCAAATCCATCGGATTGGAATGGTGCAACCAATGGTATAAAATTTCTAACACAGCGTCTGCATCGCCCTCCTGATTGTGTGCCCAAAGAATTTGAAATATTCCAGGATGCTTGACCGAGGTGTATTTAATGAAGTGGGTAGGAAAATTGAAATCATTCAAAATTTCTTCTCCCCATCCCTCCTTAAACTCTATATTAAAACAGGTAGAAGCTCGGTCCTGGAATAAATTCTGATGAACGTAATGACTGGGGCGAAAAACGATATCACCGGCTTGAATCAGCCGGCTGTCAGAGCCGTTGTCTTCGACATAGCTTCCTTGCGTGAGGATACTGAGGTAATGATTACTATGGCAATGGGCTTCAATACTTTCTCCACCTTCATAGCGCGTCAAGCTGAGCTTAAACCTAGGCCGGTCCGTAGACTGTATGGCTTTCCCAAAGTATTGTCCCTCCCCCAAATTAATCATGCCTCCAAGTTATGATCCAATTAAATACCAATCAAGGCCCATTCTCCAACAATTTCTTGTAACTAACACCAAGACACGAAATAATGAGAGAATCGAACCCGCTAAACGGGCTTGATTTGAACCGCAGCACCTCCTCCGCTTTTCAAAGTCAACGCTAAACGATCCGTTCTTGTCAATATGCGGTCGGTTACTCGGTAATCTTCAGCATGCCGGTTGGCATTAATGCCGTCGGCGAAAATTCTGGCCTGGTAGTTTTTATCTTCTAGAAAAGATAGATCTACCTCTACTTCCCGTTCCGTCCAGTCCGTCAAAGCACCAATGTACCAGTCCTTCCCTTTCTGCCTTGCCACGACCACATATTCTCCGATTTTTCCATCCAGAACCACTGTTTCATCCCAAGTAACTGGCACTTCTGTCAGGAAGGACAAGATATCTGGATAAGGCAAGTAAGCTGTAGGGGCGTCACAAAGCATCTGCATAGGGCTGTAATAAACGACGTACATCCCCAATTGATGGCAACGAGTGCCATGACTCATTGGATTACTAAAATCAGTAAAGAACTTACCTTTTACGGAATTACGCATGGAGCCTGGGGTATAATCCATAGGCCCAGCAATCATCCGGGTATACACGAGATCGACGCTGTGACCTGGATTTTCATCTTTATCAAACTTATTGTATTCATTGCCCCGCACTCCCTCGTAATTGATCACATTCGGATAGGTCCGATGTAATCCAGTAGGTTTGCTACAGCCATGAATATTGAGTAATAGCTCTCTCTTGGCCGTTTCTCGGGCTAGGGTTTCGTAAAAATCTATTGCTATTTGATCATCCCGATCGATGAAGTCCACTTTGACTCCCTTGACCCCCCATTCCTTGAATTGATCCAAAGCGGCTTGCATTTGACGATCTAAGGTGTGCCACACGCACCAAAGCACGATTCCTACCTCTTTTTCTTTAGCATATTGTACCAGATGTGGGACATCTACAGTTGGTTTCTGTAGTAAGAGATCGAAAACATCAGACCATCCCTCATCCATAATCACGTATTCCAGCCCATGCTCCGCCGCAAAATCAATGTAGTATTCGTAGGTACGATTGTTTACACCCGTTTCGAAATCTACACCCGTTAGATTCCAATCATTAAACCAATCCCAGGCTACCTTACCCGGTTTTATCCAATCCGTTTCGATCATGGAAGGGCGAGACAATTTATACACCATATCACTATCAGCTAGCTCTTGATCCGATCCTGCCACTACCACGACTCGCCAAGGGAAGTCTCGCATCCCTTGGGTTTCCGCCATATAATTAGCTCTTTCTGTGACTCTGAGGTTAAATTGACAAAGACCTCCTGGCTCCCATGCGGTGGGATAGGTGGGAAAGAGACCATCCAAGAAATAGCGATTATTATTGCCTAATTTCCGGATATACATCCCCGGGTAGTCATACAGATCGGCTTCAGTGATCGCTAAATGGCAAGTGGGCGTGCTGACGACCAGCGGTAAGCTGATGAATTCTTCTTCAACAACCTCACTAATCTTGTACTTGGTATAGAGCTTTTCATAAGAAGTCTGAAAGTCACCGACGACATGAGCTACTAAGGAATGATCCTGCAGAAAACGGAAGCCGACTTCTTCAGAAGTTACTCTGATCGTTTTGTCAAAATGAGTGCTAAAACGATAGGCTACGCCGTCATCATAGGCCCGAAATACCAGACTGTATCCGCCTTCCATCTCTAAGGTTAACTGATGATAAGCATTGGGAACTTCAGAGCGAATTCCCCAAACTGTGGGAATGATTTCGTCCACTGCTTTAGTCTTAGACTGGATTACCTTAGGATGGGAACCTAAGATTTGGCCATCATCTAGTGAGAGGCTTATGGGAGAGTACCACATCACATTCTCACCTTTAAAGTCTATGGCATAGTAGATCTTATCTGTGAATTTTATTCGAAGACAGATGTTTTTACTTGGAGATTCTAACTGCATCACTTAAATCTGCTCTCAAGTTTCTTGAGAAGGTTTTCATTTTTGTGCTCCGCAAGTTAAAAACTAGCTGGTAATTCCAGCTGCTTGGATCTCCTTTTTCGTCAGTAAATAATCAGAGGTGTCACTGTTTCTCGGGGCTCGACTAATACCCCTTTGTCTCTGCGTGAACTGTCCCATCTCCGGCCTGTCCTCCGAATCTTTCCGCAGCTGCATCGAGAATCTTGGCCGTGGCAGTAGCCCCAATCCGCGTCACTCCCAAAGCCCGAACTTTCAATAGATCATCCAGGGTCCGAACGCCACCTGCTGCCTTGACCTGTACGGAGTCAGCGCTATGGGCACGCATCAGGCTGAGATCGTGCTCCGTAGCTCCTTGATAACCATATTTCCCATCTGGGCCTTTTACCATGCCATAACCCGTGGAGGTCTTCACAAACTCCGCCTTTAACTCGCTGCAGATTTCGCAAAGCTTAATTTTGTATTTATCCTCTGGTAAAAAGTCATTCTCAAATATCACTTTCAAGGCCGCTCCATATTGATGCGTTTTTTCAGCTACAGCTCTAATCTCTTCCTGAACATAATCCCAGTCCTCGCCCAATACTTTCCCAATATTTACTACCATGTCAATCTCTACTGCACCGTCCTTGCAGGCTTGCTCTGTTTCTGCTACCTTAATCGCTATGGCACTGTTACCTTGCGGAAAACCGATCACCGTACCGACCATCACATCCGTTCCTGACAACCACTGGACCGCCTCTTTCACCGCATAGGGCTTAATACAAACCGAGGCCACGTCATAGGCTTTCGCCAAATCACAACCTACTTTTAGATCCTGCTCCGTCATGGTAGGATGCAATAAAGAATGATCAATCATCTTTGCTAAGTCCTTAACACTAACTTCCATTTGTCAATTTTTAGCTCTCTGGAGATGAGATAAGAGAGACGTTTATCAAGTAATTCTTTCTAATTTAGTTCTAATCCAGCTAAAGCGTAACCCAGCGCTCTTCCTGATGACTTAATAGGATAGCATCACACAATCGAACCTCCTGATGTCCATCGCTGAAGGTAGGATACAGCGCCTCTTGGCTAGATTTTCCGGCGGCAATCGCATCATAGAAGGAGCGAAAACACTGCTTGAAAGTATCAGGGAATCCCTCGTTGTGGCCGCCAGGATAATTGGCATAAGGTCGTATTTCAGACTTCAGTAATCCCGGGTCTTTTAAGAGACTATGGTTTGCCTCATTACGCTGTCCAAGCCACAGTTGATTTGGCTGTTCACTGTTCCAGGCTAGTGCGTGCTTTGAGCCTGAGATTTCATACCGCAGGCAATTTTTCCGCCCAGCAGTAACTTGAGAAACCCAGAGTTGTCCTTTCCCTCCCCCTTTGAATCGAAAGAGGATACTACCACAATCATCCGTCGTGATATCGATCTCTTCCAATTGTTCCGGCGGTAGTGCCTCATCACTGAAAGTAGCCACCTCACCCTTAGGTCTTTTGCGTAAAGGATGCACCGTTGAAAGATCAGCAAATACAGCTTCTACTTCCAGGTCTGTGATGGAATGAATCAAGTCCATCCAATGCGTACCGATATCAGATACGGCCCGCAGGGCACCTCCCTGATCGGCCAAGACTCGCCAATTGTAATCCGTATCATATAGCAACCAATCCTGAACATAGCTACCGACCACTGAAAACACTCTACCAAGCTCTCCTTTTCTCACCCGTGCCCGTGCTTCCAAATTCAGGGGATAGTACCGAATATTATAACAAACGCCTGCAGCCAAGCCTGTGGAGTCGGCTAAAGCAACTAGCTCAGCGGTTTCTTCAGCATTCATGGCCAAAGGCTTTTCGCACATCACATGTTTTCCCGCTTGCAGAGCCTTCTTCGACATTTCGAAGTGCAAAACATTAGGAACGGCAAGATGCACAGCATCTACATCCGAATCCGCCAACAGCTCCTCGAAGGAAGCATAGGCTACTTCCAATCCATGTTTATCTCGCACTTTGGCCCCTTTGGACGCAGAGCTCCCTAGCACGCCTTTCACTTTCACTCCTAATCGTTGTAAAGCTTCAATGTGAACGGGTCCAATGAAGCCAGTGCCTGCTACAGCCGCTGTAAATTGACTATACATGTACATTAAATTTTAGTTCTACCTGATGAAGCTACCCAGTCTGTCTGGAATGAATAGCACGAATGGAAGATACGAATTCAAATCCCTCAAAGACCTTAACAACAAAGAACTATCACAGATCAAGCAGAACATATCAACCTCAATTCAAGCATTACTTCAAATCCTTATAGCTAATCAATTCAATATTATTACTTTGCAAGTATTCAGCTACCCTTTCACTTGTAAACACCTTAGTTACACCTGCACGATCAGCAGCGACATTTTCATATCCCTTGTGTCCCACTGTCTGTAATTCCAGGACATCATATCCGGGATGCTCCACTACTAGCCAGTCTCCTTGTTCAAGACTTTGTAACATCTGTAGAAAGCGTTCTTCCTTCTCTTCTCCACTATATTGGTTTCCAGACCACGAAGGCGCCCATTTCACTCCCGCTTGCTCTAAGTGGATGTCCAATTCATACTCTTCTGCCAGTTTAAACATTAACTCCCTAGCTTCTGGGCTAATATTTTGACACCCCATATGTCCTGACAAATGACTTAACTGTGGAATTTTCTTTTTGGCTAGTTCAATCTGGGCTCGCCATTCAGCCTCTACTTCACTTAGATTCCAATCAACCGATTTTAGATAGCCCAATTCTGGAAAGTTTCTGTTCCTCCAGATCATCGGGAAGAAATAACCATCTTCATCCACCAAGCTGCTAGCTTGAGTAAGGGGACGCCATTTCAAGTTGCTCCATTCGCTAGTCAGAGTCAAATGAACCCCAGCGTCTAGTCCAGGGTGGTCTCTGAGCATTTGCGCCGCTTCCTCAAACCAAGGTCCGGTAACTAATACTTCAACTGATCTGGCAATACCCTTAGTATAGGTTTCCAGGCAGGCTAGATTAACGGCATGTGAAAAACCCATGTCATCTATACGAATCAAAAGGCGGGTTTTTGAGCCTTGTGCCGTGCAGCTAAAGGCGGTGAGGCTGCTACACAATAGCCAGACACCTATTAGGTTTAGGAGGGTGTAACTCGCTTTTTTGTTGTACATCTAATACTATTCTTCTTGCTTCCTATTAAAGAATCTATTTGGATGTAGGTGTCTCCGGCTTGATATAAGCTAGCACCTGACCATCAGCTTCCAATCGTTCACGTACTTGCTTATAGGGAACCTCCTGCACCGATAGCTCTTCATCAATTGCTTGAACGGCTACTGTTGCTGCACTTTGACCTAAGATCATAAAGACAGGCTCCATACGGATCGAACCAAAAGCAATATGTGAACTGGAAACACAAATCGGAACGGTCAAATTGGTGCATTCCTCCGCCTTGGGCAAGAGGGCACCCAGGTGGATTTGATAAGGTTGCGCAGGCTTAACTCCAAGATCTCCTTCGTTTTGCACAAAGCCATCCGGTTTAATGTACCGTTGGACATTGTGAGAGTCCATCGTATAGGAGCCCATCCCTACGGATTCGAGCACCTCCCGATCTCCCATTACCTCATGCTCTGTCATTACGTACTTGCCGATCATCCTTCTAGCTTCACGGATATACAATTGATGCGGCCAATTACCATTGTCCGTAAATTCGTCTTTGGCTAAGCCCCATTCATTTAATTTGTCTTGATATTCTTTCGGTATACGTGGATCAGTGGATAGAAAATATAGCAAACCCTTCTGATACAATTCGTGTTCAGCTATAATCTCACGCCGTTTTTCATAGCTCGCTTCTGGATAATCATAGTTCATACCAATATTATCGGTACTGAAAGGACCATGATTGTTGGTATCTGTTTTACGATTGGGAATCGGGTCAAACTTTCTAAATAGCTCGTCCCAACCTTCCTGAAATACTCGAACCAACAACTCGTATTGAGCTGGATCATAGCCGGTTGGCTTTGAAAAAGGCACCCTATTATCGGGGTGATTACTTAGGCACATTCGGAAACAATAGGCCTGAATTCGCTTATCCCCCTGTCCGTAGTCTCCCGGAGGCTCGGTTGATATCCTAGGCAAAACACCACTATCAGGATTCCCTTTCTCTAGATATGGGTCAACTGGTTTTTTGAAGAAATGATCGTGATGTAATACGCCGGTCTGAATACCATTCCACTTCTCTCCATAAACACTATTAGCTTCTCGTCCAACATGATAGGCTACACCAGCTGATGCCATGAGGTCCCCTTCATAGGTGGCATCTATAAACTGCTTGCCCTTATATTGTTGCCCACTCAAGGTGGTTATTGTACTGATATTTTTTCCATCCATCACGACTCCCTCCGCCCGGTCTAACCATTCCTCCCGATAAATCTCGATATCATATTCTTTCACGAATTCCTCAAAAGCAGCCTCAGCGGTACTCGGTTCAAAGATCCACATCGTCCGTTCGGCTCCATCTATGGCAGGAGTACCTTGTCCACGGTTGCCATATTCAGAACGGGATTGCCACTTCCAAGCCGTACTGTCTTGATAGTGTTGGAAAATCTTATGATAGAACTGTCGGGCTATTCCGCCAATAACCGCCTTATTACCCGTATCAGTCCAACCTAATCCACCAGAAGAAAGTCCTCCCAGGTGCGTATCTGGGGAGACGACTACCACTGACTTCCCCATCCGCTTCACTTGTACAGCCGCCACCACTGCCGCGGCAGTTCCTCCATACACCACCACATCGGCTTCGATAGGATCGGATCCGCCGTCTTCCATCTTAGGAGTACATGCATACCAAGACCCGGTGAGGAGCAAAGCAAAGAATAACAACCTACAGTTCTTCATATGGATACCTATTGAATTGATTTTTAGTTGACTACAATATCTTCACCCAGCTCTTGCAAAGCCCATTCCAAAGCCCAGCTGGTAAATGCAGCATAGTTGAAATCCTTATATTTCCGTTTGGCGCCCGGCTCACCTAAGTTCTTTTCTAGCACCTTGTATAATTTAGGAATTAAAGGGCGAGCGGCAGCTCCTACTAACTGGATGCTTCGAGCGGCTTGCAAAGCCAGCCAAGGACGCTCGTCTTCGACCCATTTCCCTAACACCTCAATCGACTGTTGATGTGGAGTTTTCATGCATAGCGTTTCCGCAGCCATGATCTGAACACTAGGAGACTCATCTGTTAAGAGTGGCTGCAATCTTATCATCAATTCCGAATCAAGAGCTGGCAAGTTCCGCACCGCCATCACTCCCCAATAGCGAACTCCAGCATCCTCGTGTTGTAAAGCTGTCTTAATGGCATTTTTGTCATTAGACCCTACCAATTCTGCCGCGGCATGAATCGCCTTGATCTTATAATCAGGAGATCGCGCGTAGTCATAAGGTGAGTTATTTTCCGATCTGATCATGTATTCCGCCTCCGGTAGAAACCCCAGATCCTTAGTCTCTTGCATCCACGCTTCCAATTCAGCACGAAGCTCTGCTCGGGTTTCTTGCAGGTCTTCGTGGCCGACAATATTATTCAGCTCTTTTGGGTCTGCCTTTAAATCGTATAGTTCTTCCCTCGGTTTAGGTAGCCAAAGTTTATCCTGCTCGTCGTTATTCAATCCACCTAATTTCGCCTCTCGTAAGGCTTTAAATGCAGGCTTGTGATTCCCATATATAAAGCCAGATTGGATGGGTGGTAAATGAGGCATATAGTGTCGAATGTAGATGTAATCTTGTCCAACTACTGCTCTAGACATTTCGTACATATCATCCGCTCTATCCCTGGCCGCGAATACAAATCTTCTCTCAGGTGAAAGCTCGTTTCCTAGAAAGGGCCTGCCTTCCATCTCAGGTACCGGAGTTAGACCAGCCAAAGTCATAACTGTAGGTGCAAAATCAACAAAACTCACTAATCGATCGGTCTGGCTACCGACTTCAGCAAAATTTAGATGTTGATAGGCTGGCGGCACCTGGACTAACAATGGAACTCGCAGTCCTGTCTGATACAACCAACGCTTATATCGAGGCATCCCAAAGCCATGGTCTCCAAAGAAAAAGATGATGGTATTTTCCAACAGTCCATCTTGATTCAATGAGTCCATCACCTGTCCCACATTGGCATCTAAGGCTCGTAGCACATTATAGTAATGCGCCCAAACCTTCCTCGACGCCTCAGTATCTGGGTAATAGGGTGGTACGGTGACTTTATCCGGGTCGGTTAAAGATGCATCCTTACTTGATAAGTTCGCTTCTATTTCCTTGTATCGACTTACATTGTTGACACTCCCTTCGTGGGACGGGCCAATATTGATGAAACTAAAAAAAGGCTGACCGGGCTTCCGTTCCCTCCAAGGAGCTAAGCTACCGGACCAATGTTCCCAGCGCCCATTGGGGTCGAAGTTGTAATCCGTCTTATTTCGATTAGAGGTAAAATAACCGGCTTTGGCCAAGTGTTCAGGTAAGGTCCGCAAAGAATTGGAAAAAGGAATTTCAGAGCGCAGATGTTGGGTCCCCATAGAGGTGGCATACAGTCCTGTCACCAAGCAAGAACGAGCCGGAGCGCAAATTGGAGCTGTAGCATAAGCTTTTTGAAACAGCACTCCATTTCTAGCAATCTCATCGATATTGGGCGTGATGGCCAAAGGATCCCCATAGCAACCTAAAGCTGGGCTTATATCCTCAGCCACTAGCCAGACGATATTCGGAGGAGGTAAATCGGAACTTTCTGAGGGAGATTGACAAGACCAGCATAAACCTATGTAAAATAGGAAAATCCATGTGGTAGTCCGCATGTAATGGTGTTGGTTTTTCTTTCCTCCAAAGTACAAATTCTTGCTGACTTTTTCTGTCCTGCGGTATCCTGCGAGGAATCGTTTAACTTCACTATCACTTTTCTCAGACTCCTCTGCTTATGAATAATTATTTGTTCACAACTCTAGCGACACTTTGGTTTGATATGCTAGCAAGCGCTTTACGCTTTATGGTACTATCTGCCTGTTTCCTTCTGCTACTTTCCAGCTGTGAAACAAAGACATCGGATGCCTTCCTCGAGCATCCCAATTTATTGTTAATCCTGGTCGATGATATGGGCTACGGAGACTTATCTTCTGCTGGTAACCTTCACGTAAAAACTCCACATCTAGACTCCCTAGCTGCTAGAAGCGTCAGTTTCGAACATTTTTATGTTTCACCAGTTTGCGCACCGACTAGAGCTAGTTTATTGACGGGCAGATATCCGCAAAGATCTGGAGTATATAGTGTCACTAATGGTTTTGAAAGCATGGCTCCAGAGGCTATCACTTTGGGGGAATTTCTTCAGCCCTTAGGGTATAGAACGGGGCTTTTCGGAAAATGGCACCTCGGAGAATATTACCCAATGACTCCGGAAGCTCAAGGGTTTGATGAATTCGTAGGCTTTAGGACCGGACATCATGCAGATTATTTTGACCCAGTCCTAGAACACAATGGCAAGGATCAAGCCTACCAGGGATTCATCACAGATGTATTGACGGAGGAGGCTTTCTCCTTCATGAAGAACTCAGCGTCTCCATTCTTCTGCTATCTGTCACTCAATGCCCCACATACTCCCCTCCAAATCGATAGCATCCATTACACTCACTTCTTGGAACAAGGACTAAACGAGAGAACTGCCAGGATTTATGGAATGATTGAAAATATTGACGATAATGTCGGAAAACTGTTGAATCAGCTGGACCAAATCGATAAACTAAGGGAAACCATAGTCATTTTTATGAGTGACAACGGTCCAATCAGCGGATGGCGTGTTCCGCAGGAAAAAATGAGGTACAATGCTGGACTTAGAGATCAAAAATTCACTATTTACGAAGGCGGCATCCGTACACAATGTTTTTGGTATTGGCAGGAGCAATGGGAACCGAAAGTAGCAAAGCAACAACTCGCGGCGCATATTGATCTTGTGCCTACTTTTCTTGAAATCTTGTCAAAACATGATAGCCGGGTTGAACAGCCAAAACTTGATGGCTTGAGCTTACTTCCTGTACTGCTCAATAAAGAGACGCCCGCTGCGCTCCACCATCGAATACTTTTTCAAAACTATCATCTTTCTACCTTAGAAGAGCCAGCTCCATTTCCCGGAGGGATAGCCCTGCAATGGCCTTTCAAAATGGCGGAGGACAGCCTGCTTTTCCAGCTTTTGGAGGATCCATCCGAAGCTAAGAATGTGGTCAGTGAACATCCCAACAAGCTTCAGGCTCTTCGGGAAGCCTACCTAGATTGGTGGCAAACACTCCCACAGTCCCGCGCTGAATTTGCCTTGGCTATTCCGATTGGTTATGAAGCGGAAAATCCAGTCCTTCTCCAACCTCACCATGGTAAATCCACTGGAAAAGTGAAGTTTCTTGGACAAAGGGGGTTGCTTGGTGAGCGTATAGGTTCTCATCCATCAGGCGTAGATGGAGACTGGTTAGGAGAATGGGGAGAAACTGAAGATGGTGCCCGCTGGTTAATCGATGTGCATCAAGCAGGCTCATATGAAGTTGCGGCGGTCGTCCGTGGCGATATAGGTGTAAAAGAGGCTGAGTTCACACTTGAAATAGCTGAAGACAAGCGATCTGTCATTTTGCCTCGATCTGAGTCAGGAGAAGACTGGAAAAGAATCCCTCTCTACGATTTAGCACTACAATCGGGTAAAGCAACTGTCTCTGTTCGATTACAAGCCCCGCTACCTCCAGACAATAGGCTGGAGGTTCGAGGATTATCGTTTAGGAAAAAACCTTGAACTACGTTGGAGTATGCGGCAACCGCTAGGCTGTAAAGAAAGCACCTTGCCAATTTTGCAGGTCTTAATTCTCCCGAACGTAGGGCTGTGCACGATTTCCATTTATTAGCAGTTGGCCATCCTTGATATTCATAACAGCGCTTAGTCGAGTCTTAATGTTCCAGTAGACGAATTTACCCTCCCCTATTGGTTGCATAAAAACTTCAAGCTTCGATGGAAATTCAAACGGCTGCAGATGAAATTTTCCCTGATGGTTTCGAAAAGCACGTACGTAGAAGACTCCGTTCTCAAATTCCAGTTTCACTAAGTATTCTAGCTCAAAGTTCCCTTCATATTCTCCCGGCATCATGTGTAAGATCTTAGCCTCTGTAAAATTACCATACCCGGCCTTTAAGCGTTGCCAAGTCTGCTGATACCGTTGCTTTACCGAGTTGAAGGAAGCTCCATACAATAAATGATCCCGTAAGGAATTGATCTCACCAGCATTCATGCGGTCAAGAATGAATTCCAATTGCACATCCCCATACATCGAGTCCTCAGATCTTACAGGAAGCAATAGCTGCTGGATGACTTGCTTATCAGCAGTCCGGAGTCTGATTTGGTTTTCTTGCCTACCAAGGTCAAGTTGTACCTTACCTCCATCGCTACGATAAGTACCTACAACAGAGGCTGGAATGAACTCCTGTTCCATTAAACAATAGCTCGGAGGGAACTGTACCTCACCTCCAAAAAGCAAGCTCTGAATCGCAGACAATAGCTGTTCTTTCTGCAGCCACTTCCCCATATGGGTATTTCCTAAGTAGATAACGACTAGGTCTTCTTCCACAAAGTAGTAGAAACCGGTTACAACTCCTACCCAGCTATCATACCCTCCATGTTCCACGATTCTGCGACCGCCTTTCCCTTGATAAACTTCCCACCCATAGGCGTAGTTTCCCAAGTCGACTTGTAACAATTTAGCCTTAGACTTCTCATCTAACAATTTATCAGAATGAAACAGTACTTGGTACCACTTGTACAGGTCTTCAGTAGTGGAGAGCAAACCTCCTGACCCTTCAGGTTGTAGGTAAATAGGGCGATCTAAGGGATTAGCCAGATAGGCTTCTGCACCTTCGGTAGTCCAGTCGTCATAACGGGCTACTCGAACAGCCTCCCAATCTACTGAATGGAATCCGGTAAATTCCAATCCAAAAGGCTTCCACACTTCCCTGGAAAGAAAAGCTTCATAAGCTTCTCCAGTAATGCTTTCTATAGTTTTACAGAGTAAATGGTATCCAATATTGGCATAGCTGAATGTTGATCCAGGCGTAGATTTCAGCGGGCGATCCAACATCATGGTAAGATAGGCCTGCTCACTTAATTTGGAATGCTGATCCCAATAGTCATCTTGCAAACCCGAGGTATGGGTTAAAAGCTGATGAATGGTAATCTGGGCCTTGTCTTTTGGAATCCAATCTAAGTGGTTCGAAATAGGATCGATCGTGTTTAGTTTGCCCTGCTGCTCCAGGACTAAAATGGCTGCGGCAGTAAATTGCTTGCTTAGAGACCCGATTAGGTATGCAGATGTTTCCTCCTTAGCAGGCGATGCATGCCCATAGGTACCCTGAAAGAAGATTTCCTGACTGGAACCAATCAACAAACTCCCGGAAAGTCCGAAGTCCTCCAAACCTTTACAATAGCTATCAATAGCTCGGAATCGTTCCGCTGGATATTGGGCCAGGCCTGATGACAGGACTCCAAGTAACATAAAAAAAAGTAGCAGCTTTCTTTTGAACAAGGGTTCATTCATTAGATTTTGGGCATAGCCCTGCCAGGGCATTCTGCGGAATGCCGATTTCATCATGTTCATCATTATAGATTTATTTTTCTGATAAGATCTGCCTTACCCATCCTTTGGCGGAGGGAAAATTGGGCTTGATTTCCAAAGCCTTGCGAAAAGCTTGAAGCGCTTCTTCTTTTCTCCCCGCACGATAGAAGGCCTCACCTAAACTATCCCAGGTATTAGGCTTCCCAGGAAACAAATCACAATTCAGGGAGAATATTTCAATGGCTTCTGTAAGTCGATCTTCATGTAAGAAGTAATAACCCGTCATATTCAAGAGTCTATCTCTCGAACGCTTAGGTTTAAAACCTGCTGACAATTGATCAAAGTTAGCCTGGAGGAAAGGGATTCCCTTCGACAGGTATATGCGGTAAAGATTTCTTGCTAGAGTTTGGGTGAGCGGGTGTTTAGCCCTGTCCCTTTCCACCAAGACTTCACGACTCAGTTCTATGGCTTTGCCGTTCCCATCTAGATTCCATCCCAATTCAATCTCGAACCGTCCTTCTGCCGGGACATTGACTTGGATAGTCGTAGCTTTATCCGTACCCCTAATGAACATTTCAACATTGAATTCTCGAATCAAATTCTTCTTTAGATCCACCACGTAAGTATAATCAATCCCCGCCCGTTCAGCCATTGCGGAGATACTGGCTAAGGTTTTCGTGGAACTAGATTCATTAATTTGGAATGTAACTGGCGTCAGTATGGGTACTTTGGTAGTAACTTCAGCAGCTAATGGTCTGGCATAGCGCGCAGGAGATATTGGAGATAGATCTGAGCCGTTTGACAAAGGCTGCGGTACGAGAAAGGGGGTGAATGCTTGAGTTACTCCTGAGGTTCTTGTTTGTTCCTCCACAGGCTCGTTCTCAATACTCTTTACGGGTTTCTCTGCCTTGATTACGCTTAGTCGGGTAGTAGCCTGGGGAAATTCAATCACCGTCAGTTGGTCTCTAATTTGAGCAACATCAGTTTCTATTGACAACCGCTGGAAAGCATCTTTTTCTTCGAATGGTACATCTGGCCTGGCAGTAAGCCAAATGAAGGTTCCGACGCTAACTATTCCAACTGCTACAAATATACTTTTCAATGAAGTCAAAAAGCTATCCCAACCCTGTATACTAACAGTAGTTTTTAGAAGATTAGCAGAAGCCTCCTCAAAGGTCATCTCCGTCGTATCCCGCCGTGCTTTCTGAAACAGTCCATCCAAATATTGATCTGAATCCATCATGTTACTTCATTTTTTCGTTAGGAGATACTGGAGTGCTGGTTAAAAGCTCCGCCAAACGCTTCCGCCCTCGTTGAAGCCTCTTCTTTACAGCCTCGATAGTAACTCCATGTAATTGCGCAATCTCCTTTATGGAAAATCCTGAAATCTCATACAATATGATGCTCTCCTTTTGCGCTACAGGAAGTTTAGCTATGGCTTGGTAGAGTATATGCACTTCGGCAAGCTGTTCGGAGCGAGCTGGACTGTAAAGCTCCTGCTGCGTAATCTCAGAGATGGGCTCGAAACGTCTTTGCCTGCGTCGATGGTTAGCGAGGATGCGGATACTGATTCCAATGAGAAAGGACAAGAAGGCTTTTTCTGATTGCAAACCCTCAAACTTTTGAAAAGCCACCAGCAAAGTCTCATTCACTAGGTCTCGAAAATCCATCGCACCATTAGCTCGAACCCGACAAAATCGCTCAAAGCGTTCGTGAATGGGTTTGTAGAGACTCAAAAAATGCTTTTGCCTTTTTTCATTTTTTGCCAACATCATCTTGCGTTGTTACTTACAAGGTAAGTGTCTTCCAAAGTATTTTGGGGACAGCAATCCGCAAATTATTCTTGATGTTGTAGGAAATACGAGGAATTTCGCCTTGGTAATATGGGGCGATACGGATGGTCTTGAAGCCAAGGCAGCACTTAATCGAAGTTCTTTAGGAAGCCTTATTGCAAGCCCCTTTCTTGTCTAGGAAGGGTCTCGTGGCATTTGATCCAACTCTTTCAAATACTTCACTATCTCGTCAAATTGGGCGCGCTCCAGATAAGTAATGGCTGGCATTTTACTGTTGTATCGGAAAGATTTGGGGTCATTGAGAAAGGCCCACATATTATCTGCTTCCCAATAAGAGAGGATATTTCGAGGATAGTTGAATTCGGGGCCCATCACACCACCGACTTTATTCAAAGAATGACATTTTAAGCAATGCGTTTCGTATAACTTGAATCCCTCTAGGTTTTCTTTGGGCATGATGGTAGCATAGGCAGCCTCATAAGGAGTTAATGTTAAGTTCGAGAGGCCATAGGGCCAAAGCAAGGAGTGGTCATCGTAAGGCACTTCCTCCCAAACCAGGTAAAAAGGCGGCATCTTACTAGCCATTCGCCCCGTCCAAGCTTCCGACTCGCTGGTTAGATCCGTAAAGGCGATGTAACTCTCTTGAGAAAGTGCTTTGTCCAGGGTTGTGGAAGCATTATAGCCATCTACACATTTATAGGTAATTAGGATTTTGCTAGGATCTGAGGATGTAATCCAATCGTAGTCTCCTGAAGCTAACAAATAGTCAAATACCTTACTGAACGGGTAGGCGAGATAATTTTGTTCATGCTTCAGGGTGTGATCATATTTTACCAAGACCTCTTCAGCTTCCAGTCCGTGCTCTCCTCCCAAGAGGAACTCAAGATCAAATTGAGCGATTTGCTGCTCTGCCAGCGTCTGTTTAGCTACTTGCTTAAGTTGCTCGCCCATCTTGGCTTCCTGTTGTGTACAGGCTCCCAAGACCAAGGCCAGAAAAAGCAGGAAATACAATAAATAGCAGAGTGGGAAACAGTTAAATATCCGTAATACATATAATCGCCGAAACACTTCCAATCGCATGGCTAAATCCTAATTTTAGCTCGAATGTAAATAATAAAACAAGGATATCCTACCTCCCCCTGGAATTTAACGGCAAGATCTTCTCCTCTTCTATTTTCCGGCTTTTTGCTGCTTCAATAAGGTATGTAATCCTCCCGGAAGATGATACAACATTTGTACCTCGTCCTTTGACAAAGAGCGCTTGAACAAAGCCACTTCGTCCATCAAGCCGATGAAATTCAAGCCCAGAAAAACCTTGGCCTTCTCTAGATCCCAGGTAAAGGGTTCTGAGATTTTCCTCTCGCCTTGAAACTTGCCATTGATGTAAAATTTCGCCAGACCTTCTTTTGAATT
The DNA here is from genome assembly GCA_913057785.1 of uncultured Lewinella sp. Taxonomy (GTDB): domain Bacteria; phylum Bacteroidota; class Bacteroidia; order Chitinophagales; family Saprospiraceae; genus DT-111. The sequence continues at coordinate 7,640 of CAJXPD010000080.1, read as the reverse complement.
TAAGCCCTCATAGGTAACCACCACATGCGTCCAAATGCCCTTTCCAAAGGGTAGATCAGAAGCAGGCAGTAGGCGCTCGTTGAAGGCGGGATTCTTATCCGGTGAGATATTTTTAGGATTCCACACTGCCAGATCACCGTATACCCCCATCCGAAATGATCTTGGATTCTTATCAGAAAAGTCCACCCATAGCGCGGCATCATTGTATCCTACATCAGTAATTTGTATCGGGTCGGTGTAACCAGGGGCCAGTTCCTTATCCGGGTCCAGGCTTAGCCAAAGGGAAATGGTACCGCTCCAATTTTCTTTCTGGTAATCTACGTTTTGAGCAGCTTGATAAAAGGCCACTGGCTTGGCTTTGGTTGGGAAGGCCAATGCATCACCATATACCCCCGTTCCTTCACTAATCTCAGCTGCTGAATAATGCAACCCTTCCTGCTGGGTCTCCAACTCATCATAAGCAGCAGCTGTGAAGAGTTTAGTATCCCCGAATCCATAATCAGCCTGGACACCATCATCAAAGGTTGCGGCCAAAGTTAGGTCTTGACTCAATGTACGTTGTAGCGAGGCTCTCTGCTCTTCTACATACTTTGCAATTTCTCCGACAGGAGCTAACCAAATCCCATATTGAGGATCTTTCGCATAGGCAATTAATTGTCTCAACATTTCTATTCTCGTAGTTTGGAAGCCCTCCTCTCCTATTTCATGCCCTGCTAAAACCACCCAGTCCTCATTGTTGGCTGCGCGTTTCAAGAGGGGCTTGATATCCTCTTTGAAGTTTTTGCCATCCATCGAAATGGCTTGCAGTTGGGCTAAATCTGCATAAACAGGACTATTTGAGGCTTCATTTAGCCAATCTCTTCCCGTTACAAACAGGTCCGCAATCAGCGGAACGTAACTCTTCGTCTGTGATCCTCGCCCTACAAAAGTCTGGCCGCAAGGATAAGCAAATGAAGTAGGTTTCACCCCCGCCATTTCCTCGATCTGGCTACTCGCTTCAAGCAACTCAGCTCGCATCGCGGTCAAATTGTAATTCTCTAAGGCCTTGTCTCTAGCCCAGGGAAAGTTCCCCGAACAAGGATGTACCAAGGTATGATTGCCCAGCTCATGGCCCGCAGCAACAATGGCCTTCCATTCCTTCTCATACTTCCGCATGGCATTGGGTACGACGTAGAAGGTCACCTGGGCATCCAACTCTTCAAACAAAGGCAGACCAACGGTGGGATGAGACTCTCTTGCATCATCAAAGGAGAGACTTAAAGCCATCATTTTGCCTTCCGGCCATCGAATTTGTTGGGTCTTCCCTTCTTGGATACTGATAATAGTAAGGAAGAAAATTAGTGTGAATTGGCGTAAAATGACTTGCTGGTTTTTCATGTCTTGTTTATGTATCTTGTTACTTCGGAAGATAGCAAGAATTCGCTTTTAATTGCCAACTGCTTAAAACTAATTGTGCTCCAGACACGTCCTTAAAATTGACCCATGGAAATTACAGAGATCTATTACCCAAAGGTTCGGACAGACTGGCGAGCCTGGCTTGAGGAAAACCACACCCAAAAGAGGGAGATATGGCTACGCCGTTTTAAAAAAGCCACGGGTAAACCATGTATTACCTATGATGAGCTGGTAGAAGAATGCCTCTGCTTCGGATGGATTGATGGTGTAGTGAAAAAGCTGGACGAAGAGAGTAATGTTCAACGCATTACACCTAGGCGAAAGAAGAAAACCTTTTTGTCAGAGCTGAACCGTCAACGTGTATGGAAGTTGCAAGCCTTAGGCTTAATGACTGAAGCTGGAGTGATTCCGATCCAGGACCAGATCGGCTCCCCAGAGGAAGCCTTTGAGGTTCCCAATTGGATCGTTCAACAATTGGCGGAAGCTGAGCTTTTGGAGAGATTCCAGGCTTATCCACTCATGTATCAGAGGCTTAAAGTAGGTTGGATTTCGGAAGCTAGTAAATATAGGCCTGAAGAGTCTCAAAGAAGACTCAATTACTTGATTAAGATGACTGGCAAAGACAAGATGTATGGAACTATTCCGGAGATTCCAGGGTATTATTAGTGTCGTCTATCATATGAACATAGATAAAATCCAGGCTTTTATCGAAAAAACTCACCTTTAGTGTATCGTTTTGGGCCATTTATGCATTAATAATTATAGATACATATTTCATTGATAGTCTTTTCAGAACGAATAAAAGACAAACTGTATTTCCTGAAGCAATGAGCCCATTTATAAAACAATAAAAACCAAGAGGATGCCCATACAGCACGCTTGCGAGGAACTCGCAACTATTAGGCCAGCGTGGGGCAATCTTTGTTAAAAAGAGCGCTCCAAATTTTGATTCTGGCCGTCCAAAGAAACGTAAGACAATTTCCCTAAATCACCAGAATCATGTTAACTTCTATCATTCCTAGACGCAAAGGACAATTCACCATTAAGGGTCGGAGAGAGGATCTTGCCAATCACCTACGTAAGGCGGGAACTGCTATCGGAAAGCTGGAGATTGATGTCTACAGTTTCCGTATGGCTCGTGTTATTGGATATTTTGAAGCCTACCTGGTGACTGGCACTATCCAAAACCTCGAGGATGGCTATAAGGTAGAATACCACATTAGGCCGCACTACCTGACACAGTGGCTGTGGTGGATTGCCATACCTGGCAATTTTCTGCTTCTGCTATACTCTGATCTAGAGATTGCGAGATTAGTGGAATTAACGAACGCCCCAGCTTGGCTTCGATATATGGGCTATTTGCTATTCATTCTGTCTGCCTTGGTCGCTTTCAGTTGGCTGGTTCTCTCGGATATGGCCATCACTGAAAAGCATTTGAAGGATATCCCTTTGCCTTCACCTAAGGAGCAAATGGCCACGGAGGACAGTAGCGACCCTCTCGGCTAAACCTGATCAAGGGATATGCTGATTCAGTGGATAAGGATATCAGCATGTCCCTTCCCCTACTCTTCGATTTAATTAATACAAGTTGCGGCTCATTCTATCTTCCTTTTTTGCGCTCGTTCATCGAAACTTGGATCAATTAGATACTGGTCTAACGACCACTTCCTCTCCATCCCTTACTGACCGCAAAATATCGAGATCCACCTCCAGCAATTTGCCAAAAACATTGACTGGGCTGGCAGCCCTTGCTTCTTGCCCATGACTGATCGGCGTTGGACCAAAAAATACACAAAAAGCCGGCATGGTAGGCCAATAGGCTAAAGCTCCAATGTCCACCACCGCCCCAGCATCAGGCTCCAATGCTGCTTGAGCAGGAATACCAAAATAAAACTCATCTCCCCAGGTCATGACTTGGGCCTTCACTGGCAAAGCCTCCCAAATACTCCGGCCTGTCGGCGTATCAAATAGCTGTGCTTTGAGAATAAACAGTTCAAATTCTAATTCAATTTCCATATAGCTAGATTAACGGAAGAATATGACAAAGGCTCCTAAAGCTGTCAGTATAAGAATTAGTTGGCGATAATGCCTTTCCTGAATCTGCCTCACCACCCATAAGCCGGTTACAAAGCCCACGAGCAAGACCGGTATTAATCGAAGATTAATCGCAAAAGTATCCATGGAAATAGTATCCCAAACCCAGATGTGAAAAGGGGCTTTGATCAGATTGACGATAAAGAATAACCAAGCAGCTGTTCCGATGAATTCCGTCTTTGGCAGTCGCATAGCCAAGAAGAATACATTGGAAAATGCCCCGGCTAGATTACCAATCATGGTGGTAAAGCCGGCTGCTAAACCCATAATACCAGCAAACCACCATTGAGTAGGAACCTTCGCGGACTTCTGGCGATCCCATGCGTACATCATCACTACGCTGATGAAGATGATAACGGCCATTCCCCTTTTAAATATAGTCTCCGGCAAATCCTTCCCTACAAAAACGCCTAGCAAGACCCCAATGATCATCCAAGGTAATAGCTTGAGGAGCAATAGCCATTGTGCATCTCGCTTGTAATAAATGACTGCACAGATATCTGCAGTAATCAGGAGCGGGAGCATGATTCCAGTGGAAGCCTTTCCACCAAACACGATGGCTAATATGGTGACGTTGACTACTGCAATTCCCTTTAGTCCAGCCTTGGAAAGTCCAATCAAGAAGGCGGCTAGCATCGCAAACAGCCAGCTAGTCGTGGAAAGCTGGAACTCGGGCGGAAGTTCAAACATGAGGCAGTTTAAGTTGGCAAGCGGCAAAGGTAAGTTGCAAACTTCAATCCCTAGTCATTATTCTGCATTCCTTTCAAAATAAAGTCTGACATTTGTTTTTCCAATTCGATCGGATTGACAGAGCCACCTTTTTCGATATACCAGCTGAACAACCAACGGATGGAGGAAAGAAAGGAATAGGTAGCTACCTCAAGATCCATAGATCTTAATTCTTGCAACTCCATACCTTGCGCTATGATATTACGAACCATTTGTTCATAGCTCCCCCTGTTATCCAAGAATTCCTTTTGTCGATCTTCCTGGAGATGCTTCCACTCTCCTACCAACAAAGCTACACGATACGGATGGGCTGTTGTAAGCCGAACATTTAGATTCACGATCGCCTTCAACTTCTCTGAAGGCCTGTAAGAAGACTCGTAAATATCGCTAAGTCCATCGTGAAACTGATAGGCAATCTCAAATACCAGATCATCCAACAACTGCTGCTTGGAACGAATATAGTTGTAAAGTGTCGCGGCTTCAATCTCCAACGCCTTAGCAATATCCCGCATTGTAGTGGCTTTGAAACCTTTCTCATGAAAGAGTTCCAGTGCTGTTTCTATAAATCCTTCTCGCGTGATCTTCCTTTCCATGACTGAATATAGGTAATTGATGGATTATCAAAACAGAGTCAAAATCGGTCTTAAAATTAACTATTTCTTGCAGATAAAAACATTTAGTAGTAAATTTACTAACAATTGTTAGTACTAAAAAATTAACAGTATGCCTATTTATCATAAAATGGGGAAGGTTCCCGCTAAACGACATACTATTTTCGAAAAACCAGACGGTAGCTTACACTATGAGCAGCTGTTTGGAACGATCGGATTTGATGGCATGTCATCTCTTCTTTATCACCTCCATCGTCCCACAATGGTGAAGGAGGTAGGAAGGAGTATAGATATGAATCCGAAGGTGGCCATCGACCGAAATATGAAGTCGCTAAAATTCATTGGCTTTAATATCGAGGCTAAGGATGATTACTTGGAAAGCAGGATTCCCCTATTGGTTAATAAGGACATCCACATTGGGCTTGCAGCCCCTAGGCTGTCTTTGACTGACTACTTCTACAAAAATGCAGATGCAGATGAATTACTCTTCGTGCATAAGGGTTCAGGTACATTGCGGACGATGCTGGGTAATATATCCTTCGAATATGGAGACTACCTGGTCATACCACGCGGCATGATCTATCAAATCAGTTTTGACACAGCAGACAATCGACTCCTCTATGCGGAGTCCTTTCATCCGATTTATACCCCAAAGCGATATCGCAATTGGTTTGGACAATTGCTAGAGCATTCACCCTTTTGCGAGCGAGACTATAAACGTCCAGAGCAACTAGAGACACATGATCAACTAGGAGACTTTGTGATGAAGATCAAGAAGCAAGGTCATCTACATGAGTTGGTATATGCTTCTCATCCCTTTGATGTGGTGGGTTGGGATGGGTACAACTACCCTTATGGCTTTTCCATTCACAATTTTGAGCCGATTACGGGTAGAGTTCACCAACCACCACCGGTTCATCAGACGTTCGAAACCTCGGCCTTCGTGGTCTGTTCTTTCTGTCCTCGTCTCTATGACTATCACCCTAAAGCTATCCCCGCTCCGTACAACCATTCTAACATAGATTCAGACGAGATGCTTTACTATGTTGATGGCGATTTTATGAGCAGGAATGACATTGACCAAGGGTACATTACACTCCATCCAGGGGGAATACCTCATGGTCCACATCCTGGGGCGTATGAGCGTAGCATCGGCAAGAAATCTACGGAGGAATTAGCCGTAATGATCGACACCTTCAAACCCTTGATGGTTACTGAAGCTGCCTTGAAGATCGAGGACGGCAAATACTACCAATCCTGGCTTGAACACTAATCACATTATATCTAAAAGAACTCATTATACTATATGTCTGAATTAAATCCTTGGTTGAACATAGCAGCTGATTCCGATTTCAGCATACATAATTTACCCTTCGGTATTTTTTCTACCCCTAATCAAAGACCGAGAGTAGGCGTAGCCATAGGGGAATTCATCATTGATTTGCCGGTCGCGAGTCAAGCAGGAGTGTTTGCTGGTTTGAATATTCCGCCAATAGTCCTGGAACAACCGCAGCTTAATAATTTGATGCAGTTAGGAAAGGTCATCAGCCTACAAATCCGGCATCGTCTACAGCAGCAACTTTGCGACTCTGAGTCAGCACTTAAGGCGTCAAAGGGGGTGCTGGTCCCAATGATCGATGCTAAAATGCATATGCCTGTTCAGGTGGGAGATTATACAGATTTCTATTCTAGTATTGAGCATGCTACCAATGTCGGCAAAATGTTTCGCGATCCGGCAAATGCCCTCCTGCCCAACTGGAAGCATATCCCGGTCGGCTATCATGGCAGAGCTTCCTCCATCATTCCTACTGACGTACCTATACGACGCCCCAAAGGGCAAACCCTACCTAAAGGACAAGATACTCCTGTCTTCCGGTCCAGTAAGCGCCTAGATTTTGAATTGGAAATGGCCTTTATCATAGGTAAAGAATCCAAGCTTGGGGAACCGATCTCAACAGCTGAGGCAAATGATTACATCTATGGGATGGTCTTATTTAATGATTGGTCAGCCCGTGATATACAGAAGTGGGAATATGTTCCCCTAGGACCATTCTTGGGCAAAAACTTTGCTTCCTCCATTTCTCCATGGGTAGTATTGCTGGAGGCCCTGGAACCATTCAAAGTCGCTGGACCGATTCAAGACCCCCAGGTGCTTCCCTACCTGCAGTACGAAGGCAAGAACAACTATGACATTGAGCTAGAAGTAGGCATTGCTCCAGATGGGCAGGAAGAGACCATAGTTAGCCAGTCCAATTTCAAATACATGTACTGGAATATGCAGCAACAATTGGCGCATCATACCGTTAATGGATGTAATGTCAGAGTCGGTGATATATTGGCTTCTGGAACCATCAGCGGACCGTCGCCGGACTCTTATGGATCTATGCTGGAACTTTCCTGGTCTGGCAGCAAGCCACTCACGCTGTCAGATGGCAGTACGAGAACCTTTATCGAAGATGGAGATCAAGTTTGCATGCGAGGATTTTCCCAAAAAGGAGGAAAGAGAGTGGGATTCGGATCAGTCAACACCAAAGTCTTGGCCAGCCACGCTTAATCTCTCAGTTGCAAATCAGGAGACTGTTCTTATAAGGTTCTATTTTCTAACACTAGACGTTTTTTCTAGTTCTAAGCCTCCTGTAGTACCGAAAAGGGGCCACATTTTGCAAAAAAATGGGTCCATAGTAAATTCCAAAAGGCAAATTCGAACAGCTTCTTGGTGTAAATATTATTTTTGGCATTCTTCCTGGTTTCATGGAAATCAGATTGGAGGCTGAACTTCCAAAAACACAAAGCATACGCATATGAATAAAT
>CAJXPD010000079.1 GCA_913057785.1 uncultured Lewinella sp. | reverse complement strand
GCTTAGGCCACCCATTTGTTATACACTCAAATCAGTTCATGTTCTTAATCCTGCAAAAACGAAAACCTGACTGTCTGCAATGAAGCAACTCAAAATTAGTGTGGCTCAATTCGAACCACACGATGGCGATAAGACCTATAACTTATCGCGAATCGAAGCGCTTAGTGCACAAGCTCACGCGCAAGATGCAGAGGTGGTAAGTTTCCATGAGATGTCCATTACTGCCTACACTTTCTTTAAAGATCTTTCTTTAGAACAAGTCCGAGATTTAGCAGAACCAGTACCAGATGGACCGAGCGTGCAACGCTTGATTCAAATTGCCAAATCCTATGATATTCATCTATTAGCTGGATTGGTAGAAATTGATGATGACCAGATATATAATACCTATGTCTGTGTCAATGGGGAAGGATTAGTGGCTAAGTTTAGGAAACTTCATCCCTTTATTAGCCAATACATGAGCCCCGGGAATTCTTACGTGACCTTTGACATTAAGGGGTGGACTTGTGGGATACTGATCTGCTATGATAATAACGTGATTGAGAATGTGCGAGCCACTACTTTACTGGGAGCGGAGTTGATCTTTGCGCCGCATGTAACGGGCTGTACCCCTTCAGCTATGCCAGGTAGAGGGTATGTAGCACATGAGCTGTGGGAAAACCGCCAATCGGACCCCGTACCACTCAGGATGGAATTCAATGGACCCAAGGGACGAGAATGGCTGTTACGTTGGCTACCTGCTCGTGCTTATGACAATGGTGTGTATTATGCGTTTACTAATCCGATTGGTTACGATGGTGAGCATCTAAAGAATGGTAATGCGATGGTGATTGATCCCTATGGTAATGTGGTTACTGAGATTCAGTCTTTTGAGGATAGTATTCAGACCGTCTCAATTAGTGCTGATAAACTTGAATTAGCCGGAGGGTATCGGTATAGAAATGCCCGTCGCCCTGAATTGTATCGGGATATTCTTGGAGCTGATCATGATCCACGCCTGAAACCCGTCTGGATGAAAAAATAAATCTTTCTATGCCAAAGCATGTCTTGATTTTAGGTTGTGGCCGGAGTGGCACCTCTATCTTTGGAGAATTATTTGAGCAACTCTCTTGTTATGCTTACCATAGCGAACCCCCTTATGCCAGTCTGAAAGATTTTGATTACGGAAAAGCTACGGCGGTTAAAGTCCCTAAAGGGTCAAGTGGTTTTGAGCCAACTCCTGGTCTGTCCTTTCCACTAGAAGACCTATTGACAACCTTTACAGGTGAAATACAGCTGTACTGGCAAGTGCGCCATCCTCTGGATACGATTTGTTCGCTACGGGTTGGAATCTCTAGGAATTGGGGGCATCATCCTAGGCCTCACGATTGGGAGGAGTGGCTAAGCAGGCCTTTGTTGGAGCAATGTGCTCATCACTGGGATTACATCAATACAGTCGGTTTTCAAAAGGTCCAGCATTTAGTATCGCTTTCCCGATTTGAGGATATGATTGCTAATCCACTCGGTTTCGCTCTGCATATTGCCGAAGAGGCGGGAGTAGATATCCCGAAACATCAATCAGAATTGGAAGCATGGGCACGCCGCGTACAGAACACCAATAATGAAGATTTTGTGGAAGCAATGACTTCTAGACCCTATTCCACCAAGGATCACAAGGTGAGAGTGGGGCGCTGGCGGGAAAACCTGTCGGAAGAAGAGATGCTGGGGATCCTACCGCTGATCAATACCACTATGAAGAAGTTCGACTACGATATCAACTAGTGTGACTGAAAATACATTTCGTGACATCTGTCATCGCAAACTCAATTAATCAGGTAGCGAAAGTGTATCTTTATTACTGGAAAGGCTACATTTAGTAGTCTATTTTGCTCTCCTTGCCCAGTATTTGAGTACTTCAGCCCCTTTTAGCCCGGTATCTGCTTGGGTTGACAGTACAACTGCCTTACAAATATGAAGCTAAAAGTGACATACCGTAGTTACTTCACATCGTGTTACTACAGGAGTATCCTTGTGTTGGTAAGCCAAATCTTTTTGGCCGGATTCACTATAGGGCAAACAGCCTCTTCTTCTGCAGTTTCCAATCCAAAACTTCGTTTTCAAGTTGAAAGCATAGGGAAGCTAGCGGGTTTAAATTCCACCGACATACAAGCCCTGTACCAGGATCAGGATGGCTATATCTGGATTGGAACCAAGCCAGGTGTGAGTCAATTTGATGGTTATACCTTCCGCAATTATATCAAGGCTCAGGGTCAAGCTCTCGGGCCAATTCATAGTATTATTGAAGATCAATCTGGTACCGTGTGGATTGGTGGCCTTAATGGCCTCTTCTATCGACGGAACGGGCAGTTCTACCCCTGTCCAGTTCCCTTTAGCAACATCCGGGGACTAGGTTTGGGGCATGATGGTGAACTCTGGGTTGTAGGTTTGGGCTTTGTCCCTATTGCGCTGTCAGTCAAGGATCAACAGCAACTAAAATATGGGAAAGAGGTAGACATCGAACCTATTATGTCCCGCCCAGCTTGGGAGAAAGCTATCGGAAACTTCCGTACCTGGACTTTAGACATCGATACAAAGGGACATGTCTGGTTTGGACTCGATAACCGCCATGCCTCCTATGATGGGAAGGAGTTACACATTCATTGGAAAGATACTGCTGTAGTCCATCAGTATTCTGCCATTGCAGCCTTTGACCAGGACAGTGTGTATTGGGGGTCTGAAGAAACTACTGCCCTCTTTCAAAAAAATGGAACCCTTGAACAAGTTGCTGAGACAACTAACGCTGCGGTCACTTACATCATCAACAAAACAGATTCTGCTACCTATTTTTTGACCACCTTTCAACTATTGGAGCTTAAAGGAGGACAGTGGACCATTCTACATACTTTCGATGATTATGCCAGTCTTTACTTCAAGAACATGATCCTGGATCGTGAAGGGAATTTCTGGATAGGGGCGTTTGGAGACCTCCTAAAGCTTAGTCCCAGTGCATTTGAGGTGAAAACAGAGGAAGAAGCGCCTTTGCTTGGCAGTACGCATTGTATCGAACAACTAAGCTCTGGAGAAATTTATCTTGGAGGTAATCGGGGTAGAATTAGTCGATGTGACCCGGATTCGGTCATCCTCCTATATAAGCTTGAAGTGCCATCTAATTCCATTGTAGGGGATATTACAGAACACGAAAAAGGCCTATGGTTTGCGACAACCATGGGTGGATTAGTCCATAAAAAAGATGGGAAATCGGAGGTTTTTACCACAAGGGAAGGACTTAGCGATAATGGTCAACATTTTCTTTTCATAGATCAGAGCGGTAATCTATGGTCAGGAGGGGATGGTAGTATTAGCGAAGTACGCAGTAAGAACGATGGTACCATTTATTTCAACAACTTCATAGCTGCAAACCCAGGCATTGAAGCCGACTTTCCTGTATTTGTAGATATGTTTGAGGGGCCAGAGGAGGGTTTTTGGGCAATTAGCGATAAAGGCTTGTATAGGATTAAGGAAAATGGTTTGGTTCGTAGTCAGATCTCACTTGCTTCCAATCCAAGCCCAATTCTAACTGCAGCTCTAAGGTTTAACGGGCAGGTCTGGTTAAGCACTCAAGGAGAGGGCCTTTGGCAATGTCAGTTTGAATCTCCAGAAAAACTTGTGGTGATTCGTCAATGGAGTACGGAAGATGGTTTGTTGTCCGATGTACTATTCGATTTGCACATGGATAAGTTGGAACGGATGTGGGTGGTCAGTCAGGGGGGGATCTGTCGGATAGACTTGAGGAATAAATCAGGAGCAGTAGACTGTTTTGATAAGAGGGACGGTTGGATTAACGAGGCTAGTGCCAACTTTTCTTTATTGGAGAGTAGAGATAGCTTACTTTGGGCCATTAGTAAGACAAGCATTGTAAATTTTCCCCTGTATAACATATCTAAGAATCAGATCAAGCCACAGGCTTTCATTAATAAAGTAGCCCTACTAGATAAGGAGGATGATATCTATCGGTATTCAAGTCAGCCAGCAGATAAGCACCTGTTGCCTCAAAACTTGGTCTTGCCCTACAACAAAAACTTCCTGGAGTTTTATTTTTCAACCACTAGTCATACCCAGGTGGATAAGAACAAATTTAGGTACCAATTAGAAGGCTTAAATCAAGACTGGAGCACACCGGCAGAGGATCGTGATATTTTGTACTCTGATCTACGCCCCGGTTTCTACACCTTCCATTTGAGAGCGGCCAATAATGATGGTCTTTGGGGAGATGAGGTTAGTTTTTCCTTTAGGGTCCTTTCTCCTATATGGTTGAGATGGTGGGCCATCCTTGCTTATGCTGTCCTATTAAGCTGGGCTATTTATAAGTTATATCGTTTTCAATTGGCTAGGCAGCTTACTTTGGTGGAGAACAAACGACTACGCGAATTAGATCAGGTCAAGACAAACCTTTATACCAATATTACCCACGAATTCCGTACGCCACTGACGGTTATTTTGGGGATTACCCGGCAAATCCGGAAAGAGGTCAAAAAGACAACTCTACCCAAATTGCAGCTTATCCAACGGAATAGTCAACAATTATTCGAGCTGATCAATCAGATGCTGGATCTTTCAAAATTGGAATCTGGTTATATGCGTTTAAATCTGATTCAAGGAGATATAGTTGCCTACATAAACTACCTCGTGGGGTCATTTACTTCCTATGCAGAACAGCGAGAGATTGATCTTCTCTTCTCTTCGGATCTTAAGGGTTTGAGCATGGATTTTGATCCGAAGGTGATCCAACAAGTGTTGTCGAATTTGCTGAGTAATGCGTTGAAATTCACGCCAGCGGGAGGGGAAATAGCTGTAGAACTAAGTGTGAAAGATGATCACTTCCAACTACAGGTCCGTGATACAGGTGAGGGAATTGAGGAAGAGCAACTGATGCATATTTTTGATAGGTTTCACCAGGTCGACACCAGTACAACCAAAATCCATGAAGGCACCGGAATTGGCTTAGCGCTGGTGAAGGAATGGGTAGATCACATGAAGGGGCGCATCAGCGTGCAAAGTGAAAGCGGGTTAGGCAGTACCTTCCTCCTTGAATTACCGATCACGAACACGGCTGCCTTTACGAAAACACCAATTCAAGGGCCGGTAGAAATAGCTGAAGAGCAGACTCAAAAACCATCTTCCGATATCAATCCCTTAAACCTTCCCTTGGTTTTATTGATTGAGGACAATGCTGATGTAGCCCAATATCTTCGCTTGGCCTTAGAGCATCGCTATCAATGTATACATGCGATGGATGGCCAGGAGGGGGTCGATATGGCCTGGGCACAAATTCCTGATCTAATTATCAGTGATGTTATGATGCCTAAGATGGACGGATATGAGGTATGTCGCTTACTTAAGAATGATGAACGTACTAATCATATTCCGATTATTCTCCTGACTGCCAAGGTTGACTTTGAAGATAGAATAGAAGGGCTGACGCAAGGCGCAGATGCCTATCTTGCCAAACCTTTTGCCGAGGAGGAGTTGCTGATTCGAATGGACAACTTGCTCGACTTACGCAAGCAACTGCAAAACAAGTACAGCCAGACTTTATTGTCGGATGCTTCCTCCGTAGCCAAGCAAGAGCAAATCCAGGACCCTTTCCTAGCGAAGCTTGAAGAGACCATTCTAGTTCACTTAGAAAAAGAAAATTTTGGCTCCGAAGAACTAGCAAAGTCCCTGTTCCTGAGTCGATCCCAACTCCACCGCAAGATCAAAGCCTTAACCGGAAAATCAACTTCCATTTACCTCCGTATGATCCGACTTCGCGAAGCACAGAAGCTGCTCTCCAACACCAGTCTAAGCATCTCCGAAATTTCCTATAAAGTTGGGTTCAAATCACCGGTATATTTCACACAGATTTACAAAGAAACCTTTGGCGTACCACCAAGTGAGCGGCGTTTATAGCCCATTTGCAACAATATAGAAAGGGGACGCAACAATATATTAACCAGGAGGGCAGCCATTCGCATACTTTTACAATGTGTTGATTTACAGACACATGAATTTCCACAAATAACCAATTTAATTATGAGAAGTATTTATTTAGTACTGCTTTGCAGCTGTCTAGGCTATGTCCTAGTGGGACAATCCAAAGAAGAAATGGCTATCCGTAAGGTGATCGATGCAGAAACCCATGCGGTGTTTTCTGAAGACTTCGAGGCTTGGGCTAGCCATTGGTATAAAGACCAGGTGCATTTCTTGTATACAGATAAAGAAGCTGTGTTTCAATTTGAGGATTGGAACACTTTGGCTGAGACGATGAAAGAAAACCTGGGAGGAGATGTAAACTTTCATCGAACTAACTTCAAGTATCTCATTGATGGGAACCTGGCTTGGGTAAGCTTTGACCAAAAGGAAAAAGACCAATATAAAAAGGAACAGCGTACACTAGTGAAGAAAGATGGGACCTGGAAAATTGTCAACATGACCGCAGCGGATGTCAAAAGTTATGAAAGAGATCCTGCAACGCCCATTAGAAGAATTATTTATGTCAGTTATAAGGACGGGACAGATCCGAAGAAGATCACTACCAGTAAAAATAAGTTCTACGAAATGGTAGATCTTATTGATGGTATGGAAAAAGCCGTCTGGATGAAGGCTACCGAGCCCAATAGCGCCTACCAATATTCTCTATTACTCGAATTTAAAGACGAAAAGGCATTGGAGACCTACGAGGTACATCCCAATCATCTAGCCGTCATGGAGATTGGTAAGGACATCGTTTCCGGTGTTCTCGTTCAGACCTTTTAGAGCAAGCTGAGACATATTGAAGAAACAATACAAAACTAAAATCTATATGACCAGAATAGTCCATATAAGAAATATCGCAATAGTAGCTATTCTATTTGCATCCATTCATATTTCCTCTGCCCAAAACATAAAGGGTAGCGTTGTAACTGAAAATTTATATTCTGCCCTTTTACAAAATGCAGCGGGTGAAGATCCTACAAGAAGTGTTACCATATATCTACCTCCAGGGTATGAAACCAGTGGGAAAAGATACCCCGTAATCTACTATCTACATGGGTTTACTTGGAGTGATGTTAATATGATTAAGTATGATAGGTTCCATGAACTACTTGATAAAGCTATCGCACTCCAGCGAATAGAACCTGTAATTGTTGTGATGCCAAATCATCATACGTTGTACAGAGGGAGTTGGTATACAAACTCGAGTTTTACCGGAAAATGGGCAGACTTCACTGGACTAGATCTTGTGTCCTACATAGACAAAAACTACCGAACCATTGCCAATAGAGATAGCAGAGGTGTGGCGGGTCATTCTATGGGCGGACAGGGAGCACTAAAGATGGGAATGCTATTTCCTGATGTATTCTCTTCTGTCTATGCTATGTCACCAGCAACCTTAGATGCGAATAGCGAAGAATTGGGCATTCGAGGTGCTGCTTATAAGCGAATTGGTGAAATCACCTCAAGAGAGCAATTAATCGATGGATGGGGTGAATTTTTACCAAATGCAATAATAGCCATGGGAAGGGCATATACGCCCAATCCCAGTAAACCCCCATTTTATGCCGATTTACCTTATGAATACCTAAAGGATAGTTTAATAATCCATTATGACATATTGAAAGTTTGGAGAGAAAAGTCAGCCATGGGAATGATAGACAATCATGTGGAAGACCTTAAGAAACTTACAGCCTTGAAGCTCGATTGGGGAAGAAATGAAGACACGGCTCAAATTCCAAGAACTAGCCTAGCGTTCAGTAAAAAACTCGAAAACTTAGGAATACATCATTACGCCGAAGAATACATTGGAAACCATAGCAATAAACTATGGACAGATGATGGAAGAGCATTGAATGACATGCTTCCTTTCTTTAATACCTATTTGAATTTTGGAAAGTGATTTTACCCTACCTACACTTAACTAACCCTGTCTAATAGTTTCATACATTAATCGTTAGCCCGAGCATTTGGTTACTCAAGTGCCGGGCTAATTTTATACAAGAATGGCCTACTTAAATCTTGGAGATGCGCACATACCATTCTCTAAATTTTTGACACTAAAACACAGTTGATACCAATATTCGTTGTCGAGGACTTGGGCCTTTTCCTTTCTTTAGACTCCGCCCCATACCATTGCTTCCCAATCTCCCTTTCCTTATATTTATAGATGCGCTAATCTAGAATAGAATTAATTTCAATCACTTCTTTCAATGCCCGTCTATGGAAAGTAATAAGAAGCAATACGAGTACAAGGTTGTAGAACTAAAGGAGAAAGGTTTGTTTGTTACCCGTTTCAAACTGCAAGATTTAGAAAACGAACTCAATTTTCACGGGGAGGAGGGCTGGCAGTTGGTATCCAGTTTCGCCATGGATATGGATAGCAATGGCAAAAAGGAGGTCGTCCTGATCTTCAAGCGAGAATGGGGCTATGAACTGATTGATTAAATCTCTTCCTAAAACACATAATAGTATGAAAAATCGCTTTCTAATTTTGGGGGTGTTCTTCCTGGGCTTACTGCTAGGTTGCCAGAGGTCCACGCCTACTTCCACCAATCTGGATCAGTCTTTTATCGAACACGAGCAGGTTCGTTATGACCTAGACTCGGAGGCCGAATTGTCCACTTTGATTACGGTTCTGTCCGGTGATGAAGGAATTTGGGTAGAAAACATCCAATACCAAGAAATGAATACTACGGCAGGGACCAGCTTCTTAGCAATTACTGCGGATTATTTGGGTGACGAAAAAAAGACAGCCTTATTGATCCCGCTAAGCCGTCAGGATGAGGGAGAAGCCTCCGATTATGCCATTTCCTGTATGATGGCCTGTGCAACGGAGATTACCTGCCAAGAGCAACGATTTGAAATTATACAACCTTGTCGCGAATTGAATTGTGGGTGTGAAATAGGAGATGGGGGAGGGAGTAGTGCAGTGATGTTTTATTAAAAGAAAAATCCCGAGTCAGGTATAACTTCTGACTCGGGATTTATAACTCGTCTAGAGTCAATATTTAGATATGTCTTTCTGCATGATAGGAAGAGCGAACCAGTGGACCACTCTCTACAAAGTCAAATCCTTTCTCTAGACCAATTTCCTTATACTTAGCAAAAAGGTCAGGATGAATGTATTCAGCTACCTCTAAGTGCATCTTTGTAGGCTGCAGGTACTGGCCGATCGTAAGTACGTCACAACCGTGCTCGACCAAATCGTCCATGATCTTGTACACTTCTTCTTCAGTCTCTCCCAAACCGACCATAAAGCCCGTTTTGGTTCTTTTTCCGTATTCCTTGATGCGTTTGATCTGTTCCAAACTACGATGGTACTTGGCCTGAGGGCGTACCTTTCGGTACAACCTTTCGACTGTCTCCATGTTGTGCGAAACGATCTCTTGACCTCCTTCGATCATTCTTTCCAGGGCTTCCCAGTTGGCCTTCACATCTGGGATCAAGGTTTCGATCGTTGTGGAAGGACTCATTTCCTTTACAGCGCGTACGGTCTGATACCAGATTTCAGCACCTCTATCCTTTAATTCATCACGGTTTACCGAAGTGATCACCGCATGCTTTACTTCCATCAATTTGATGGCTTCAGCTACTCTTCTGGGTTCATCCTCGTCATATTCAGGTGGACGTCCTGTTTTTACCGCACAAAAAGAACAAGAGCGAGTACAGGTATTACCGAGGATCATGAAGGTAGCAGTACCTGCTCCCCAGCACTCTCCCATATTCGGGCAGCTACCACTTTGGCAGATAGTATGCAAGTTGTACTCATCTACCAAGGATCTAACCTTTTTATAATTCTCGCCAATCGGCAGTTTTACTCGCAACCAATCCGGCTTCTTTTTCCGTTCAGGCTTATCTACAATTGGTAATTCTAGCATTAAACTGTATTTACAGTGAGGCAATGAACTGATGAGAACGAACCTACATCAGTATGCTTCTACTAAAGACAAATAGGAGCACCATTTTGTTGCATTGACAAATAAAGCAAAACCATGGTATTCCAAATGGTCTACGGACGAGCTAGGTTATATTGAGCAGATGGATTGAACTAGATTGTACTTGCCAACCCTCGGCTAAAACCTACCATCGCTTCCCGAACTGCAAATTTATGTAAAGATTGAGAAATAGTGGACTATTATTGACCCCACTTCCTTCCGTTTCGATCATTACTTGTGGTTCCTGGAAGAAGAAGTCCATCATCACCCCAGCTTCAACAGCCTTGACAAATTCATCGAAAGCGCCCCAGTCAAAATGCATAGCAAATTTGGCCTGGGCACCAGGTACAACGGATAGCTCTCCTAAACCTTTGGAAAAGCCGGAGGATCCATAAATGCGGGTAAAGTCCAAGAAAAGATCTTCGTTTTCAGGGCCATATTTTTCACTCTGGATAATAAATACAGGATCACCGTTCTCTTGATTCCGTACCAACTCCAGATAATAGGGCTTCAATAGGCCTAACACTGGGCCTACTTCATAACTAATTCCTACCGCCAAACCTCTGCGCTTGGCTTTTTCTGATAAGTATCGTTTCTCTCCAAAACCAGCCCGAAGTGCATATAGATTGTTTTGTTTCCCGAAAATGTACGCTCGAGAAACTTGGTTAGAAATGGGCTGTAAGTCTCGGCTTTGCTTGAATTCCTTGCCATGCTTCAATTCACCAATTTCAAAGTTGAGGAAGCGAGTCAAGTAGTAGGTTTTTAGCGTCCCCATATTCACACCCATAGAGAAGCCATGAGTATGGAATCTGGCCAAAACGGAAAACTCCTTATTGTAGACAATCCCCTTGTTATCGTCATAGTAGTTCTCCCCAGGCGTGATAAGCTGTTGACCGCTCAGAACGAGTGCGAAACTGCAGATGAGAATGGTACCTAAAAATTGCTTCATTGGAGACGGCTTTAATAGTTTGATGATGTTGCTTGGGTGTTCTGAGAAAATGATACTGCAATAAATTTACTGAAATCAACGGACAATTCCCGCAAATGTTTTATTATTCTGCCTAAATAGTAGAAATATGTCTTGCCAATATCCATTATCGGGAAATTACTTTTTAGACACAGCTTATTGCAGGTTTTGATGTAAAACTTGGCTCCCTGACTGGATTCGAAATATCCATGTGGAACCACAAGTGGCTCACTATTGTAGAGTATAAAGGAATTGGCAAAATAAAAGACAGCCATGCGGCGAACATTTTTACCTCATAAGTAATCAGTATGCTCATTTATTCCACTTCTCCTAGTCCGCGCTTAGAGTATACGCTTGAGGTATTGTTCCAACACCTAGTCTCTATAGAATATACGTTTACCGATGATTTTTTGTTCTATCAATCCCACCAGGGACCCAAGATACATTACGGTGACCGTCGTGAAGCTGACGATGTTTTCTTCATAGAGGCTACTTCGCTCTTGTTTGAGCGAGAAATCAAGCCACAAGAGCCTAAAGTGATAGAAGTAGATGAACGTCCGGCTTTGTTCCCACTGGGTGCAACCTCTGATTGGCCTTTTGATCTTTTCGCGATGACCTTTTACTGCGTAAGCCGTTACGAAGAATACTTGGAATTTAAGCCAGATCGATATGGTAGATTTCCGGCCGCTGAAAGTTTAGCCCTACAGCATGGATTCCTGGATCGTCCTATTTTGAATGAATGGGCTCATCAGTTTGGTGAAGCCTTAAAAGCGAAATGGCCAATGCTCAAGCTGTCCAGGAAGCCTTTTCAATTTCGCTTGACTTTTGATATAGACATGGCCTGGGCTTATTTACACCGACCCTGGTGGAGACTAGTAGCAGGGGGAATAATGCAGCTGTTGAGAGGACGATGGGCTGGTTTGGTAGAGCGAGTGCAGGTGCTGAGCGGAAAATCGGATGACCCCTTTCATTGCTTTACCTACTTGGACCATTTGCAGGATAAACATAGACTAAACACCATGTATTTTTGGCTCCTGGGAGATCCCGGTAAATATGATCTCAATGCAGATGTTGAAAATCCCGACTTCAGAACTCTAATTCAAAAAATAGCAGAGCGTTACCCGGTAGGTATCCATCCATCCTTTGCTTCCAATACCATACCCGGACAAGTAGAGAAAGAGATAGGACGACTAGTAGAGATTACGGGCAAAGAGGTGAACCAAAGCAGGCAGCACTTTCTGATGTTGAGTTTACCAGTCACTTATCGTCGCCTCATTGCCCTAGGAATTACGGATGATCATTCAATGGGGTATGCGGATCAGGTGGGCTATCGGGCGGGTATGGCTGGGCCTTTCCCCTGGTACGATTTGCAGAAGGAAGAGCGGACCGACTTAACCATCCACCCCTTTGCTGCCATGGACGTAAGCCTTAATTTCTACTTGGAACTCCAGCCAGAGCAGGCCGTGCAGCGCATCCAACAAATGATGGATGAATTGAAATGCTACGGTGGAACGTTCACTTTGTTGTGGCATAATAGTTCTTTTGCAAAAGAGATCGGCTGGGCAGGTTGGTCACAGGCTTTCGAGGAAATATTGGAGCATGTAGGATCGACCTAAGAAAGTACCGCCTCTACTCCGATAGCTGCACTTTCCCAAAAACGCGCCCTCCAAAAGAGGCGGATTGCCAGAGATCCTTTGTATTATTGTCGGATTAGAATACTACCTGCTCATGATATTTAAGCTTACAGAACATCAAAACATTGGAAACCAATTTGTTGGAGAGCTGCGCGACGTAAAGATCCAGAAGGATCGCATGCGATTCCGACGCAACCTGGAACGGGTTGGCGAGATATTGGCTGTCGAGATTAGCAAGACGTTGGATTACAAGGAAAAGGAAGTTGAGACCCCACTCGGCATTGCTAAGGTCCAAGTTCCTTCGGATAAGATTGTTTTAGGTACAATTCTACGGGCAGGCTTACCCTTACATCAGGGATTACTCAATGTATTTGATCAAGCGGATAATGCCTTTATCTCGGCCTATCGTAAGCACCATAAAGACGGATCCTTCGAGATTAATATGGAATATGTGTCCTGCCCGGACCTTACTGGAACCATTCTAATCCTAGCAGATCCTATGCTAGCTACCGGCGCATCCATGTCAATCGCCATTGACGGCTTGGCGCAATATGGAACTCCTAAGGAGATTCACGTGGTAACAGCCATTGCTTCTGATAACGGCGTGAAGCATATCCGTAGACTATTTCCTAAAGCCAATATTTGGGCGGGGGCTGTTGATGAGGAGTTGACGGCAAAATCCTATATCGTGCCTGGCTTAGGCGATGCCGGTGATCTTTGTTACGGAGAAAAAATGCAGGACTAGCTTGCCCTAACTTATTTTAGTACCCACTGCTGCAGCACGTCAGCCATCTTGCGATCGTTGGAAAGACGTGGAACCTTATTCTGTCCGCCCAACTTACCGCTAGCCTTCATCAGCTTTCTGAAGGCATCCTTCTGTAAAGGCCGAATTTTAAGTTGCTGTAAGATATTCCCATCAATTAGATCCTGGTAATAGATATTCTGTTGTACCATGGCCTTGTCTACATCCAGGGCAAAAGACTGGAGATTGGATGGGGGCTGATCAAACTCAATAAACCACTCGTGATAAGGGAGGCCCCCTTCTGGTGGATTCACTTGCGGTGCAACGGTGAATTCAACAATAGGAATATCTGCAGATTTAGCTACACTCAAGAGTGCTTCCTCTACCTCTTTACCGATGACATGCTCTCCAAAGGCCGAAATGTAGTGCTTGATTCTTCCGGTAACCAATATCTTATAGGGATCTTTGGAAACGAATTTGACGGTGTCCCCAATATTGTAACCCCACAGGCCTGCATTGTTATTAATGATGATGGCATAATTGACACCTAATTCTATCTCGGCAAGTGACAAACGGCTTGGGTTATCATTAAATATTTCTTCTGCAGGGACGAACTCAAAGAAGATCCCTGAGTTTACATTCAACAATAAACCAGGATCATCCTGCTCATCTTGGAAGGCAATGAATCCCTCCGAGGCCGGATAGGTCTCGATGCTGTCCAATCGCTTACCTACTAAGGATTCCAGCTGGGTTCTATATGGCTCATAATTGACGCCGCCATACACGAACACGGAGAAGTTTGGAAAGATATCCTTCACATACTTTTTACCCGTCTTCTCGAGTAGCCGTTCATAATACATTTGTACCCAGGGCGGAATACCACTAATCAGCCGCATATCTTCCTGCAGCGTCTCCTCAACGATAGCGGTCAACTTGGTTTCCCAATCTTCAATGCAATTGGTAGGGTAGGAGGGCATTTGATGGGTGCGGAGCCAAGATGGAACCTGGTGATTGACAATTCCGGAGAGCCTACCGGTATTGATGCCACCCACTTTCTCCAATTCGGGGCTACCTGATAGGAAAATCATCTTTCCATCAAGCCAATCGCCTTTACCCGTACGAGCAAAGTAATTGAACAAGGCATTTCTAGCAGTTCCGAAGTGATTGGGGATACTATCTTTGGTAAGTGGAATATATTTTACGCCGGAGGTAGTACCACTGGTCTTGGCGAAGTACTTAGGATAACCCTTCCACAAGACGTCAGCCTCCCCGGCCTTAATCCGGTCGATATAAGGTCTAATGCCTTCATAATCTCGAATAGGAACTTGTTCCCGGAAAGCTTCGTAAGACTGGATATTTGAAAAACCATGATCTTTCCCAAAAGAAGTTCTACGCCCTCCTTTCATGAGTTGTTGGAAGACTTCTTCCTGCGCTGCCAAGGCCTCCTGCGACCATTGCTTAATATCCTTAGCAATCTTTCGCGCTATCGGCTTGATGAGTAGTGATTTTAAGCCCATATACTTCTACCTCCTTTGCCGTAAAAGTATGGAAAATACTTAGGGAGTGAGCACTCACTCCCTGAGTATTTTAATCACCTGATGACTTTATTCCCTTAGATCTTCCACATCATAGCCAGGAAACTGGCTTTTCACAAAAGTGAAATGATTAGCTGGGAAAGAGACATTCGGACGCATTTTATCAATAGTAAAGGTAAATCTTGAACCGTCCTTAGAGAAGGCATTTACACTTTCTATCTGATTCAATTTCTTATTGACATTCAGGCGAAGTTTGGAATAATCCGCAAACTCGTCCAGCGGCTTAAACTCTATCTCTTGTATTACCTTCCCACCTCTATCTACTTCTTGCACCAATTGGTAGGCAAATTTTCCTGAATCATAAAAGGTGAAGAGAGATTGCGGCGAAAGCAAACTATTGCTGGTTTCTTCCTCGTCTGGTACATCATTGATTTGCACCATCTTATTATTGTGCATGATCAGCCAAAGGGCCGTATTGTCGCAAAGCGCCATCTGAGTACCCATTTCAAAGCGATAGTTTTCACCCTTCCGAGCAATCTTCCCTTTCTGCGTTTCTTTCGGTTGATCGGCTAGCTCGATGATCATTGTAAAATCAGCCTCCATGGCTTGATAGCTGTCATACTTATTGCGCAGCTTATCCAGGATAGACTTGGCAGCAGGATCTGAATCGCCAGCTTTGTTGTAGTAGTTATTTTGAGCGCTTAGGCTAAATCCAAAACATAAAAGTAGCGTAAAGGCTAAACTGAAGTTTTTCATCGTAATTGATTTTATCCGTTCCTAACATTTTCTGTACTCCTAACGCTATTAAGACGCAAAAATTGATCCGAGGTCGCTTTAGTTTTCGTTAAATTTCCTTTAAAGTCTCTCTGATAACTTACTCAATTCTTGGGTTAAAGCGCGCATGATGCCTTTCTCCTTTGGATTGTACTGCCAATTGGTGTCAAATTGTTCGAGGATAAAGGTGTTGGGTTCGTCTGATAAGGTGAGGCTGTGAAATTGGGTACCTCTATTTTGCTGGTGGTGCTTGATATCATCCAAGACACGCTGATCAACCTTATACATGATGAAATCCGAAATGACCAGCACATCCGCATCTTCATAGTTTTCACTCTTGAGCTGCCGAACTGCTTCATACAATGGTAGACTGATGTCCGTACCACCATAGAAGGACATGCCTAAGAAGGCAGCCAACTCGTCCATAGAGTTGGCAATATCGTGAAGATCTAGCGTTTTTATACCAATAGAAAAATTGATCAGGTAAGCCCGGCGATTTTCTCTGATCGCCATTTTTAGTATGCCTAAAGTCAGGGTTTTGGCGATCTGTTCAGGTCGGCCACGCATGCTTTCGCTAGTGTCTACGCAGACAATGAAGGGGCCTTTCTCCTTGCGCCGCTGACCTTGATAGATTTCCGTTAATTTATCTTCACTTCGGACCAACTTATCCTCTTCATAGCGAAAGGTCAGTAAGCCTTTATCAACGAATTTCTTCAAGAATAGAGAGCTAGTATCTTCGGAGGCTAGTAGACTGATCTCACTACTTAGGAGATTGTTCAAATCATCACTTTCCTTTACCCCAACGATCTCAGCTTTGGAAAACTCATCTTTGACCCACTCCTGCCTAACTATCGTCTTCTCAAGCTTTCTTTCCTCAATCTCGATTTCAGCCTCCCGCATGCTTCCCAGCAGATCGGCTAGTTCCTGCAAAGATTTTTCGTTCTGCAGTAACTCATGATACCTATTCAGCAGGTCGAAGGAAGCATCCTGCCAAAGCGCTCTAGAAAGGTCCCAACCCAAATAGTCCGTAAAGGGGTTGAGTAAGTGGGTGAGTTGCTGATATTCTTGCACCTTAGCTTCCATCAACTCCATAAAGGTTTCCTTTTCTTCCTCTAGCTGTCGCAGTTGATAGGCTAGTATCTTGGCATGCAAACGAGCGTCCCATTGTGCCAAGACATCATTCAAGAGCAGTTCAACCTTCTTTCGATCCTCAGCTTGCTTTAAACTACCTTTGGCTTCATCAATCAAGGACTGGAATTGATGCTTGAAAAAGGATGTTTCTAGTTCTTCCTTCTTATAATTCTGCTCTAGATAATTCACTAAAATGGACCAGCGACCATAAAATACGTGTAAAGGCGTGATGGCCCAATTGCCAAGCCGATCCACTTCCTGTTGAAAGGGATGTTTTGTTTTTACCTTCTGGTAGGTCTTACGGAGCCACCTTAAGGTATCGAGGATGAGTCTTTCCTGGAGGAGTTCTTGATTGCCCAAGAGCTCGTGCATATTGGGAATCGCCGCCAAATCATCTAAGGCCGACTTGAAATAATCAAAATAGGCCTCTTTCAGTTGGGGCAATTCTAAGCTTGTACCCTGAAACTTATGTTGCAGATATTGAACCAGATACTGCCTCATCCTACGGTCGAGCATTTGCCCAAACTCGATAAATTGCTCGTAGGCTAGTGTTAGTCTGTCACTGCTATTCATCAAAGGCTGCTATAGGAAAAGTGAATTTTTTCTAGACGCAGTTTGAGCTGCTCCAGTTCTGCTCGAACTTCCTCCAAATTGGCTTGTACGATCTTGGCATATTCTGGCTTTACAAAGAGATTTCTGCCGAGGTGTTGCCAGGAAGCAGGTAATTCGTTATTAATCTTGTCAAACTGTTTTTCAATGTACTGTAAAAGGTCTTTGTGTCGACCATCCCAAAACTCCGCCACGATTCGGTGCGGCTTTTTGTAGATGTAGGCTACTTGTTCCGTTTTCTGTGTACGTAAAGGATATATGTGGTCCACATCATTATATCGGACGATCAAGGCATACTGGTCCTTCGCCTTTTTGGCTTTCAGCCTATTTACTAATTGGTAGCCCTCATCATACAAGTTGGTAACCTTAAATTCTTCCGTGTCCAGCTGTCTAAATTGCTGAATATTGACCAAAACCCCCTCAAATTGCTGATCTGTTTTTTCTAGCGCAAAATAGGTTTCATTGATAGCCTGTAATTCGTTCTCAACCTGCGTGTGTTTCACTTTGATTTCTTGATTGACATCTTGCTGTAGGTCATCGATTTCGGCTCTGATCATTTGCAAATTGATGGCTAGGGTGTAGCCATGTTGTCGGATTGTATCTTGAATGATCTCATTGATTCGAGCTTTATCTTCTGGCCTTCCCCACAGGCAATGCTGCATGAGGAAACAATCCATGAGATCTACCTTCGAACGCCCATTGAGAAAGGCTGAGCTTCTCAATAAACGGATAATCTTCTTCCAACGGCGATCATTAACAATCAAAGGACTATTGCTCGTTTCTTTTTGATATAGTTCTTCCGTTTTGATCTTGATCACCTGGATGGTATTCAGGACTTCTGCGGGTACTTCTATCTGATCTATCTGCTCATCCCAGTCTGTTAATTCCTTCTCTCCCAGTTTCAAGTCGGAGGAAATGCTGTCTTCGTACACATCCTTGGTTTCCACGATCATCGACAAGAAATTCTGGAACTGCCGGATATTATCTAACTCCAGGCGGATCAAGAAACGGTCCCAGATCGGGGCTAGGTTTTGATTGGCCGGGGGGAGTTCATTCGAAGCCGTGATGATCCCTCGTAGGTTGACCTGCATATCTTGCTGGCCATTTCTGTAGATTTTTTCGTTCAGAATGGTAAGCAAGGCGTTTTGAATCGCTGGTCCTGCTTTCCAGATTTCATCTAGAAACACCACATTGGCTTGTGGAAGATAACCTTCTGTCAGGCGCTCATACTTATCTTCATCCTTCAGTTTCTTGATAGATACCGGACCGAAAACCTCATCTGGGGTACTAAACTTACTCATCAGATACTCGAAGGAAACCCCATCTTTGAAAGCGTGCTTAAGGCGACGTGCGACCAGGCTTTTCCCGACACCAGGAGGGCCAAGTAGAAAAATACTCTCTCCTGCAACTGCGCTCAGTAGCGCCAAGCGAATCGATTCCTCCCGCTCGTATAAGCCCTCACACAAGCCCTCTAGCAGTTGTGTGATACGCTGACTTAATTGTATGTCAATATCAAATTCCATATCTATCGCAACTTGCATTACAGAAATGAAGAAGATTCTCCGAAATCGGGTCTTCTCACTCCATCATCCTCAATATAGTGCTGTCTTATCAGTTCGTCAATGGTGGCTGGACGGATATTGAGCACCGCGCCTTTAAAGTGCAAGGTCTTTCCAGCCATGGCGTGATTGAAGTCCACCGTGACTTCATGCTCAGTCCAACTAAGGATCTTACCATTATAAGTTCGGCCTTCATCATTTGTTAAGGCTACATAATTACCCTCCACTAGCATGTTTGGAGGTATGGCTCCGTCGATTTCGAAGGCGTGCTTAGGTACTGAAACGATATCCCTTTGCTGGATGGGCCCATAGGCTTGTTCTGGCCGTAAGACGAATTCGAAAGCATCTTCCTCCCCGAGGCCAAACAATTGATCCTCAAATGATTTAAGAAGTTTACCGGTCCCAAAGAGAAAAATGAAGGGGTAATTCGCATCCATTCTCTCCAATAGCTCTCCTTCCCCATTGTCTTCACGAAGTTCGTAGGTAATTGTGACGACCTGTTGTTCTTCAATAACGTTCATACCTTTTATAACTTATGTACTGGGCAAAGGTTCAGTGAATTTACATCGAAAAAAAACTAATAAATTAAACCTTAATGAGACAAAAGGGTTATCTTCGTGTATCCTAAAATCCTTTCTCTTCCTTCAGCAAGACAGAAGAGGCCCTCGCAGACTTTAATCCCCTATCGTCATCCGATTCAAGCCCCTAGACTCCTTCGCAAAATACCAAGACCAAATTTCCTCTTACAACTTACTATTCAACCTCTTCAAGTTGAGGCTACAGTATTAATTAGCTAGACCCAATTGTTTGGACAATTGTCCATTGACTGTTCATTGAGCACTACTCAATGCAGATGGCATTGCATTTTCTAAATATTCAACACTATAAAACAACAGATGAACACTATTTACAAACACTTTCTATTGTTAGTATCAATGGCCTTCCTGCCCCAAATTGGATGGGGACAGATGAACGAAGGTGAATTAATGTTTGTGGGCTTCAATGCGGATGGGGACGATGGCTTCGCAGTGGTTGCTCTTGTCGAAATTCCTGCTTCTAGCACCATCTATTTCACGGACAAGGAGTGGAATGGCATGCCAATCGGGGCGGGAGGCGCCTTTAATTCAGGGGAGGCCGTGATGACCTGGAGTACAGGGGGGAGTGCTATTGCTGCGGGTACCGTTGTTACTTTTGATCAAACCAGCGGAGCCGCAACCGTTACGGTCGGCTCGGTAAGTGGGGGAGGAATTAACTTGGCGGCAGGTAATGAAGTCCTGTATGCTTTTGTGGGATTCAATAGTTCTACGCCTACTACTTTTCTTAGCGCTATCGGAAACAGTGGGTTTGGTGCTAATGGAACTTTGGATAATACAGGCTTAGCCGCTGGAGTTACGGCAGTTTCTATTAGTGGTAGCGAAGATGTGATGGTTTATGATGGAAGTACCACCTGTAATACGACAGTGGCCGACTGTGCGGGTCAGATTGCTGGGGGAAGCTGGGATACACAGGATGGTACAGGTGACCAATCGAGCGATATATCTGCACCCAATTTCCCCGCCAATGTCCCGGCCAGTTTTAGAGGATCAGCCTTGCCGGTAGATTTGCTTTTCTTCTCCGTTGCAAAATCTAAGGAAGGAGCTCTACTTAGCTGGGCTACGGCTACTGAAGAAAACAACCACTACTTCAATATTGAACGATCTAATGATGCCAAAACCTGGGCCTCTATTGCCAGGATTGAAGGAGCGGGGACAAGCTACGAGACCTTGGATTACTCCTTCCTGGATAAGCGACCTTCATCAGGAACTAGTTATTATCGACTGAAGCAAACCGATTATGATGGGGCATTTAGTTATTCAGATATCGAATCGGTCCATTATAAACCTTCGAAAGAGCTGAGCCTTTTCCCCAATCCTGCGACCCACGAATTATGGATTCGAGGAGAAGGACTTACCCCTGGGCAACTTCAGATTTTTAACGCATTGGGGCAGCTGCAGCGGGTAAAAGTCCTGCAGGGGGAGTATGAAGAATTCCAACTAGATGTATCGCATCTGTCTCGGGGTATGTATTTTTTGAAGGCTAAGGGTGTTTCTGATTGGCCGGCAAGCCCAATAGTAATCCGCTAACAACGACTTATTTGCAACCTTTAATTTGCACTTTTTAAGGTAGATTGCTGTCTTTTCTGTTCGTTTGCTAAACTTTGTTTTACTCCTTTTATTAATGGAAAAAATGCCTTAATTTGGGAGATAATATCATGGTACGGTAGATGAACAGGGATTCTGATCCTTAATTGGTTACAAATGTAAATTCAACCATCTCAGTCCCTGGCTTTAATCTCCCCTCCTGATAAAACATGAGGAAGACTCACGGCGTTATACTATTCGTCCTCAGTATTCGAGCCAAATACGAGGAAGAATTCATAAACAACTCGAGGTCAGGCAGCAAAATGACAACTTCCCAGGTCTACTATATACAGGCCTTAGGTTTCTGAGCTGTTCTTTCGGAGGGATTAAATGTTGCAAGTGACTGAACGCGAACTAATTGAGGGTTGTATGCGGGAAGACCGTAAGTGCCAGCAGGAAGTCTTTAGGCGGTATGCCTCAAAGATGATGGGGGTTTGTTTGCGGTACGCACGCCATCAAATGGAAGCAGAAGATCTTTTGCAAGACGCTTTTATTAAAGTTTATAATAATATTAGTAAATTTGAATACAAAGGATCCTTTGAAGGATGGATAAGAAGGATCGTGGTCAATACAGCACTCAAAAATTACAGTAAGAAGAGTTTTACATATGAACAAATAGGGGTAGAGGAACAACCAGAAAATGCTGCTCCCCCCGAAGTTTACGCTCACCTACACGAAGAAGAATTACTTAAGTTAGTAGCAGCCCTCCCTGACGGGTACCGAGTGGTGTTTAACCTATATGCCATCGAAGGTTATTCCCACAAGGAAATTTCAGAAATGCTGGGATGTCAAGAGAGTACTTCTCGATCTCAGCTGGTGAAGGCCCGTAAATTGCTGCAAGCCCAAATTCTAAAGCTTCAAAAAATTGCCGTATGAGCCAAAAACATCCCTTGGACGACACTTTTCGGCGTAAATTGCGCCACTATGAGGCCCATGCCCCGGATGCCCTCTGGCAACAGATAGATGCCAAAAGATCCTGGCAACCTAAACTTACCAATCGATTTCGCTACTACAAAGGAGGATTAGCATTGGCAGCTACTGTTGTGTTAGCCCTAGGCGTTTTCATCCTCAATCAAGATACTACCACAAGTGTAGAATTGGGATTTTTCCCAATTAATCCGGAAGCTACTACTACTCAAAAAATTATTGCAGAGGTGCAATCCTCTGAGGCTACTCAAGCCATTGCATCCCCCATTGAAGAAAATACAATTGTTTCATCAAATATTGCTATTGAAAATAAGCTTACACCTACTCAAACTTCCCATTCTTCTGAAACGCTGAATAACGAATATCTGACTGTAGCTCCAGTATTAGCTGAAGAAATTGCAGCCAAGGCTGTTCCTACTACCGAGAGCCAGATAGAAGATGTCGTAACTGAATCCGCAGCTTCAAACCGGAGTTTTGCCAATTTTGCGGCTTTGCCCGTTACTAGTGCAGCACCCTTGGCCATCGCCGACTGGGCTACGGAGCTAAAGTGCGTTTCATTCAAAACCGGAAAACGCCATTGGTACGGAGAACTTTCGGCTGGTACTACCACTTCCCTGCGCGATTTGTCAGCAAGAGAAGGAGAGTTTATCCCTTATGCCAGAGGTAGGGCTGCTACTGAATCTGCCCAGCTTTCTTACAATACAGAAGCTCGTCTGTCTATTGTTTCTCCAAGCGGAGTCGCTTTCCGTACAGGTTTGAACTATACCCAGCTTAATGACCAATTCAAGTATGTCAATGACGATGAAACACAATTGACGATTACGGAAGTACAAGATGACAATGGTCAGATCATTAGTCGAGATACGATTATTGTGGTGGGACAGCGCAGAGTGGAAACACAGAATCGTTTCCGCATGATTGATGTGCCCTTGGTTTTAGGCTATGAGTTGTCACATCATAAAATGACTTTTGCTTTTAATGCGGGTATGTATCTGAACTTGACATATCAACAGAAAGGAGATTTCATTTCTCCGACGGATCAGGAGCCAGTTAGCTTCTCTTCTGATTCTAGAGATGCATATCCTGCTTATAAGAGCCAGATCGGCCTAGGTTGGTATGGGAGCATAGGGATGTATTATCGAATGAATGCACGTACGCATGTCTACTTGGAGCCAAGTCTAAGAATGTATACGCAATCTTCTACCATTGAAGAATATCCTCTAAAACAGAATTATGTCCTAGGAAGTCTCAATGTAGGCCTTCGAAGAGTAATCTTCTAAATTAGAGATATACCATACAGGAAAAGAGCCGTTCAGGAATTAAGTTTCTGGACGGCTCTTTACATATTTAGAGAATATGTCTTCTAGACTTGATCCTGTATCCTTCACAAAGATCGGTTGGTGAAAGTGCACGAGTTTCTGCAGCAGTGGTAGAATTAGCCACTTTTCATCCATTGTCAAGTTTCCTGCTACTATGTGACTAGCCACTTGCATATCTGGCTGCAGAGCTTCATAAAGTTTTTGCCCTTCTGCTGATAGTTCTACACGCTTTGCCCGTTTATCTTCTGGGTCGGGCTCTTCTACTATTATGCCTCTCTTGATTAACCGCTTCAATACCTCAATGCCGGGAGAAAGGTCCATTAAGGATTGTTGAATTACGTCGGATTTTCGCTGGCTCCCCATGTGGTATAGCACGATAACTACCACTAGATCATTCCAACTGGATAATGGCGTATCGCGAACCAGCTTCTTCACATAGTGTCGGGCATGATGCGAGAGTTCTCCGAAGGATTGTAAGATGCCTTGATCCAATTGCTCCTCGCCTAAGGCTAAGTCTGTTTGCGTCTTTGGTCCATTTATCTTCTGATTTAACCAATTGGCAAACTGTCCTAGATCATCCTGCCCAGTCATGCTTTCGAAGGATTCAAAATGATCGATCAATGTTTTAATGGCTTCGTAGCTCATGTAAAGGTGTCTACTGCTCGGTCATCTGCTTAAAGACAAACTAGGCAAGGCGTGTAGTTGAAATGCTCTAGTGTCGCTTGAACTCTTGGAGTGCGAGATGTCCGAGAAAAAAATTTAAATGAAAATCAAAACCAAATGTAATATACTATGTTATAGCTGTAATTAATACAAAAAAGTAGTAAAATGGGTTCATTGAAAAGGACATTATTATTGCTCGGCCTTTCTTTTTTAGTGGTAGTAGGACTAATGGGGCAGAACACTGTTTCGATCTTTGGTAAAGTTCAGGACGCCAAAACCGGCGAAGCGCTCATTGGGGTCAACATCCGCTTAGAAGGCACCGAAAAGGGTTCTACAACCGATATAGACGGACTCTATGAAATCCCAGGTGTCATTCCAGGAAGTTATAATATTACCGCTAGCTATTTGGGTTATCAGACCAAGACCAGAAGTAACGTCATTATTCAATCCAAAGGGAATGATGATATTAATTTTGAACTGCAAGAAGGTGGTCTGGATCTAGAGACGGTAGTCGTTACTGCCAGTCCTTTTGAAACTAAGCTCTCCACTCCCCTTTCCTTACAAACCCTTTCTCCGGAGGAGATCAAGACCTATCCCGGGGGTAACAACGATATCGCCAAGGTGGTTCAAAGTCTGCCAGGCGTTTCGGGTTCGATCGGGGGCTTCCGCAATGATGTGATCATAAGAGGTGGGGCACCGAATGAGAATGTATATTATTTGGACGGTATTGAAATTCCCAATATCAATCACTTTAGTACTCAGGGGAGCGCTGGAGGACCCGTAGGCCTTTTAAATGTGGATTTCATTGAAGAGGTAGAACTTTCTACCTCCAGTTTTGGGGCACAGTATGACAACCCATTAAGCGGTGTCTTACAGTTCGATCAGCGAAAGGGGAATCAACGGATACGGCAAACGAACTTGCGCGTAAGTGCCAGTGAAGCGGCCTTAACTACGGAAGGGCCTTTGTTCAAAGGAGATAAATCAGAAGCCAATACTTCTTACATCCTTTCGGTTCGTAGAAGCTATTTGCAGGCTCTTTTTGAGCTCATCGGTTTGCCAATACGACCGGACTACTGGGATTATCAATACAAGATCTCCCATGAGATCAATGAGTACAATAGCATCTTTATTACAGGCATTGGTTCTGTTGACGATTTTAGTGTTAAGGCCCCCGAGGACTTTGATGCTGAGCAACAATCCGTATTGGATCAGGTACCAGTGATTAAGCAGTGGACTACGACGGCAGGCTTCGGCTGGAAGAGAAGGCTAAAGAATGGAAAAGGAATCATGAATACATTCCTAAGTACCAATATCCTGAATAATGACTTCTCCCGGTATACAGATAATGAGAACCTCACGGGTTTAGTGCTTAAGAATAATAGCCGTGAGACGGAGCAAAAGCTTCGCTACCACTACACCCACTTCTTAAATGATTGGTCTTTAAATGTGGGGCTAAACCTGACACGATCCATTTACACCAACGAGACGAATGATCTTGCCTTCGACAATACCTTCTTGACAGAACTGGACTTTTTGAAGTATGGATTTTTTGGCCAAGCTTCTAAATCTTTTATGGATGGACGACTAGATTTTACCATAGGCTTCCGCATGGACGACAATACCTACACTCAGGAAAATGGGACATTATTAAAGACTTTTTCCCCTCGCACGGCCATCAGCTATGTTTTGGACCCCGAGTACAAGTGGAGATTGAGTGCTTCTCTGGGACAATATTATAAAATTGCACCTTATACCATCCTAGGATATCAGGATCAAACCGGGAATTTCTCCAATCAGGATGTTCCCTACATTGGAAGTTTTCATGCCGTCCTTGGCTTGGAACGTAAACTGGGACAATTTGCCAAGATTAGCGCAGAGGGCTTTTTCAAACGTTATACAAATTACCCGATTTCCGTGGCTGATCAAGTTTCTCTAGCCAATAAAGGGGCTGACTTTTCTGTATTGGGAAATGAGGAAGTCATTAGTGATGGCCAGGGACGTACCTATGGCATTGAACTATTCTATCAGCAGAAACTCCAGAAAAACTTTTATGGCATCTTGGCTTATACTTTCTTCAAAAGTGAATTCACAGGACTGGATGGCGTGTATCGACCATCGGTTTGGGATAGCAGACATCTACTATCCTTTACTGGAGGATATAAGTTACCTGGAAACTGGGAGTTTAGCGTCCGTTACCGCTTTGCTGGTAACACCCCCTTCCCTCCAGTCGATCCAGAGGCAAGTCTTCCCGTTTATCCTGTACTAATCCTTGATTACTCCAATCTAGGTCAAAGTCAATTGTCATCATTCAACCAACTAGATGTGCGGATTGACAAGAAGTGGAATGCGAAATCTTATACTTTCAATCTGTTTTTTGAGATACAAAACGCCCTAACTCAGAACAATCCGGAGCCTCCGTCGTTTGGATTAGATCGCGATGAAGCTGGTGTAATCATAGAACCCAGAACTCTAGTAGAAGTGATAAATTCTCCTAGTTCTCTGCTACCCATCATTGGGTTGGCGATTGATTTCTAGGATCCCCGATATTGTAAAGACGCATTTTAGATCAACTAGCATTTAGAAGAGGATCTCAGGCCTGCTGAGGTCCTTTTTTGTTGGCTAGATTCCAGGATACTGGGAGGAGAACAAGCTGGAAAGGCAAATTTCTTTGGTTAAAACAGGGGAATTGAGAAATAAATTCAAACTCAGGCAGCAAAAAAACAACATGGAGGGTCTAAGTAAATAGACAAGCAATGAAGAAAAAGATGAGCATGCGACTGCGCTGGCTTTTTTTAACCATTCCGACGGCATTACTATTTGTAGGATGCCAAAAAGACCAAGATGTTTTCATCCCCTACGAACTAGGGGCTGAGGATTTGAAAGGACAAGTTTCAAACTTGTTGGATGATATAGCCAGTTCCACAGAAGTCTTCCAATGGGAAGTGAATGATGCCCATACTTTCTTTACACGAAATGGAAGTCGATTGGCCGTACCTGCCAATGCTTTTATGACTTTAGATGGATCAGAATCCCTTGAAGGGCAGATCGAACTAAAGATTCGTGAGGTCATCCACAAAGGTGAGATGATCAAATTCCAACTGCCGGCTCAAACTAGTGGCCGCCTCTTGGAATCATTGAGTGCACTGCATATTGAGGCCAGCTTGAATGGACAACCCTTGGCGCTGAGAACAGGAATTAGTATCGATTGGGATATACCAGCTGAAGAGTTTACTGGTGATCTAAATCTCTACTATGGATTAGAAGAGGATGGATATGTAGCTACTTGGGCAGGCGCCACGGAAGTGTATATTGATCAACCTCCAGTGCGAGCCATCAAGATTTTGACGCAGGAAGGAGAATCACTCAATGCCTATAAGGCCCAGCCGCAACAGTTGGGGTGGTGGAATTGTAGCCGATTTACGATGTCAGAAGTGAGTCCTGAGGAAATGAATTTGAAAGTGGATTTGCCGCTTCACTTCGATGATCAAAACAGTGCCGTTTATTTGGTTTTTGAAAATAGAAGGACTGTCGTACCGCTTGATTGGAATGATATTGAGCTCGACGGTCAATTTTCCTCGCCGCTGGTACCGGTGGGGGAAGATATAATTGTAGTAGCGATCGCTAAAGGGACGTTAGACCGTTCGTTTTTAGGCTTTCAGAGCCTAACGACTAATCGAGCTAGTCAAACACTCACTCTCCCCTTATTTCAGCGGTCGCTGCATACCATTCAGCAATACTTAGGTAGCTTGTAATGGTACCCAAAAAGAGTTAACACCGTTTTCCTTCATGATAGCTTTGGCCGCCTTTAGGGCGGCCTTGTTTTTTTTAGCTAGTCAAGAAAATCTGTCGGCGATCTACTCTACTTACCTGCCTCCTCATCCCATTCCATATCGATTCGTCGTCGGGCTAAATCCGTGGCTGCAATCTTTACCCAAATATCATCTCCCATCTTTAGTTGCGTTCCACTATGCATTCCAGTTACCCATAGCCGACTAGAGGCAAGGTCAAAGGGTTCGGGTAGGGTAGCGAAGCTAATCATGCCTTCGCAGTAATTTTCCTTTAGCTCCACATAGATGCCATAATCTGAGAATCCAGAGATTTGCCCTTCGAAGGTTTCTCCAATGTGTTTTTCAATAAATTCTACCTGCTTGTACTTGACGGATTCTCTCTCTGCCTCCATCGCCTTACGTTCTTGTAAGGAAATATGTCGACATTGTTCCTCAAGTGGATCTTTTTTCACTCGGTAAGGATCTTCTGATACCAAGTTTAGGGCGAGAATTCGGTGAGCCAAAACATCGGAGTATCGTCGGATGGGAGAAGTGAAATGACTATAGAAGTCAAATCCCAATCCATAGTGGCCAATGTTCTCCGTCGAATAGGCTGCCTTGGCCATCGTCCTAATGGCGATGGGCTCTAGTAGTTTTAGAGCTGGAACCTTTTCTGCTTCTTTGTTCAGACGATTAAAGGAACGAGCGATTTCTGTTTTGGAACTGACATTCATTTCGAAGCCCAATTCCCGTGCGAAGCGTGCAAATTCCTCCACTTTATCGGGATCTGGTTCGTCGTGCACACGATAGACAAACGGGATTTCATGACCTGCAGCTTTCTTGTCAATGAAAGTGGCCACCTCTCGATTAGCCAGCAGCATAAAGTCCTCTATTAGCATGTTGGAATCCTTCCGTTCTTTGATGAACACTTCCAATGGTGTACCATCTTCGTCCAACCTAAACTTAACTTCATTGGTTTCAAAGTTGATGGATCCATCCCTGAAGCGAGCCTTACGCAATTTGTAGGCTAAACGATTCAACTTCCGCAGTTCGCTAGCGTATGGTCCTTCTCCCGAGTCCAAGCCTTGTTGCGCCTCTTCGTAGGTGAAGCGATGATCGGAGTGGGTGACTGTTCTGCCAAACCAGCGATCAACTAGCTTGTCGTTTTGATCAAAGGTAAATACAGCTGAAAAGGTCAATTTATCCTCATGCGGCCGCAAAGAACAGAGTTCATTGGATAGTCGTTCTGGCAGCATGGGAAGTACCCGATCCACCAGATAAACAGAGGTGGAACGCTGAAAGGCTTCTTTGTCCAAAGCACTCCCGGGTTCCAGGTAATGGGCTACATCGGCGATGTGCACGCCCACTTCATACTTGCCATCTTCGAGGAATTCTAAAGAGAGTGCATCATCAAAGTCTTTTGCCGTATCTGGATCAATGGTGAAGGTGGTAATCTCGCGCATGTCTCGCCGCAAAGCAACCTCCTCTTCGGTGATGATGGCGGGCAGCTTCTCAGCAATGTCCATGGCTTCCTCTGAAAAAACCAGGTCAAATCCCTTATTGATCAGGATGGCCTTCATTTCTATGTCATGACTTCCCGCTTCTCCCAGCACTACGCTAACCTGTCCCTCAGGATCGAAGCGCGGGCCACGATCCCAATTGGTAATTTTAACGGTTACTTTTTCACCATCACTGGCGTTTTTCGTATGCTCTAATCCCACAAAAATATCGAAGGGGTTCCCGATTCCATCTGTAGTTACGATGGCATGTTTCGGGAAAAGGCGGATGGTGCCAATGAAGGATTCCGAAGCTCTTTCTAGGACCATCTCTACCTCGCCTTCCAATCTTCTACGGCCAGGTCGCATCCAGGCTCTCACCTTCACCTTGTCTCCATTCATAGCCGTATTCATATACTTGGCAGGAACGAAGATATCTTCCTCTAAATCTTGCACGATGATGTAGGCAGACCCCGTTCTAGTGGCGTCGACTCTACCTTCGTAATAGCTATCTGAGCTTCGGCGACGAGCGGATGTTGCTCCACTGCGTCCCAGCTTGAATTTGTAATCCTGTGTAGCGAGTAATTTACCATCGGTCACTAAAGCCTCTAAGGCATTCTGCACACTATCCTTGTTGTTGGCAACCTTTAGTTTTCGAATGATTTGTTTGGCGTTGAAGGGTTTCTTAGGGTTTCTTTTAAAGAGTCGTATGATCTCACTTTGCAGCTTTCGAGGCCGCAACTGAGCGCCTTTTACTTTGGTTTTTTTCTTCTTTGTCATTATCTGTTTTTTCTATCTGTGGAAGATGTACTTCCACTACTTGGTTTAATTGGGAGCTCCATCGTGGCATAGGATGCCCTGCCGCTATTTGGCTGGCGGGCTATGCCTTTGGGCATTCGGTTTAAAATAATGGTTTTGGTTTGTGGTCTTGAAATAATAATGTTGGTAATGAAATTCTAAAATGATTGGTTGTTAAGCATTGATGATGGTCCCGTCAGGGAGTATTTCAAGCTGGTAAGCTGTACTTTCAGTAGCAGAAAAGCCAGAGGAGTGGGAACTGGATTGGCCGGAAGCAATTGAGATCATCCAATCTTCGTCGATTGTTGCTACTGATTGTGTTAACTTCTCTCCATCGTAAAAAGTTCCCGCAATCACTCTTTTTTCTATCATATTCCCTGCTTTATCAAAAGTGACCAATACATAATTGTAATTCAACAGGCCCGCCTTCCAATATACAATGGCATGAATATCCTTCAGGCCATCTAATCTAAAGCAAGCAATGAATTCGGTATTTTCATCTGGTTCCTCTCCATCGATTGGAATCAGATAGTGGCTGATGAGTGCTAGGGGAATCGGCAGGTTAGCCTTGCTAAAGGCATGGTGACTATCTTCGCCTAATAATATGGGAGGTTCCAATAGAGGGAATTGCTCTAAAAAGGCAATGAAATCGATCTTTTTGGTTTTTACTTTTGCCATCTCTACTTATTACATTCTTTGCTCTACAAATCTATCGCTAATCAAGAAGCTGATACTAACACACACTTGTAGAACGTCCATATTGTTAATAGATACACTTAACTCCTTACAATTTAAGTAGTTTCCATATACTTTAACCTCTAGCGCAAAGATAAGTTCGCCTCCCGGATTACTTGGTGAATTGGGTATGGAAAATAGTTTTGAATCCTTCCTATTTGTATTGATTCTAAATAAAAAGGAACTTTTCGTGATTTTAAACAAGAATTGTGGAAAGCGGCTTATATAATATAGATTTGTAGTCTTTGGATAAACCACCAATTAATTCTTAAGGATTGTGCCAAAAATCCAAAGCAAATTGCAAAAAGGCACAACAAAACCTAAAAGCAAAAAACATGAATTGGTTTTCTAGGTTTCTGACCTCTTCTCTTGGAAAGAAACTGCTGATGAGCCTGACCGGTTTATTTCTGATTTCCTTTTTGATCATTCATTTGATCGGGAACTTACAATTGTTGATTGATGATGGCGGAAAGCAGTTTAATGTTTACGCCAAGTTCATGACTACAAACCCTGTGATCAAAACTGTTTCCTATCTTCTTTATGGTTCCATTTTATTGCACGCTGTTCAAGGCCTGCTAATCTGGAGACAAAATCGAGTTGCAAGAGGAGGGACACGATATGCCGTTAAGGTGACTCGCGCAGTCAATACTTCAGCCAAGCTATCAAGTAATATGGGCTGGTTGGGAGTGATCGTGTTGGTCTTCATCTTGGTACATATGTATCAGTTCTGGTTGCAAATGAAGCTCGGAAATTTGCCGATGGCTACCTATGATGGACAAGAATATAAAGATCTATATACTATTGTAGCAGCCGCCTATCAAAACATCTTCTATGTGATTTTCTACGTCGTATCTATGCTCGTAATTGCTTTTCACTTATGGCATGGATTCCAAAGTTCTTTCCAGACCCTTGGACTGAACCATAGAAAATACACACCATTCATTCATGTATTGGGAAAACTAATTGCTGTGGTTATACCCCTTGGTTTTGCAGTTATTCCCGTTTTCATGTTCCTTTTGCGTAACGCTTAAACGAATCTGACTATGAAATTAGAAGGTAAAGTACCTCCTGGCTCACTTGGGGAAAAATGGACGAAGTTCAAATCGACTGTCCCGCTAGTGGCTCCAAATAACAAGAGAAGAATTGAGATCATCGTGGTAGGTACCGGTTTGGCCGGCGCAAGTGCAGCAGCAACCTTGGGAGAATTGGGATATAATGTGAAGTGTTTCACTTTCCATGATAGTCCGAGAAGAGCGCACAGTATCGCGGCACAAGGTGGTATCAATGCCGCAAAGAACTATCAAAATGATGGGGATAGCGTATACAGATTATTCTATGACACGATAAAGGGTGGAGATTACCGTTCTCGCGAAGGGAATGTTCACCGTTTGGCAGAGGTGAGTCGAAACATTATTGATCAGGCGGTAGCGCAAGGTGTGCCTTTTGCTCGTGATTATGGTGGATTGTTGGACAACCGATCTTTCGGTGGAGTGCAGGTAAGCCGTACTTTCTACGCGCGTGGTCAGACTGGCCAGCAATTATTGATTGGCGCCTATCAAGCCTTATCTCGTCAGATCGCCTTGGGTTCTGTACAAATGTACAATCGTCACGAGATGTTAGATATTGTGAAGGTTGATGGAAAGGCTAGAGGGATAATCGCTCGAAATCTGCTTACGGGAGAAATTGAACGTTATGCGGCGCACTGTGTGGTTTTGGCGACTGGAGGATACGGCAACGTATTTTATCTGTCCACTAATGCCATGAACTGCAATGTTTCTGCGGCTTGGCGTGCCGTTCGGAGAGGGGCATTGATGGCGAATCCTTGCTTTACTCAAATTCACCCAACTTGTATCCCAGTATCTGGGGACTACCAATCGAAACTGACGCTAATGTCTGAAAGTTTGCGGAATGATGGTCGAGTTTGGGTACCGAAGAAGCTGGAAGATGCCAAGGCCATTCGAGAAGGTAAAAAGACAGGACTAGATATCGCAGAAGAAGATAGAGATTATTACTTAGAGCGCCGATATCCTGCCTTCGGTAACTTAGTACCACGTGACGTGGCTTCCAGAGCCGCCAAAGTGGCCTGTGACGAAGGTTTGGGAGTTAGTCCTACTGGCCTAGCTGTATTTCTTGACTTTGCGGCAGCTGTTCAGCGTTATGGGAAATCTGCGGCTAACGTGCAAGGGATTCACAATCCGGATGCAGCGACCATCACACGCCTAGGAGAAAAGGTAGTAGAAGAGAAATACGGTAACCTTTTCGAGATGTACGAAAAGATCACCGGAGAGAATCCATATAAGATGCCGATGAAGATCTATCCAGCGGTTCACTATACCATGGGCGGTCTTTGGGTAGATTACAATTTGGAGACCAATGTTCCTGGCTTGTTCGCGCTAGGAGAGGCCAACTTCTCTGATCACGGAGCCAACCGCTTGGGAGCTTCGGCCTTGATGCAAGGTCTAGCAGATGGTTACTTCGTTATCCCTTACACTATTGGTACTTTCCTTTCCAATGATATCCGTACGCCGAACTTTGATCCTGATGGAGAGGCCTTCATGGAGGCTGAGAAGGCGGTTAAGGATCGCATTGAGCAAGTCCTTAGTGTCAAGGGAAGCCAATCTGTCGAAAGTTTCCACCGTCGCTTAGGAAAGATCATGTGGGATTATTGCGGCATGTCTCGAAATGCTGATGGCTTGCGTTCTGCACGTCAGATGGTTGTAGAGTTGCGCAAAGAATTCTACCAAGATGTATTCGTGCCTGGATCCAACGACGAGTACAATCCTGAGCTGGAAAAAGCCTTGAGAGTTGCCGATTTTATGGAAATGGGAGAGGTAATGATCCTAGATGCTTTGAACCGCGAGGAATCCTGTGGAGGCCACTTCCGAGAAGAATATCAGACGGAAGAAGGTGAAGCATTACGTAGAGATGATGAATTCGCCTACGTAGCGGCTTGGGCATACACAGGCTGGGATGAAGAGCCTGTTTTACACAAAGAAGAATTAATGTTTGAGAACGTAGAGTTAAAGACCCGTTCCTACAAATAATTAATAAAAATCAAGCGTCCAATTATGAAACTAACGCTTAAAGTCTGGAGACAAGCAAGTGCTAATAAAAAGGGTAGTTTTTCTACCTATCAGCTGGATGATGTAAGTGAGCATATGTCCTTCTTGGAAATGCTGGATGTACTGAATGAGCAGTTGATAGCCAAGAAAGAAATGCCTATTTCTTTTGATCACGATTGCCGTGAAGGAATTTGTGGTGCTTGTAGTATGGTAATTAATGGTCAGCCGCATGGTCCAATGGGGGGAACAACTACCTGCCAGTTACACATGCGTCACTTCAAGAATGGAGATACCATCGTCATTGAACCTTTCCGAGCGAAAGCATTCCCGGTAGTACGGGACCTAGTGGTGGATCGATCAGCATTTGATCGGATCATTCAAGTAGGTGGATTTGTGTCCGTGAATACAGGCCAAGCACAAGATGCGAATGCGATTCCAGTTGAAAAGGATGTGGCTTCTCAAGCTTTTGATGCTGCCACATGCATTGGCTGTGGAGCCTGCGTCGCGGCTTGTCCTAATGCATCGGCTATGCTATTTACTTCTGCCAAGGTATCACACTTAGGAATTTTACCTCAAGGTAAAGTGGAATCCACTCGTAGAGTGCAGGCCATGGTGAAGCAAATGGATGAGGAAGGTTTTGGTAATTGTTCTAATGTAACGGCCTGTGAGGCGGAATGTCCAAAAGGCATTTCCGTTGAGAACATTGCGAGAATGAATCGTGCCTACATTGGGTCCGTCCTTGGTTCTGAGACTTCTGTGTCTTAGCAGAATACAAAATAAAGGACGCGTAACCAACCAATTTGATCAACAGGGACTCTTTAGAGCATAGTTATGTTTTACAAAGAGTTACCCTTCAGATAAAATTCCAAACCCTGGTCTAGTACCAGGGTTTTTTGTTTTTTTGCAATCTCTCTGTCTAAAGCTTGAGCAGCCTACGGCCTCAACACAACGTTTAGGATACAACATGCTGTCTAGTTAAAGGACAGGATTTCAGTACAACAAAAACTGAATGATATTTATATACCAAAAGAAAATGCTATGATAAGGTATCTACTAGGACTAGCTATTGTTATTCTCATTGGGTGCTCTCCCTCTTCCTCCAATGATCCAGATTTTACCATCGAGGATTTTGAAAACGCACTGGGCGATGCTTACAACTACTTGGAAATCTTTGGAGATTATTATCTCCCAATCAGCAATTTGACATCGGATGAATTGGGTGTGCCCGGCTTTGGTAGCCATCTTAGTGCAGGGGATGATATCGCTGAAATGATACGCCACCAATGGACCCCAGGCAATTCCCTGACCAACATACTGTGGTCAGATCTGTACAATGCGGTGAATGCTGCCAATAGCGCTTTAATACTTGTCGATAGAATAGATGATAATATATCTACAGTACAACAGGCAGAGGCTAGAGCTTTGCGAGCATTCAACTACTTTTTGCTACTAGATATCTTCGGAAATATCCAGGCTTTCAAAGAAGATGTTTTGTCGGGTAATATCAATGTCCCTCAATTGAGCAGATCCCAAGTATTTGACTTCATTGAGACGGAGTTGCTGGAGACCATTCCGGAACTAAGTGCCGACCCGATCTACGGCCGTGTGACGCAGGGGGTGGCTCGAGCCATTTTAGCTAAACTGTATTTGAACGCAGGAGTGTTTAAAGGAACACCAGAATGGGCTGCATGTAGAGACGCCTGTGCTGCCTTAATTAATAGTGGTGACTACCAGCTTAGCAATGATTATTTCGATCCATTCAAAGCAAATAATCAAATCACTGGATCAAATGAGATCATCTTCGCTTCGGAGCAGGCGCCAGCTGTTCATTTTTCTCGCCAAAGTGTTCATCCGGCACAGGTAGATACGAAGAATCCGTCCACCAATGGATTTCTCAATTATGCCGCCACCCCAGAAATGGTGGAGCTTTTCGATTTGGACAATGACAGCCGTTCTAATGCCATTCTTCGAGGTTTGCAGCGCACTAGTACAGGAGAGGTTATCTTGACTGCGGCAGGGGATTCGGTTATCTACGAACCAGATTTCCGCGGAGAGAGTGATTTTTTAAGTGGCTATCGAGTCATGAAATATGAACTGGACCCTACGGAGACTAATTTTGGCAATAACGATATCGTAATCTTCCGTTATGCTGATGTGTTACTAATGCAGGCTGAAGCCCTCAACGAATTGGATGACCTATCGGGAGCTATAGACTTAATAAATGAAGTAAGGGCCCGAGCCTATGATACAGCCGCACCTTTGGCAGCTGGAAACTTCACCAAAGAAAGCTTGCGCGCGCAAATTTTGAAGGAACGGTCTACGGAATTGTTCTGGGAAGGATGGCGAAGACAAGATATGATTCGCCACGATACCTTTTGCGCTGGAGGTTGGAGTCAAAAGGAGAGAACGACTGAAGATTGTCAAACGCGACTTATATTTCCTATTCCACAGGAAGTTTTGAATGTAAATCCGAATTTGACACAAAACCCAGGCTACTAATAGGTTTTGAAAAGAGAAAAGGGCGAACGCTTGTATTAGAGTTCGCCCTTTTTGGTTTCTAGCTCAGCAGTGGATCTTATTGCTTACCATATTCCACTTTACGACCAGGCGTATAGGGTGCTCCCGCCTTCTCCAATTTCTCTTCTAATTTCGCAATATCTTGATCTCGTAAGGTATTGATGGACTGAAGGACCGATGTAAAGGCCTTACGGGCGATTCTTAGCCCATCTTTATGCGTTTGGGTGGGAGCAGAGGAAGAACTCCACATCTCCCAAGTAATGGATCCCATTCGGCTGTTTACGGAAGGTTGTGACGCCTTATCTAGTCTACCTGCCAGACGATCTCCGTACATCATCTTTTGAATTACTGACAATTTATCCTTGGCAGCTTTCACCTCGCTCAGCCAAGTTTCCGGAGCTGCCTCAATCGCGTAGATGGCTTTTTCGATATAACGCAACTTATTCCCCATATCTCTCAGCTGTCCATTAGCACCAGAAATTGCTCTTTGGAGTCCTTGTGCTTCCCGCTGGAAGGCCAATAGAGCCGCTCTGTCCGTGGCTGGGAGCGTCACGCCACCCAAGGAACGCAACTGGAAAGGCGTTGGCCCGACCACTTCTGTGAGCTTACCATTGATGCTCTCCGACAAGGAAACCGTATATTCTCCTGGCATGGCTAAGATACCTTCATCTAGGCCTGCAAAGGGGTTGCTAGTATTTCTTGGTGCAAGACTAATGGGGTTGACACTTTGATAGCGGGCATCCCAAGTT
This sequence comes from uncultured Lewinella sp., assembly GCA_913057785.1. Taxonomy (GTDB): domain Bacteria; phylum Bacteroidota; class Bacteroidia; order Chitinophagales; family Saprospiraceae; genus DT-111. The sequence goes on along the minus strand of CAJXPD010000079.1, from coordinate 1,084 downwards.
ATTCTTCTGACCCCAGTACCATGTCCTGTTTTGATTTGCTTGAGTACATTATTGGACTGATCTCGAATGGTGAATAGCAAGTAGGGCTTTTCCTCTTCGGTTTCAGCTTTGAGTTCGTCATAAGTGGGGTAACGGATATCTTCACCCTTTTTAATGGCCTCCTTTTCTTGTTTTTGGCGCTTAGCCTTTAAGGTTTCGATTTTGTCTTTTACATAGTAAGTAAAGGTTACTCCTACCGAGGGATTTGGGGTGCTGAAATAGGCATCTCCTTGGAAGCCATTTCCTCTAAGCCCTAGGGGAGTGCTTTCAATGAAAACTAGACCTTCCTTAATTGGGAAGATTTTTGCTTTTTCTGCTAAGGCCTCTTCCTGTAAGTTTCTTAGAGGGGCATAGTTGTCTAGCACGTAAAACCCTCGCCCAAAGGTTCCCAAAACTAAGTCTGTTTCTCGCTTTTGAATGGCAATATCGCGGACAGCAATGGTTGGTAGTCCTGCTTTTAGCTGCTTCCAGTACTGGCCACCATCGTTGGTGAAGAAGCAACCGAATTCAGTTCCTACAAACAATAGATTGGCATCTTCATAATCTTCTGCTAGACTGTATGCAGACCCCCGCTTAGGTAGATTGGAGCTAATGGCGGTCCAAGTCTGTCCTTGATCGGTACTCTTGAAGACATAAGGAAGGAAGTCTCCATATTTATGATGGTTGAAGACGGCATATACGGTGTTTTCGTCATGCTCTGAAGCGAGTAGGAAGTTGACGTAAGTTTGCTTCGGCGCACCTGCGATTTGATCAACATCTATCTTCGTCCAATTTTTACCACCGTCTTTAGTAATCTGAATTAAGCCATCATCTGTCCCGACATACAATAACTGTTGGTTCAAAGGACTTTCTGAAAAGGCTACGATCGTACCGTATGGGGAGGTGGAGCCATTTTTGGCCACCGCATCGATGCTTTGCACTTGATCCATCACCTTCAGCGTATTCCGATCAATTTGTTTGGTTAGATCTCCACTGATGGTTTCCCATGTGCTTCCACGATCCTCACTACGGAATAACTTATTAGCAGCAAAATAGATTCGGCTAT
>CAJXPD010000078.1 GCA_913057785.1 uncultured Lewinella sp. | reverse complement strand
CGTATCGCATTTGCTGGAAGATCAAGACGGTACAAAAGATCAGTACAAAAGATGCTGCGAACTGTACAGTCATTAAGCCCCACTTCAGACTCCCCTTTCTCACATCTGCCCCGCGAGATTGTAGGATACGCTTTGGTGCAAAGGAAGCGAGAAAGAAAGCAGGATAAAGTCCTGCCAGAATGCCGAGCAGGATAGCAATGCCCAGCATGCTGGGAATAAACCAGAGCGTATCCCATGGAATGGGAATTGCTTTTTGAGTTAAACTTTCCAATGAAGGATTCAGTGCTTGTATGATCAAGAGTCCAATAATGATGCCCACCAGGCTTTGTAGAATGGCTTCAATGAGGTATTGACTGACCAGCTGCCCTTTCCCGGAGCCCAGTATTTTTCTGATTCCGACTTCTTGTGCACGTACCGTCGATCGAGCAGTCGATAGATTGACGAAATTGATTACTGCGAGTAAAAGGATCACAAACCCGATGGCTCCAAATAGCCAGATATATCTGGGATCACCTGTAGGCCAATGACCGTAGGAGGTTACGGTCGAAGAATACAAATAGATATCTTCTATAGCTTGGAGCTTGTATTGATATCCATCTTCAAAGAAGCCTTCCTTATGTGGCTGGGCAAGTGTTCTGAGCTTGTCCGCCACAGCTGCCGGATCACTCCCCGGGTTTAATGCCAGGTAGGTCGGATAGCTAGATCGTCTCCAACTTCCTGAAGAACTTTCTTCCAGTGTATTCATCGACAAGTAAAAGTCATAGTCGATGTGAGAGGGCGATCTTTTCTTGCTGACTACACCGGTTACCAAGAAGGGCTGCTCGGGTTGATTACTCAAGAAAATTTCTTGTCCAACCGGGTTTTCGCTACCAAAATATTTTCGGGCTTTTTCCTCGGTGAGCACTATGCTATTGGGCTTACTCAGTGCGGTTTGTGGATCTCCAAAAGATAGAGGGAAATCCAATAAAGTAAGCATGCTTTGGTCTACGTATAGGAATAGCTCTTCGTGGTGACTTTCTGCATCAACGGCAGTTTTGACTAAGCGGCTTGCCCCTGCTCTCACTCGAAAACTGTTTTCTACTTCGGGTAAATTTGCCTCGGCTAATTCAGCGAGGGGAGGGTTGTGGTAAATTCCAAATTCTGATCCATCGTTACCAGGTCGTTCGGTGAGTATGCGGAATAGATGTTGACTATCAGGATGACTTTTATCATAGCTTAGCTCTTGCAGGATAAATTGTCCGATGAAAAAGCAGCAACAAAAACCGACGGCTAGTCCCAGGATATTGATCAGGCTATAATATTTCTGTTTGATCAATTGTCGATAGGAGATCTTGAAATGGCTTCTTAATGGCATAAGTCGAAATTTCGGGTGAAGTCGTTTAATAGTGGATAAACGGAACGTGCGAAGCACATTCCATGAGAATTTTCTTCTTGCCTTCGTTAAGCCATGTTGTTGGCGCTCATGCTCAAAAATTTCATAGAGGTCCCCTTGGATTTCCTCCAATAGTTCGGCTCGACAGTACCACTTCAAGAAGCGATCTGCCCATCTCGGGTAACCTTTTTCATGCATGAGCGATGCAATTACATTAGGTTTGCAAAAGTGAAAGTAATAACTATCTTTCACTTTTGCAAATCAAATCTATTTTTGGATTAATTCCGGGTACTAAAGGAAGATTTTTGGGCTTTTGTTTTGATTATTTCTGATTTCAGACTGATGAAGATTGTGAAGGAAGTAGGGACTTAATCATTAAAGCCTATGGATTGGTATTGTGTGGTATATCAAAGTATATGTGCCCTCAACGTTCTTTTCCCATCTAATCTCTTTTGCAGGAATAAACCAAAAAAGGTGGCCCATGTGGACCACCTCCTGTGCTTTTCTGATATTCCAAGATGGAATAAAAGGATCGATCTTGTGCTTATGGTTTATTGCTTGACATCAAAACGATCAAGGTCCATCACTTTAGCCCAAGCAGCTACGAAGTCTTGCACGAAACGTGATTCTCCGTCACCAGATCCATATACTTCAGCGATTGCTCTCAGTTCTGTATTTGATCCAAAGATCAAGTCAACTCGAGTACCTGTCCACTTTACTGTTCCTGTAGCACGATCACGCCCTTCGAAGGTCTCATCTGCTTCAGATGTAGCACTCCAAGTGGTACGTAGATCCAACAAATTGACAAAGAAGTCGTTCGTTAAAACACCTGGACGATCAGTGAACATACCGTGCTTAGATCCGTCATAGTTGGCTCCAATCACACGCAAACCTCCTACCAAAGCCGTCATTTCAGGCGCGGTTAGCGTCATCAACTGTGCTTTGTCAATCAATAGCTCTTCGGCAGAAACGGCGTATTTACCTTTCAAGTAGTTACGGAATCCGTCAGCTACTGGCTCAAGTACTGCAAATGATTCTTCATCCGTCTGAGCTTGAGAAGCATCTGTACGACCAGGAGTGAAAGGTACGGTCACTTCATAATCCGCTGCTTCGGCTGCTTGCTCAATACCTACACCACCTGCCAATACGATCACATCTGCCAAGGAAACACGTTTTCCACCAGACTGTGTGCTATTGAATTCTTCTTGAATGCTACCTAAAGTACCTAATACTTTCGCTAGTTGTGCTGGGTTGTTTACTTCCCAGTCTTTTTGAGGAGCCAAACGCACCCGAGCACCATTCGCACCTCCACGCTTATCAGAACCTCGGAAGGTTGAAGCAGAAGCCCAAGCAGTAGAAACTAGATCAGTAGCGCTTAAACCAGAAGCTAGAATATTAGCCTTTAACGCAGCGATATCAGCATCATCAATCAAGTCATGATCAACTGCTGGAACTGGATCTTGCCAGATTAGCTCTTCCGTAGGTACTTCAGATCCTAGGTAACGAGCAATAGGTCCCATATCACGGTGCGTCAACTTGAACCAAGCTCTAGCGAAAGCATCAGCGAACTGATCAGGGTTTTCGTAGAAACGGCGAGAGATTTTTTCATAAGCAGGATCCATGCGCAAGGATAAGTCAGTGGTTAGCATAAAAGGCGCATGTGTCTTGCTCGCATCATGAGCATCGGGCACTAATCCTGCACCGGCACCCCCTTTGGGTGTCCATTGGTTAGCACCAGCAGGGCTCTTGGTCAATTCCCACTCGTATCCGAATAGGTTTTCGAAGAAGTTATTGCTCCACTGCGTAGGTGTAGTCGTCCAAGCACCTTCTAAACCACTAGTGATGGTATCACCACCAGCACCTGTGCCGAAGTTGTTTTTCCAACCCATACTCTGTTCTGCAATACCAGCAGCGGCCGGTTCTCTCTCGACGTATTTATCAGGATCAGCGGCACCGTGGGTCTTACCAAAGGTGTGACCACCAGCGATCAAAGCCACCGTCTCTTCATCATTCATCGCCATACGACCAAAGGTCTCACGGATATCCCGTGCAGCTGCGACTGGATCTGGGTTCCCATTAGGGCCTTCAGGATTCACATAGATCAATCCCATTTGTACAGCAGCTAGTGGATTCTCTAGTTCTCTGTCACCTTCATATCGCTTATCACCTAGCCATTCTGTTTCTGGACCCCAATACACATCTTCTTCTGGCTCCCACACATCTTCCCTACCTCCTGCAAATCCGAAGGTTTTGAAACCCATAGACTCAAGGGCAACATTTCCAGTTAGGATCATTAAATCCGCCCAAGAGATTTTTCTACCGTACTTCTGCTTGATGGGCCACAACAACAGACGTGCCTTGTCCAAGTTGGCATTATCTGGCCAACTATTCAAAGGAGCGAAACGCTGTTGTCCTGCACCAGCACCACCACGTCCATCAGCGATACGATAGGTACCCGCACTGTGCCAAGCCATTCGGATAAAGAATGGACCATAGTGACCATAGTCAGCAGGCCACCACTCCTGAGAATCAGTCATCAGGTCGGTTAGGTCTTGCTTTACGGCCGCTAAATCAAGGGACTTGAATTCTTCTGCGTAGTCAAAATCTTCGTCCATTGGGTTGGACAGAGAAGAATGTTGTCTAAGGATGTTTAATTTCAGTTGGTTGGGCCACCAGTCGCGGTTTGAGGTACCGTTACCAGCGCTCTTTTTTAGCGCACCACCCATGAATGGGCACTTGCTAATATCTCCGTTGGAGCTTCCGTGTGGGTTATGATCCATTCGTTATTTATTGTTGTATATATAATGAGTATAAAAGTACGACAATGACTATTACTTAAAATTATGGTTGTATTAGTAATAGTAATGGTTGCCGCAATGAGGCAAAGTTTTACTAATATGAGGTATGATTGAAAAACAGTAGAGCGGCAGTTCAAAGTAAACAAGGCAGTTTACTTACTTAGAGAGGTAACGCAGTAATAGTAGAAGTGTTTATGGAAATGTGGGAAATTCTGTATGTGGCGATTAAAAAATTTAGGGTGGTAAGCCCCTCCAGCCCTTGCAGGTGCCCGTCTAGCTAGCCAGATAGATTTTTCACCTGCAAATCCCATGTAGCCTGGAAATCGAGGATGGATGTTGGTAGGGATGCGCAATATCGAACGCTACTATTAATTTCAATTTAGGCTCGTTCGATATAGTATTTGGGTAAAAGCATTTTGTTTAGAAGAACTGAAATATAGATTTTTATGTTAAATTGCTAGACATTAGTAATGGTAAATTCAACAGATCCATCATGAGTACTACAGAAATTAAGGAGGCTGTTTTAAAGCAGTTGGAAGAAGCAGATGAGAAGCTGCTAAGGATGGTCTATGCCATGATGGAAGCCTATCTTACTGAAGATGATCCAATCATTAGTTATGATGCGCATGGAAATCCGAGGCGTGCTAGCGAACTTCAAGATGTATTGGATAAAGAGGTTGCCGCAGCTAGAAAGGGAAATTATATCAGCGTTGATGAATTAGATGAAAAGTCGAAGGGATGGATCAAACCTACCAAGTAGTAATTACAGAACAAGCTGAAAGTAGCCTAAAATCGATTGTAGATTACCTTATTCAAACCGCGTCAGATTCAGTTGCTGAAAAAGTAAGGGCTGGAATTGTCGCCGAACTTAAGAAATTGGCTAGGATGCCGCAGAAAAACCCTTTGCTAAGAGGGGTAGACAATCTGGTCATCACCTATCGACGGGTGTTGAAATGGTCTTACCGCATAATCTACACAATAGAAGAGGAAGATTTATTGGTTATCGTTGTAGAGATCGACCATAGTAATCGTAATCCTATAGAATTAGAAAAGATTTTAATTTGATGTAATCTTTGAACCCCATAGAGACTAAAGGCCAAGGAGAGATGTTGGTCGGGATACACAACATTGGCTGGGGAGGCTCAAAAGCCAAACACCCGCTGGGCATTTTGAAAATAGATCTTATCCACCACAGCTCGCGGCAGTTTTATGCCTTGAAAGGAACCATTCACCAAATCGCTCTCCATTTCTTCTCCGCTAACAAAGTATTGCCAATCTCGCTTCCAGGTTTCTTCGAGTCGTTTAGTGAGATCGGCTGGATCGGAAGATCCATTGTCACCCATATCAGTAGCATATAGGAGCCGATCTTGATATTTGATGAAGAAGTCCCTGACCTTTTCTCGATGCTGTTGCGTCTGCCAAAAAACTTGACCCATGCGGGCGGCTAGATCTACCGTCGCCTTAGGATAGCGATCGAACCAGGCAGCCAGACTGTCCACGCTCCATTCAATACTTGCCATATGCGCACCCATAAATTCGAGTTCAGGGTGTTTATCTAGTCTGTTATTGCGAGCCCGCATTTGATCTTCGTAGGAAGGTAGTTCTGGATGAAGATGCATATGATACTGCGGGTTATTCTTGAAATAAGAGCGATCGTTGTTAGTGGTCATTTCCTCCAATGGGAGCCAACAATTCAGTGGTTCACCCAGATGGCCAACGACGAGTTTATTTCCTTCTTCCAGTTTAGTGAAGATATCATCAAAACGTGAATCATCTAGCATGACGTTCGATCCATCGGTATCCTGTAATACCATGCCAATGTTTTTCCATACTTTGATGCCGATGGCCCCGCGATCGAAGCACTGATCAAGCCAAGTTTGAGTCTTCTCTAACCACCCGGCTTCGTGAAACCCCTCCACACTAAAGGAGGTAATTACCTTGTATTGCTCAGGGAAAGCTTTTTGCTGTAGCATGACATATTCGAATTGATCTTCGATTCCCTGCCAGGAACTGGCGCCATCTACCACAATATTGACTAGTTTGAATTGGTCAGCTTTGGCCTTTTCAGCGAAGGTGGTCCGATCTGTACGTACATGTACATGCACATCGGCTTTGGGTACGTCCGGGTAGTCTGCTTGGGTGTAATAGGAGGCCTCATCTGGGTTTTCGGTGAGTTCCGTGATGGGAGTGAGCACGATTTTTTCAAACTCTACTTCGGAACCTTCGGCCTGGACGGCGATTTGCCCGCTACGTACGGTACAATCATAACCTTCGTTGACCAAGTCACCATTGAGCCATACTTTGATCTTATCTTCGAAACACTCAATAACCATATCATTCCACTCGCCAAGTGGCTTTTCAGAACCGTCCGTTAGATTCAATATCCTCCTTTTCTTACCTTCTACGATACCCCACTCGGCCCTAGGTCCTCGCCGCTTTTCCATTTCGGGCACTTTTATATCCTCCACAATACACCAAAAGTCTCCCGCATTTTTGTGCATCATCTGCACTTCCAATGATTTCGGAAACATCTCATACAGTGAACGCGGTGTTGAAGCATGAACCAACACCCCGCAGTTCCCCGGCTCCCCTGCAAAACGATAACGTACTTCCAGGCGGTAGTTTTCATAGGACTTGTCAGTTATCAGATGCCCTTGTGGATTCCCTAAGCTAACCAGTTTGCCGTCTCTTACCAAGAAAGGCTTGGTAGTGTCTGGAGCTGCATCCATGGCAGGTACATCCATGCGCCAGCCTTGTAGGCTATTCCCATCAAATAGTTCTATAGACTCAGAGGTTGGACCACAAGCAAATAGGATTAAGGCAAGGAGAATGACTAGGAGGTTTTTCATGTTGTCCGATTTGGTATGCTATGACAATTTAAGCATAATTGCCCGAATGTCTTCTTTGAGTCGTGAAAGCTGCAGTCCAGGATCTTCGAAAAGATGCTTAACCTAAGGCACCTTTGGAGCTTAGAGGGCTGGGCTAGATGTTGGTGGAGACACGCAACATCGGCTCTGGAGGCTGTAGTTTCGAAGAAGTAGGGGGTGAGGACTTTGGTATTAATGAAGGAAAATTCCCTGATGATCATGCCATCATCAAGGAATTTCATTGACCTTGGTATTTATTCCGAACCTTAGGACTGGGGCGCCATGACCATTTGTCTGACCACTTTCCATTGACCATCAATCTTCTTCAACAAGGTGCCGTAACTTCCTTCCAGTACCAATTTCTGTCCATTGGCTTTTACGGTAGCGCCAAGGGTATATGGACCGCTGATATAGGAGTAGTCACCGGGTAAAGGAATGACTTCGCCCAAGTTGATTTCGCCTTTGACCTCCATCACATCATGGAACTGGCGATAATACTTTTCGATGTCTTGCTTGCCGGTAACCATTTGGTTGTCGGCCATAATCATCATCGCATCTTTGGTGAATAAAGTGGCCAAGCCGGCAGCATCTCCTTGGTTGTATAGTTTACCAAAATTAGCAACAAAGGCTTCCACTTCTGCTTGAACCGATTGAGCTTGTGAGGTGAAGGGCAAAGCCAATAAAGCTAGTAGAATAGAAAAGGAAATGGATTTCAAAGCAATTTTCATCTGTGTACTGTTTGGTTGATTAAGTAAGCAATGAATACATTTCAAAAGTAGATGCCTCGTCAGAATTTTGCTGGTCTATTAAGTGGAGGAAGGGGATCCCTCAGTGAGTGGCGTGATTTTTAATTCTGCTGGAGAGTGCGACCATAAGTAATCTTGGCAAAAAGACGATTAGTCTATCTAAAACAAGAAAATGCTACAGTCAAGACATGTGTACTGTTGATGGGCATACGTATCTAGCTAGACTTAAGGAGTTGGCGTTGGGGTTGGAAGAGCGGAGGATGAGTGGTTAAAATTAAAACCCTCACCCTCCTGCACTTCATTTCAGTATCTGTGTAACTTGACCGGCGCCGATGGTTCGGCTACCTTCTCGCATGGCAAATGGAAGGCCATGCTCGATAGCTACGGCTTTATCCAAAGTAACGTCAAAGCGGATTGTATCTCCGGGTAGCACCATGTCGACATCCTCAGGCAAGGAAATTTGCCCAGTGACGGCCGTAGTGCGAAATAGGAACTGTGGACTGTAGCCGGAGAAGAAAGGATTCTTTCTGCCTCCTTCTGCTTTAGTCAACATATAAGCCTCACAGGTGAATCGCTGTAGGGCATCGATAGAATTAGGTGCGCAGATGACCATGCCACGACGGAGAAGATCTTTATCTACTCCACGCAACAACAAACCTACACTGTCTCCAGCAATGCCTTCCTCCAATGTCTTTTGGAAGGTCTCAATGCCAGTTACGGTAGATGTCACGCCATCAGCGCCTAAGCCAAGGATCTCTATCTCGTCACCTTTAATGATCCTACCGCGCTCAATTCTACCCGTAGCTACCGTACCTCGTCCCGTGATAGATTCCATGCTTTCTACGGGCATCAAGAACGGTTTGTCGAGGGCTCTCATCGGCGTAGGGATGTGCTGATCTACTGCATCCATCAAAGCGGCTATGGCTTCGATGCCACCGGCTTCGCCATGAAGTGCCTTCAAGGCGGACCCCTTAATAATAGGCGTATGCTCGCCATCGAACTGGTATTGATCCAACAACTCTCGAATCTCCATTTCGACTAGCTCGATGAATTCTGGATCATCTACGAGGTCGACTTTATTCATGAACACCACCAATTTAGGAACACCTAGCTGACGAGCCAGCAGAATGTGCTCTCTAGTCTGTGGCATCACGCCTTCAGAAGCGGCAACCAATACGATGGCTCCATCCATTTGGGCCGCACCAGTAACCATGTTCTTTACATAGTCGGCGTGCCCTGGGCAATCGATATGGGCATAGTGCCTTTTTTCAGTTTCGTATTCGATCTGGGTAGCCGTGATGGTAATTCCACGGATTTTTTCTTCCTGGATAGAGTCGATTCTATCTAGACCCTTGTGTTCTGCCAAGCCTTTCCCGGCGAGGTAGAAGGTGATAGCAGAAGTGAGGGTAGTCTTTCCATGATCGACGTGGCCGATCGTGCCAATGTTAACGTGTGGCTTCTCACGTTTGAAAATCATTTTAGACATGATTTTGAGTTTTATTGATGAAGAAGTTGTTTAAAAATGTCTGACTGGCCGCGATGAAGTTCTTTTCGACTCACTTTTCGGTTTTTTATCGCCACGTAGCGCTGCTATGCGGTTCAAAAAAAGCCTCAATTGAGCCAAAAAACTCCTCCATTTCGACTCAGCAGACATTCTTGAACAACTTCAAAAAATGGAATACTACTGAAGTCCACTAAGGTTCCTGATCGAAGTGATGGTGCTATTAGAGCAAACTGCTAGAATGATTTGTATTGGATTTGCAGCTGCTCTGCTAACAACTGCAAATGATTTGTAGGGAGTTGTTAGAGTAGCGAGTCGAACAGGGAGGAGGAACTTTCTTGTTGCTGTTCCTGTACCGATCGACTTATACCTAGGTCGAAGGATAGGAAGAAACGAGCGTTCTCCTGTTCTTGTAGCTGCCGATTGGCATTGATATTTTGGAAAGTATTTTTCACCGTATAGGTTCTAATAATGTGATCAATTCGGTGCTATAACAAGAGAAGGGAGGAGAAAAGTTCCAGATGGGGGATTCTACCTGACAAGGGGATCGCAGAAGGACTATGCTTTTACACAAGCTATTACAGCTGAAACAGAATTTTAATGAAAGTGAAAGGGGATATCTCAATGAATTGGGTGATTTCCCTTGTTTTGTTCTAACTTGGTAAGGCTCACGAATTGAGGACGAATCAAATTGAATGCAATGTTGACTTCTGCTCCATACTCCCTTTATCGATCCTTTTTATTTCTGCTGGGCTTCCTTACATTAGGTGCTTGTGAAGACAAAAATAGTTCCCAAAGTGCTGAACCTGAATCAGAGGAAGTCAGAGGGGTTTACGGCTCTCCGAAACCGCTATGGGATAAGGGATACCAGCTTGATGAGATTGGGGTAAATGCCATTTTTGTACACAGCGGATCCATCCAAGCTGAAATGCTAAAACGTGCACAGTCAGAAGGTGTCCGTGTTTTTACTGAGTTCGCAACGCTCAATGGGAAAAATTATGTGGAAAAGCACCCCGAGGCCTGGGCGATTAATGAAAAAGGTGAACCCGTGGAGGCGGCAGGCTGGTTTATGGGGGTCTGTCCTACGGAACCAGGATTTCGCCGTTATCGGTTTGATCAACTGAGAGATCTGCTCACTAATTATGAGCTGGATGGCGTCTGGATGGATTATGTGCATTGGCACGCACAATTTGAAGAACCCGAACCCATCTTACCTGAAACTTGTTTCTGCGATCATTGTCTCGGACGTTTTTCGAATGAAAAGAGCATCGAACTACCAGTGGGTTCTACTGCCGAAAAGGCGCGGTGGGTACTTAGTCAAGAAGATCGCAAGTGGAGAGAATGGCGATGTCAAATCATTTTGGAATGGGCGGTAGAAATGAAGAAGATCATTCAAGAAATCAGACCTGGGGCTCTTCTGGGGTTGTACCATTGTCCATGGGAAGATCAGGAGTTCGAAGGGGCCAGACGCCGCATCCTGGGTTTAGACTACGATTTATTAAAGGAAACAATCGATGTGTTTTCACCGATGGTTTACCACGAACGTATGGGCCGACGACCGGAGTGGGTCGAAGAGAACATCAACTGGTTTTGTGAACGACTAGCTTTGGGGAAAGAGGCTTCTCCCAAGATATGGCCCATCGTACAGGCCCATGATTCCCCAGGGATTGTGTATCCGGAGGCCTTTAAAACGGTCTTGTCTGGTGGACAAGCCGGGTGCTCCAGTGGAGTGATGATGTTTACGACGCGAGCCATTGCGGAGAAGGAGGAGAAACTTGAGGTTGTCAAAAAGATATACCAAAATCAATCAAGTCAATAACAATATTCTAGATACCCAAGCCAACCCAAGATTTAAATCAAAACATAACGAATGAAACCATCTAGGAGAGTATTTCTGAAGGACTGCAGCCTAATGGCGTCCGGAATCGCCCTACTACCTACTATTGCTTTTTCGGAGAAAGATAATCGCGGAAGGATAGAACGTATGCTAGTGAAATTGTCGGAGATCAACGATGATGTAGTTGACCGTTTGCTGGAATTACAAATCGATAAACCTGGCGACCGCTGGCATGGTGGGTTGAGGAATAACCATGAAATACCCAATGCACATGCTACCAAGGAGATTATCTTGAAATTGGGAGCTTCTTATGCATCACCTTATTCCAGGTACTATCTCTCAGAGAAATTGGTGCAGCCAATGGAGAAAGCCGTCCAGTGCTTACTTAATGTACAATACGAAGATGGCACCATTGATTTGTATAGCACGAATTTTCATTCAACTCCAGATACAGCCTTCATTGTAAATTACCTAAGTCCGACCTATGTCAACATCAAGCGCTTGGATCGTCCCGAAATGGGCGTTTTCCTGGGAAAGTTGGAGGCTTTTTTAAAGAATGCAGGGAAGTGCCTGTTGGTCGGCGGAGCGCATACGGCCAACCATCGCTGGGTGATTGCTTCGGCTTTGGCGAGACTTAATGCTTTTTTCCCGTCGAAGAAATATACGGACCGGATTGATGTTTGGTTAAGTGAGGGAATCGATATGGATCCCGATGGGCAGTATACGGAGCAAAGTGTGTCTATTTATTCTCCCACTTGCGACGATATGTTCCTCACTATGGGGCGTTTGTTGGAGCGAAAAGATTTGATGGATGTGGTGCGTAAAAACCTGGATATGACTTTGTACTACATTCAACCAGGCGGGGAAGTCTTGACCGATGCCTCGGGAAGGCAAGATGCTGCCCGTACGGGATATGTAAATGGGTATTACTATACGTATCTATTTTTTGCGATTAGAGATAAAAACCCCGCTTATTCAGCTGTCTGTGAGCTGATCGAGCGAGAAATGCCAGAACGGGTGTTGCATTATCTTCCTTATATCTTGGAACTTCCCACATTTACCCTGCCTATACCTGCCCCCTCAAAGATTCCGGACAACTATTTCAAACGCTTTGCACACTCCGGTGTATTTCGAATCAGAAGAGGAGATACTGATATTTCCATCATAGAAAAGAACCCGACATTTTTTTCCTTCATGAAGGGAAGTGCCGTGTTGCAGTCTGTACGTTTGGCTGCTGCCTTCTTTGGAGACCGAGGACAGTTTATCGCCGAACAGGCTGATTTTGATGGAGAGAAAATTGTACTCTCTAGAACGGTAAAACACGGCTATTTTCAGCCTTTTCCCAAAGACAAAATTCCGGGGGATGGCATTTATGAAAAGATGCCAAGAGAAGAAAGAACATTGAGCGAACCGCAGATCATGCAGTACCAAGTTAGTATTTCAGAAAACGATGGTAAACTGAGGATGGATATCCAGATCGAAGGGACAGATCATGTGCCAGTTTCCATGGAAATGAGTTTTAGACCTGGTGGAGAACTCTCCGGTACGACTACCGATAAGTATGTTGACGATTCATTTTTTCTGGAGGAAGGAATGGGGCGGTATGAAGTCGGAAAGGATGTCATCACTTTTGGACCAGGAATTGCGACGCATAAGTGGGCCACTATGAGAGGAATGCTACCCAAGCAGAAGGGGAACAGTGTGTATATAACGGGATATACTCCTTTTAAACATACCATTGAGTGGTTTTAGGGAAACGAGGGATAAAGAGGAGGGGGGACTGGTTTTGGAGTGAACTTGCTAATGAATCAAATATCTAGCTTCTGCTCGAGTCTTCATCCAGGTAATTGGTGAAAAATGTACGCTTGAAAGTTCTTCCAATGGGAAGTTTATCACTATCAATGTAGATCTGATTGTTCGAGATCTTTTCAATGAAGCGCACATTTACTAGGTACGACTTATGGATTTGACAGAAGTGGTTATCGGGAAGGTGTTGCAGCCAGTATCTAAGGGAATGGTTGGCTAGGTGTTTGGTCGCTTTGGTGAAAACCCAGGTGTAATCTCCATCGGCCTTGACGTATTTAATGCTCGTCTTTTCGATTCTAATGTAATCTGATCCCGACTTGATAAAGATGATTTCGTTTGGTGGACTAGTTTTTGACTCGGCTTCTGGTTTGGATTTATCTGTTCCCAATTCAGTCAAACGTTCGGCCTTGGAGACGGCTTGTAAGTAGCGTGTAAAGGAAAAGGGCTTCAATAAATAATCCACCGCATCCAATTCATAGCCCTGCAATGCATATTCGGAGAAGGCGGTCGTAAAGATAATTTTGGGTTGGGGACTGAGGAGACTTACTAGATCGATTCCTGATAGTTTTGGTAGATGAATATCCAAGAAGATGAGGTCCACTGATTGCTCATTCAAAAAGCGCCGGGCAGCAAGCGCATCACCAAAGGTCCCTAACAGATCGAGTGTATCGGTCTCTCCGATGTATCTTTCCAGGATGCCTTGAGCGTGTGGTTGATCTTCAACGATAATACAAGTCATTACTCTTTCAAGATTTTACATTGGACAAATCCATCCCCAACCTTACCTCGTATAGTTTATGTTCAACACTGACCTCCAGTTGGTGGGCATTAGGGTACAATAGATCCAGTCTTGCTCGTACATTCTCAAGGCCAATGCCGTGAGAGAGTTGTTCCACATTACTATTGGTGGAAAAGGTATTGGCACAATATAAGCTAAGCAAATGGTCTTCCACACTTAGCTCGATTATGATCTTGATTTCTTCGGTTTGGCTTGACATACTGTGCTTAAAGCTGTTTTCCACGAAGGTGACCAGAATTAGTGGGGCAATGAATTTATCCACAGTCTCTCCCTGAATTTTCACCTCGATCTGTGCCTTGTTCTCGATCTGCAACCGCTGTAAGTCAATGAAGTCACGCAGGTAATTGAATTCTTTCTCTAAGGCTACAAATTTCTCCTTGCAATCATGCAGCATATAACGCATTAATGAAGAAAGCTGTAGGATGATGTCCGATGTTTTTGGGGAGTTGTTTAGGGAATGAGCGTAGAGGTTATTCAGGTTGTTGAAGAGGAAATGTGGGTTGATTTGCGACTTTAGAAACTGCAATTCGCTTTCTGTTACCACTGCTTTTAGCCTTTCCACCTCTGTTTGTCTTTGCCGAGCATCTAACGCCAATTTTATACCAACAAATAATAAGACGCTAGGGGAGAAGTGTCTGATCCCGTCCACAATTTCCCCTATCCAGTCATTAGGCATATTTCTGAAGAATAGACCATCGAGGAAAATCTCTTTTAAAACCACTCCTCCAATCAAGAGAACTAATACACCCAACAAAAAGGGTAAGTACCTTTTCGGATAAAAAAAACGACTTAAGAGCCAATAATTGATCCCGAGCGCAACTCCCAACTGTAATGCTGTGGGAACAATTTCAAAAAAGTGAAGATGCGGGTCGCTATTTTTGCTGAAGGCCTTAATTGATAACAAAAGGACGAAAATCCCCAGCTGTAACCCTAATTCCGTAGATCGATTTGATATAAACGTCCGGTATTCCATACTACCGAATATTATAAATTTTAGTCAAAACCACCTTCCCAAATCGGCAAACTGAGGTAATGATAGGTTCAGTGACAGAAAAATCAGGCCAAGTGTTCCGGGTACAGATAACCTAGAGTTTCTGCTGTTCAACGAATGCATTTTTCTGCTGTACATTCCACTATTAGGTTTGTTCTAAACCAATCCAGTCCTATCATGTATTACCCGACCCTCAGTCGTTATTTCTTTGCTTTACTTGGGCTACTCTTCTGTGTACAAGCCAGTACTCAATCCAAGGTTTCTGGGCGTGTTGTCGATGAAAAGGGCGAGACCCTGGCCTTTGCCAATGTGTTATTACTAACTCTTCCAGATAGTAGTTTTCTGATCGGTACCACTACGGATGAGCGTGGCTTTTTTAGCCTGAGGAAAGAGCAAGCGCGGGAGCAAGTGCTGGCTATTCATCTGCTCGGATTCAATAGTGTATTTGTTCCTATTCCTGCCAATGAAGCTGATTTGGACATCCCCCCGATTGTCCTGCTGGAAGGAGGTATTGAACTTAAAGCGGTGGAAGTTATCGCTGAAAAACCACTCCTGGTCCAAGCCTTAGATCGGACCATTGTGAATCTCGAAAACCGGCTCGCGAAGATTGGAACCTCTGTGTTGGATCTGCTGGAGAAGCTTCCAGGGGTAATCGTGGACCGGCAAAATGAAAGCATCAGCATCCTGGGTAAGGATGGCCTTAGCTTACTGATTAATGATCGCCAGCAGTATTTGACCCAAGAGGCTTTATTTAACTATCTATCGGGTTTGAACGCAGATAATCTCAGCGCCGTGGAGTTGATTACTACACCTCCCGCTAATTTTGATGCTGAGGGTAATGCTGGGTTTATCAATCTTCGACTCAAGCAATACCCCGGAGATGGATGGAATGGTAGCTATACGGTGGCAGCTGGCTACGGTAATGGGGAATTGATAAATGGAAGCTTTGATTTCAACTATCGGAAGAACTCATTAGCCTTTGCAGCCAGTTATGCCGTATCACATCATGGGCAAAAGCAGTATGGTAGTATTGATCGTCGAGTCGGGATCGGTGATAATCTTCTGGAGACTAATACGCTCTCCGTGCGTGATCCATACGTCAGTAGCCACAATCTACGCTTAGTGATGGATTACCAACTCAATCCAAAGACGAGATTCGGGAGTGTATTAACCAACTCTGGCAGGTTTTGGAATATGGAGGGCAGCTATGACATTACCTTTCGACCCTTGGACGGTTTAGATACCTTGATTAGCGCCAGTCTTTTCGAAGAGAATGATTGGGAAAGCCTACAAGGGAATCTCAACTTCAGTCATAAATGGAATGAAAAAACAAGTATCAGTGCTGACCTGGATTACTTGTGGTTTGATAATGCGAATCCCATTAAGTATGATTTCGCTTATCAGCTATCCGATGGTGAGTCCTTGCCAGGTTTTGACTTAATCAGCGATAAAGAAACGCCTTTTGTGATTCGGGTAGGTCGAGTAGATTTTCGGAATCAGGTTTCACCGAAGCTCCAGTGGAGTAGTGGTGTGAAGGCTAGTTATGCCACTTTTGAAAATGACGTCAGCGTGCTTCGAGATGAAGTTGAATTACCGGGATTTACCTCCTTAAGTAATTTGAGAGAGGTGGTTGGAGCGGTGTACACGCAGTTGAATGTTAAGCTATCAGACAAGGTGCAATTCAAAGGTGGGCTGCGCTACGAATACTCAGACTCTGAATTAGGTGATGCGGAAGGAAAACTGCTAGTCGATCGTGCCTTTGGCGCGCTCTTTCCTACTTTATATGCCCAATTTGGCGACTTTAACCTAGCCTATGGCAAAAGAATCAACCGACCGTCCTTTAGTGAAATGGCTCCCTTTCAAGTGTTCGTGGGTCCCAATACTTCCAATGAAGGAAACCCAGGCTTGCAGCCGGCCATTTCACACAATGTAAGTGCAAACTATCGTTGGAAGACCATTAGCTTTAGTATTCAGTACACAAAAGAGGATAGTACCATTGCTTCTTTCCAAAATCGCTTTGACCCGATTACGAACACACAAACCATACTACCTAGAAATTTACAAAAGGAGGAGTACATCGATGTTTCCATTAGTAGTCCTATCACTTTTACCTCATGGTGGTCAATGCGCTTTTTTGCTGGCTTATCATACATAGAGGCCACTACACGAGAGGCGCTTGGAGAATTCAAACTCAGTCAAAGTCGCTATTCTGCAAATGTCAACCAGTTTATTAAGCTGCCGAAGGATTGGCTCCTGGAAATATCTGGTTTCTACCGCTCGGTAGGGCTAAATGGAAATGTGCGGCTACAACCCTATGGCGGCTTGAATATTGGTGTACAGAAGAAGTTTCCTAATGGGGCTCGACTTACCTTTGGCCTTTCGGATCTGTTGGAAAGCATACAAAATATTGGGATCACTGATCTGCCCGCCCAGCACATTTTTGTCGAGCGCTTGGCTGACTTTAGCAATCGTACTTTTCGGCTTAGTTACCAACAGTCGTTCGGGAGCAAACAGGTGAGAAAGATTAAGGACATTAGGCAAGCGGAGGAGCGGCGGCGAGTGAATTAACTTCTAAGAAGACTAGTTAATTGGCTACCAGTCTTCCTTTTTCGACAAATTATAATGATCTTTCAATCGTTCGGTTATCAACAGCAGCATTATACGATAAGAAAGAGGACATGAGGAAAGTTCTACAGCAGTTCAATAGTCGTTTACCCCTAATTCATAGGTTAATCCTTAGCCTATTCATTTTGCTTGGCCCCAGTATACTCGAAGCGCAAGATGCTTGTGAATGTATCATTATGGACGCTGACGGCCTAACAACAGGTAAGAATATAGATTACGAACTGGCCATTCATAAATACAATGCAGCTGCGATCTGTGATAAGAATTTATTGTCCCGAGTCAATGAGAGACTACTGCGGGTTTATCGGTTAATTGAGTCAGATCGACTTGAGGCGGTGCGCCAACGGGAAAGGGCGGATGTGCAAACTAAGATTGCTAATGAAAACCTGGCGCAAGCTCAACGGCTACTCGCTTTTTATAATTTTGGTGCAGGTGAAAGGGCTTCATGGGCCTACAAGGAGGGCAACTTTGCTGTACTCAATGAAAATGCCGTTACGCAGACTCCTTTTATCTACCAAAACCCTGAGGCTTTTTATCAAGGTGTGGCCTTAGCGCAGATTAATGGAAAATTTATCTTCCTCAATGATCAAGGGGAAGATCTAACCCAAGAGTACGATTTTGTTTTTAAGTCAGAAGTCCCCCATCTATATAAAACAAACGAATCGTGGATTCACATTTTGAAACAAAGTCCGGCAAATACCTATAATCTGGAAACCTACTCAGAACTCGAGCGCGCTCCGTCTGCGCATTATTTTTTTTCCACGGATGCTGGATGGGGCTTGAAAGACAGCCTTTTAAACACCATCATTCCCCCTAGGTTCCAACAAGTAGAGTCCTTTTCTCAGGACTATTTCTGGGCTAAAGAAGGGGAGGTCTATTATCCATTTGAATCATCGGGTAAGAGAATTCAAAACTGGCAGTGTAAAGATCAATCTGATGTGGAGTTTTTTCTGGAATATGTAGTAACGGGAATTATTAAGCCGGAAGTGTATGTTCAATTGCAGGCTGAGTTTGATGAATATTGGGGCCCTCACTATAATCGACTGGCAGTTAAAAAAGATAACCTTTGGGGGTATGTAGATGCACAAGGTAAACTTCAAGTTGACATTCGCTATGATGAGGTTGAGGACTTTTCAGAAGGTTTAGCTGGAGTAAATTATGTCACGGAAAACCCTGATTTTCAAGATTTTTATGATGGATGGGGTTTTGTCGATACCCTTGGCAATTTCATTGTTAATCCTAATTATGTGTCATTAGAGGAGTACAAAGGGGGAATCGGAGGAGCTTTGGGTGTCACTGAAATTGCTTGGGAAGGTGCTACGGTTGGGATTAATTACTGGGAATTGTTTGATACGGAAGGGCAGGAAATAATTGTAGAGGGAGCGGAAATTGACGAATATGAGGTACTTGATACTGGATTGCTGATTATTGGCATAGGTAGTTTTGTAGACGATATTTCCATAGACCGAGATGTTAGCTATGGTCTAATTGATCTTACAGGTAAGTATCTACTTGACCCCATGTATGACCATATCCGCTACATTGCTCCGGGATGGGTTAGAGCCTCCCAGGCTAATCAAGATACCATCTTCATCTGGAACGAGACCGCCTATCAGACTTTTCTACAGAATCAAGTAAAGGAAAACAGTCTTGCTCAGCAGGATACCTTGGATTTCAAAATTGTGGAAGAATACGGTGAGTATGAGCTTCATACATTGGATGGAACTAAGGTTGCAGTACCTGGTCGAGGTTATGATCCACCGATCAAAGAAGGAGCCTTTGTTAAATTTTCCTATAACGAATGGGAAGAATGGGATGATATATGGACGCCGGGGATGCATCTTGATTCGACGACCTATTGGGGAATAGTGACCGCTGAGGGATACTTCTTTACGGACGATTATCAACCACGGACTTACACAGACATTCAGGTAGTAGATCAATATTATGCCATTGCTAAGGATGACTATAATAGTAATTACCTATTCAATGGAAAGACTACAGAGAAGTTTGGAGATTATGATGAAATTCAAAAAGTGGCCTTCCAAACTTTTGTAGTGCGTAAAAATTCCCAGTACGGAATGCTGGACTTTAATAGAATTTTTCAGATATCCACCAATTATGAAGAGTTGAAAGCATCTGATTCTCATTTGGGGTTAATTCCTGCAAAAAAACTGGGGAAATGGGGATACATTGATCAAAATGAAAAAGTAGTAATTCCCTTTTATTTTGATGAGTGCCAAGCTTTCTCCAACGGGGTAGCAGAAGTGGGTATTGATGTCGCAGGAAATAGGATAAAGTTCCAGATTAATCCTAGTGGGGAGCTGTTAATTAAATAACCAAAGTGTTCCCACTTTCACCAGAACTCCCTGACCTAGCAAATTCAGTTTTATGGAAAAGTATGCTTTCTTAATTGGTATAAGTTCCTATCGTCAAGTTGCTAAGCTTGCTACACCAGCCAAGGATATACGGGCATTGGGAAATCTGCTGGAGAAAGAATTCCAATACAAAGTTGATTACTCTATTGACGCAAACCTGAAAGAACTTCGTACCTATTTCAGTACGTACATTCCCGCTACGCTGGAGCATCAACCTAAAGACACGCAAGTTTTGATTTATTTTGCTGGGCATGGAGTGGGTGAAAATAGTGAGCAAGGGCTCAAAGGTTTTTTGATACCGGTGGATGGTGTAGCTGGCAACCGTCAAACATGGTACGCCATGAATGATTTGCTTGTTGCCATTGATTCCCTTCTCAACAAACACATGCTATTAATCTTGGATTGTTGCTTTGGTGGAGCTATCCGATGGGCTAGCAGGTTTCGGGCGATTGGCACCATTGATAGAGAACTCTCTAAACAACACTATAATTATTTTCAAAAGAAGGCTTCCTGGCAAGTACTGACTTCTACCGCTCCGGATCAGTTTGCCTTAGATTTTGTTGGTCGAAGTGGAAAGACTAATCTGTCTCCCTTTGCTCAGTGTCTTGTTACAGGCTTGCAAGGAGAAGCGGACACCCACCCAGATAAAGTCATCACAAGCTCAGAGCTTTTTTCCTTTTTACAACAACGCTTACCCGTTATTACCGGAGAACTAGGGAATGTGCAAAATGTAGGCCTTTATCCCTTGGACAGGCATGAGAATGGTGAATTCCTTTTTTGCATGGATGGTTTCAATCCCGTTGATTTAGCGCCTATCGCCTTTGTCAACCCATATAAAGGCCTGAATACATTTGGAAAAGATGATCAAGATCTGTTTTTCGGAAGAAAAAAAGCTACCGCAGACTTATATGAGAAAATAAATTCGCAACCACTTACTGTAGTTATTGGAGCCTCAGGGACGGGCAAATCATCGCTGTTGCAGGCAGGGGTTGTTCCCCGTTTTTCAGGGAAGGTAGAAACCATCCAACCAGGGAGAAGACCATTATCAGAACTCAAGAGAATCAGAAATTTTGATCTTTTGATCATCGATCAATTGGAGCAGCTGGTAACACAATCTGAAAAGGAGGAAATCTCTGGATTCTGGAACGCTTTGATTGGATTTTGGGCTTCAGGGAAAAAGTTGGCCTTTACCGTTCGAATCGACTTTGAAGAACAACTGGACATCCCTGATGAGATCAAGGCAGATTGGGATAGAGGGCATTATTGGGTTCCTCCTTTCAGTGCTGAGGAGCTTCGGGAAATAATTAGTATTCCTGCACTCCGGGTGGGCAGATTCTTTGAACCTTCTAGCCTCGTAGATGATATTATTGAGGAGGTTATCCACTATCCAGGATCTTTGCCCTTGCTTTCGTTTACTATGCAGCAGCTCTTTGACAAGTGTAAGGATGATCCGTATCGGAGTATATCTGTAGAAGACTATAAGCAATTGAAGGGGGTTACGGGAGCACTACAATCGAGCGCAGATGAGGCATATGATATACTAGATATAGAAGAAAAGAAGACCATGCGTAATTTGATGTTGAGGATGGTATCCATATCTGGTGGGGAGACCGCTGGGAAAAGGGTGCTGAAATCTGAGTTGAACTTTAGCCAACAGGCAGAAAATAAGCGCATCGACAAGGTACTTACCCTCTTGGAGGAGAAGCGCCTTATCCAGTCCGGTACTGATAGTGAATCCCGAAATTACTATGAACCCAGCCACGATGCTTTGGTTAGAACTTGGAGGCGAGTACAAGAATGGATCAAAGAATTTACCGCAGAATATCTATTACTACACAGCAGGTTAGGCAATGCTGTGACTGACTATGAACGAGGCCTTAAGGACAAAAAATACCTTTGGCACAATAACGCGAATCTTCCTTTATTGCTAACCTCACCTATAGCATTAAATCAAAGAGAATCTTCTTTTATTGATAGAAGCAAGAAATTGAAAAAGAGTAATTCATTAAGACTCTGGACCATTGTCTTTGTGGTAATTGCGGGCCTTTCCGTATTGGCTATTTATGCCAATGGTAAAAGGATAGAGGCGCAAAATAGAGCGCAAGATGCGCTTGACAATCTACTTCAGTATCAAAGGGCCGAGAGAGACCGAATAAACGAAAGATTAGTCATTCTTCTATCAGAAGCAGAAGCTTTTGAAAAAGCAGAAATACCTGACATGGCCTTAGAAAGATATATCAGTATTGAGGAAGCCCTAGATTCTATTCAAAAACTGACTCAGGCTATTCAGGAGCAATCGGGAACGTCGGATCTATTTAGCTTAGGAATCGATACTGTCAGCTATATTCAAAAGTACGAGGAAGCAAATTTGCAATAAGCTTTTTTCCTAGTACCCTTTTGCTTGATATAAGTATGATTCAAATAGAACTCCTTGTACAGCCTGTACTAAGTAGGCTGATCTTCAGTCCTATAAAACCAGTGGTGTTGCGAGAGCAGGCAATAATCGAATTTGAATCTATCGGAACTCTATGTCAAATTCTCAATACTTCAATTAGGAATTAACCTACAAAACCCTTTACTTTGCAATACTGCAAACAGGAATTAACCTGTTTTTCGATTAATTGTAAAGTATGAAGTATCGGATTGGAGAATTTGAAGAAATCGTTCTACTCACCGTTGGCATCCTCGAGGATGAAGCTTATGGCGTAAACATCAAGAACGATATAAAGACCCGATTGGATAGGAAAGTGAGTGTGGGTGCTTTGCAGGCCGCACTTCGGAGAATGGAGAAGAAAGGATATCTGACCTCTGAGCAAGGAGAGACGACTAGCAAAAGAGGAGGGCGGCCTAAATTATTCTTTCGCCTTACTGCATTGGGACATACAGCACTGGTTGAATCTCGCGAGACGCGCAACCGACTTTGGGATGCGATGCCTCCTCCTGCCTTCCCCCAACTAAAACTGTCCTAATGCCAGAACAAACCAAGCACGCACCACCCAAACTGGCAATGCGGCTTTTTAGCTGGTTTTGCCATCCCGCCTATCACACCGACATTGAAGGCGACCTCATCGAGCATTTCGAAGATAATATAGAAGAGAATGGCTTGAAGAAAGCTCGCCTCCTATTTTTCCTGGATGTATTGCTGCTTTTCCGACCGGGCATCATCAGACCTTTATTTAGAAGAAATTCCTTTAAACACCCGACCATGTTACAACATCACCTTAAAATCAGTTGGCGACAGCTCGTCAAGAACAAAGGATATTCTTTTCTCAACATTAGCGGACTAGCCATAGGTATGGCGGTCGTCATACTCATTAGCCTATGGGTATGGGATGAGTTATCCTACAACAGGAATATCGAAAATTATGACCGGATCGCGCGAGTCATGATTAATCAGACCATTGATGGCGATATTCAGACCTCCTGGAGTTCGCCCAAACAATTCGCACCCGCCCTGAGAGAAAGTTATGAAAGTAATTTCAAGTACATCTCTAGCACGAGTCATTTTACTGGCCGTGCTTTAATTGTAGGGGACAAGACCATCGGGCGAGCAGGTATGTTTGTGGAAGCTGATATGCCTGAAATGCTTAGCTTAAGCATGCTGAGCGGCACGCGAAACAACTTGGACGATCCCTATTCCATCCTGATCTCTGAATCTACCGCAAAAGCCTTATTTGATGACGAGAACCCGATTGGTCAAACCATCGAATTAACAACAGAGGACATTTTGACAGTCACCGGTGTTTACGAAGATTTCCCAGATAACTCCTCGTTCTCCAATGCTCATTTCTTTGGTTCCTGGAAATTATTTGAGCAATGGCAGCCTGATTGGGTAGGCTGGGGCAATCGATGGTTTCGAACCTATGTCCAGCTGGCTGATCAGGTGGATCTCGAGAGCGCCTCGGCTGCTATCAAGGACGTTACGCTTAATAATCTGAGTGAGGAAGAGGGCGCGCGATTGAATCCCGAGATCTTCTTGCACCCGATGTCTAAATGGCATTTATATTCGGATTTTGAGCAGGGAAAGGTGGTTGGTGGGAGGATCAAATTCCTTTGGTTGTATGGAACCATTGGGCTGTTTGTCCTGCTGCTAGCTTGTATTAATTTTATCAATCTCAGCACAGCGAGATCTGAACGGAGAGCAAAAGAAATTGGCGTACGCAAAGCTTTAGGATCTTTTCGCTCTCAATTGATCAATCAATTTTTTAGTGAAGCACTTTTAATCGCTGGCTTTGCTTTTTGTTTGTCTCTTGTATTGGTGGCCTTATTGATGCCCTTTTTCAATGAAGTATCAGGTAAGGAGATAAAAGATTGGTGGGCGAATCCTGTTTTCTGGCTATTAGGCCTTGGATTTACTATTCTGACGGGTATTCTTTCGAGTACTTATCCTGCGCTTTATTTGTCGTCCTTCCGCCCTGGAAAGGTGCTCAAAGGAAGTATTCGAATGGGAAAGAAAGCCAGTATTCCTAGGAAGTTTATGGTTACGGTGCAATTCACCGTTTCTATAACACTGATCATCAGCACCATGATCGTCTATCAGCAAATTCAGTTCGCCAAGAGTCGTCCACTGGGTTATGATCAGTCCAATTTGTTGAGTACTTATATCAGTGATAAGATCACAGAAAAATACTCCGTCTTTCGAGATAAGCTAATGCAGAGCGGGTTCGTAGAGGAGGTAGGGAAATCAGAGACCTTTATCACCCAGACCTACATCAACAATAGCGGCTTTAATTGGGAAGGCAAAGATCCAAGCTTGACCGAGCAGTTTTATACCATGCGCATGAGTCACGAATTTGGGAAAACGATTGGCTGGGAGATCGTGCAGGGGCGTGATTTTTCAAAGGAATTTGCATCAGATTCCTTGGGTTTTGTGATCAATGAAGCAGCGGCCGAGTATTTCGGCTTTGATGATCCCATTGGGAAGCAAATTCAGTGGGGAAAAAATGAAGACTATCATATCATCGGTGTGGTAAAGAATATGATTACTCAGTCTCCTTACCAGCCGGTCAAACAAATGCTCTATTTCTTGGATTATGATCGCTCTGATGTAGTTACCCTCAAGCTCAAGGCAGATGTAGATATTGCCGAGGCGCTCCCTAAAATTGAAGGCATCTTCAAGCAATTTGATCCGGTTAGACCTTTCAATTTCCAGTTCATGGATGAAGATTATCTGACTAAATTTCGAGGAGAGGAGCGCATTGGAAAACTGGCGGGCTTCTTCACCATTCTGGCGCTATTCATTAGTTGCCTAGGGCTCTTTGGTATGATTGCTTTTGTGGCGGAAAGGCGGACCAAGGA
The DNA here is from genome assembly GCA_913057785.1 of uncultured Lewinella sp. GTDB lineage: Bacteria > Bacteroidota > Bacteroidia > Chitinophagales > Saprospiraceae > DT-111. The sequence goes on along the minus strand of CAJXPD010000078.1, from coordinate 13,325 downwards.
GATCGGAATTCGAAAGGTCTTAGGCGCCTCCGTATTTGGGCTCTGGCAATTATTGACCAAAGAATTTATAGTGTTGGTAGTGATTGCAGGGGTGATATCGATCCCACTGACCTACAATTACATGTCCCAATGGTTGGAGAACTATGAATACCATGTGAATCTTTCGCTATGGGTGTTCCTTGCGGCTATGATGGGGGCTATTCTGATCACGCTATTTACCGTCAGCTTGCATGCGATCAGAGCGGCCATGGCTAATCCCGTAACTTCCTTGCGGACGGAAGCCTAATTATTTCAGTGAAAAGTAAAAGAGCAGATGTAGATCTGCTCTTTTACTCACCCTGCCATCCAAAAAAGATCTTTACTTAAGTGTGATATTCTAAGCTTTTGGGCTACTAATGGAATAGAAAGCCATTGGTATGCAAAAATCTTTAAAGCAACGGTTTCTTCGCATGGTTAATGACTACCATGGGTTGATCAACAGCATCTGCCGGATGTATAGCAAGGAATCCAACTTTGAGGATATTCGGCAGGATGTCCTACTCCAATTGTGGCGGGCTTATCCCAACTTCAGAGGAGAGAGCACCGCCAAGACCTGGATTTATCGGGTATGCTTGAATACGATATTGGCTAAACGGCGCGATGAAAGCCGACGTCCGAAGTATGTGGCTATGGACGAAGATACTGCGCCTCAGGCAGTCTCCCTCCCTTTCGCTGACGATCATATGCAGCAATTGCACTTTCTTGTCCAGCAATTATCCGATCTGGATAATGCCATTACCTTATTACATCTGGAAGGATATGCGCACAAAGAGATAGCCGAAATCCTACAACTCACGCCTACCAACGTTAGTACGCGTTTCAATCGAATTAAAAGCAAGCTTAAGAAAATGTACAAAAGAATGACCTATGGAATGGAATGAATTGCAAACGGCCTGGCAGACTTATCAAGCCATGCAGGGCCTAGATGTTATTCCCGAAAGGCAATTGAATAATATCATTGAAAGAGAGTTGCAAAGCAGCAGGGTCCAAGTCAAGACTCCTCTTCTGAAGTATGTACTCGCCCATACTTTACTATTACTGATCTGTCAAAGTTGTTAAAGCCGCCCACTCAGCTATGATACTACAATACATTACTTGGAATCCGGACCCGGAAATCGTAAACCTTTTCGGCTTCTCCCTAAGATACTATGGAGTGTTCTTTGCCGGCGGGCTAATGTTGTGCCTCTATCTGCTAGATGGCATTTTTAAGCGGGAAGACATCCCTTCAGCACACTTAGACTTGTTGTCTACCTATGGTATGATTGGTATTCTGCTTGGGGCTAGATTGGGGCATTGTCTATTTTATGAACCGTCTTACTACTTGTCCCATCCTTTGGAAATGATCCTTCCCATTAGCATTACAAGTGAGGAGGGAATTCAATTTGTTGGATATCAGGGCTTGGCAAGCCATGGTGGGGCTTTAGGAATATTAATTGCCTTGTATTTCTATGCTCGAAAAACCAAGCACGCCTTGCTTGAAGTCATGGATCTAATTGCCGTGGTTGCTCCCTTGGCATGTGGATTTATTAGATTGGGAAACTTCATGAATGCTGAAATTATCGGTCTCCCAACGATGCAACCATGGGGTGTAATTTTTGAACGTGTGGACCAAGTACCTAGACACCCAGCACAACTATATGAAGCGATGGCTTATTTCATCATCTTTATGATCATGATCAGGCTGTACAGAACAGGGAGAAAACGATTCAATAGTGGCTTCTTCTTTGGATTCGTGTTGATTCTGTGTTTCTCGGCTCGATTTATAATCGAATTTGTAAAGGAAAACCAAGTCGGGTTTGAAGAGGGAATGATTTTGAATATGGGACAGCTTCTCAGTCTGCCTTATCTTGTAGTTGGGCTTGGCTTGGTGGTTTATGGACTAGGAAAGCGAGCTGTGAGTGGAGATACTGTGGAGTGATTTGCTGCTACTTGATTCTTCTCTTTAGTGTTTGCCTCAAGATTTTTTCTGATGGACAGCATGAGCGTTGGTCTTGATAATCGGGAGGACTTCTTTTGAGGTCATTATTGAGGTGTAACTAGGTATTGATCAAAGTATCTCATTTGCTTGTAGGAAGTACAACCATTCTTTCCAAATCTCCGGCTAATCGAAGGTGATTACGAGAAAGGATTTGGATAGGAGTGGTTGTACTTCTTTACTTATATCCTAGAATTTATAGGTTGCTGTAAGCAATACATTTCTAGGTGCTCCTGGGCCTAATCTGGATGGATTAAGACCTCCTAACCAATAAGTTTCATCAAATAAGTTATTGACCTTCAAAGTCAACTGAATATCGGTATTGCTCGGCTTGTAGTACACCGCAGTTTCAAATACAGTGTAGGAAGGCAATAGCACTCTATCCGTGGCATAGGTAGGATTGTACCAGGTAAACCGTTCGCCAACAAATTGGGCACCAAAACCAATGCCAATGCCTCGCAAGACACTAGCATCATTAAAATCGTATCGGCCCCAGAAATTGGCATTTTGTTGGGGTGCTCCTCCAATTCTTTCTCCGATGAATGACTCTATGGCATCTTCAACAATTTCTGCATCGTTGTAGCCATAAGAGAAGACAATTTGAAAATCGGGCGTCACGTAACCAGAAATATCCATTTCAAAGCCTCTACTGCGTTGCTCACCTCGAGTGGTTAAGGTTTCTAGATCGTACGTATCTCCTAGCAGGATATTCTTTTGGATGATGTCAAAAATAGCTAGGTTGGCAAATATCCTTCCATTCATAAAGTCAGCCTTGAAGCCTACTTCTTTTAGACTGCTCTCGAGAGGATCAAATCTAGCAGGTGACGCTGCCCAGAAGAATCCTTCCGCGGTCGGTGAAAGTGATACCGTATTGGTGTGCGGTTGAAAGCCCTCTAGATACGTAGCGTAAGCACTTATACTATTGGTGATCTCGTAGGTTAAACCCAATCTAGGTACAAATGCATTGGTTTTGAATTCCTCTTCGTTCTTTTCATAATTGAAAATATCCTTAAACGACTCGTATCTCAAGTTTATCAAGGCTGACAATTTACCAACTTTAAATTGGTTCTGCAGATAAATACCACCGGATGTAGTTAAATTTGCAGGTATGGATAATTCTGCGAGGTTGTAGGCATTAGTGTTTCTAGCACCGTTGAAAGGATTTTCTAGATTGAAGTGTGGAACAGCAGGTACTGGCATTGTTACGCCATTCACAACCATTGTTTGGAAATTACTTGCATTGGCAGGGTTAAAATTAGACTGACCTCCGCTGATCGTTAAATATCTTCTAGCACGGAGGAATCCAGCCCCAATTTTTCTTTCCCAGCGAGTAGCATCATAACCTATTAGGAGTGTATTACTAATATCTCCACTTTTGATATTGTAATCAAAATAGACACTCAAATTGTCGGTTTCCCAGAATTGTTGTCTTCTGTCGTATCTCAATCTTGCAAGTGTTGGGATTACGTTACCATCAATGTCAACTGCCGTGCCATCCACTCTGTGTTCAGCCAAATCTTCCTCCCAGGTTTGTTTCATATACTGTGCATTGAAACCAAAGTCATCGGTGAACCTTTTACTAAAGCTGGTGGTAAATGTAAGTTCATCATTTTTGTAATGATCGTTAGACGCACCGACGTTCAGCGATATAGGGGTACTGTTGATGTCAAATTCACCATTAATGGCACCAAAAATTGGTTGTCCACGATCTAGGTTCCCGACACTGTTGTTGTAGATCATTTCAACATTTAATGCCGTCGACTCATTGGGTACATAACTCAAGGAAGGAGTGATCAAGAATGCATTATTGTTGACGACATCTCTGAATGATTTTGCCTCTTGGTAGGCGGCATTAAGCCGGAACAGCAACGTCTTGTCCTCGTTTAAAGGGCCCGTTAAATCTATGGTTGATCTCAGGGTTCCAAAACTTCCGGTAGACATGGAAACTTCTCCTTTTCTCTCCTTTAAAGGTTTCTTTGTCACCATGTTTACCGTACCTCCTGGGTCTGCACTGGAGAAAGTTACTGAAGAGGGTCCTTTTATTACTTCTACTCTTTCAAGATGGGAAGTGATAGGTTGTAAGAAATAATATTGACGGGTACGCAATCCATTTACCACCTGACCATCATCTCCCTGAGTAATACCTCTGATATTATAGTGATTATAGATACCCGTGGCAGCCACGTTGCTGACAGTCCTAACCGCATCAACTAGCTGAAAAGCCTGTCGGTCACTAAGCAGCTCTTTGGTAATCGAAGAAATAGCTTGAGGAAGCTCCTTGTTGGCGATTGCAATCTTAGATGCCGAGAAAGAGTAATCACTATTGTAATCCGTTCGCGCCCGACCTACAATTTCTACTGTTTGCAGCTGTAGGTTATCTCCTTTCAAGCTAATAGTTCCTAGGTCAATATTTCCCCCGATCTCTAGTAGTCTTTGATAAGTTGAATAACCTATATATCGAATTTCTAGTTCGTAGGTACCTTTCGATTTTAAGGAAAAAGAGAAGTCTCCGTTGGTATCTGTAATGGTGCCAAGATTTTCATCTTGGTTGTCAAGCGTGACGGTTGCACCTGGTAATGGTTGACCGCTTGCGTCAAGGACCTTACCGGTCAGTTGAGTTTGGCTAAAAGCCTGGCTTCCAATACAAGTAATCACTAGGATTAAAAGCAACTTGAGTTTCATATTGATATTTTTCATTTTTTAAGTACTCCTCTTATGAGGATGGTGTTTGTCATCGAAAACGGGTTCCGTCTTCAGGTATAGAAATGGTTATTAGATACAGTTGGTATGAATCGCGGAGGACTTGGGATTTGAATCCAATGCTGTTTTATGCACCCATTGGGCTTGCGCCTGTGTTGGTGAATCAAGAGCTATGTTGGCTCTTTTTTTAGGCATATTATTTTGATCTGGATAAGGGGAAACAGCTGTGCGAGTACAGCAATAATTGAGGAGGTTGAGGGCATGAGTTTTGTCACATGCCTTTGATGTATATGTTTCTAGTAGCATAGTATATCGTTGACTCTTTTGTGGGGTTGTAGTCAAGTAATTTACTAATGACGACACATATGCAACGGTGTTGCAAATACAGATAAGTAATTTATTTCTGCAATAATGTTGCATTAAATACCGCCTTGTAATGATGGGAATGGACAAGAAGACCAATTCTTGACTTGGCACGATGGAGCCGTATTTTTTGTTGAACCTTACCGAAAAAAGATAGTTGTAGGGAAGGAGAGGGGCTGGAGTTATTTCACAAGGGAATATTCATTTTTTGAGCTAAAATCACATCTCGTCTAGGAATGTTAAACATTAGAAACTTACTGGGATTGCTCAGACACGTCACGGTTAAATCCCTAGAAAAGGGGGAAATCCTAATCGAAAGGGGATCGACTAGGAAAGAAGTTTATTATATCCGAAAGGGATTGATCCGTAGCTTTACAACGGATGATATGGAAGATGAGACTACTTTTCAACTGTATCCGGAATATCATGCTGTCAGCAATATTCACTCCCTTCTACTTAACGAACCTTCAAAATTCTCCTACCAGGCATTGGAGCGGACCAAAGTTTATGCCATTGACTACAGCTCCTTTATCGAAGTGACCTCCAATAATCCCAAATATTTAGAAATTAACAGAATGTATCTAGGCAAAAGAGCCATGAAACTAGCCTTCCAAAGAGTGGAATCCTTCGTCTTCCTTTCGCCAGAAGAACGTTATAAGAAATACATCAAGGATTATCCAAATATCATCAATAGGGCACCTGATAAATACATAGCCAATGTGCTGGGAATCACGCCCGTTTCATTGAGTAGGATTAGAAAACGTATGGCTTCTAGGAAGCCTTAGGGGGCTAAACTATCTTTTACTCTTTCACCACTCTTAATGTCGAAACCTCTGTAAACACGCGCCCATATCGGTCCTTAGCCCGGACCTCGATCACATGCCTTCCGACTGGAAAATCACTGCCAATGCTAGCCTCCCAAAGATGTGTGGATATTCTTGGTTCTGGCATGGGAGTGCCTGGAGGAGTCTCTCCAGCAGTAAAGGTTTCTTGCCATTTCTCCCTTAGCTTGATTTCTTTGAATCGTTTCCAACGCTGATCAATTTTGAGATAGTAAGGGTCATATTTATCCACTTTCTCCATTGCTTTCCATCCCGAAATCCCTTTTATTCGATATTCCAGCTTCGATTGCTCGCTTCCGTTAAAAAAGTTAACGGTCAACAGCACCGTATCCAACTGATTGGCTACTATTGATCTGGGGCGATGAATATTCATCCGATGGCCTGCGGGACTACCCGCTACCTTCCAATCAATGACATAGTCTGTGCCATTGAAGGTGATGAAGGAATAGCCGTTAGGCGTACCATCTCGCATCAAGGTATGGGGTACATCCACCTCATTCCGCATGCCATTCCACCAACTTCCGGATGTAGTACCTACATTAAAATGGTGGTGTGGTTTAGCCTGTTGCCAGTCTGTTGAATCCTGATGAAAAAATCCGTTGTTGTGCACATGCGAATGGGCAGAAATGGATAAGGTGTTAGGAAATTCTTTGAGTAAATCGAATAGCTTCTTCTGATCACTTTGCCTGAAGGACTCTCCATGTTGAACCAAAGGAATATGCATGTTCAAGACAATGAGATGGTTTTTAGGTACCATATCCAGGTAATTGGAAACAAATTCAAACTGGTCGGGTCTTAATCCTCCTACATATCTCCTTGAACCAGCAACACTCTCATGGATGACGTTATCCACAACGATGAAATGAACATCTCCATATACAAAAGCGTAAGTAGCGGGTCCATAAACACTTACAAAAGTTTCATCTGATAGTTTATCGGTAGGGGCCATATAGTTGATGTCGTGGTTCCCTAAGACATTGTACCATGGAATGCCAAGCTTGGCCACCGCTTGATTGATAGGACTGAACAGATTCAGATTGTCCCCTACAATGTCCCCCATGGTTATGCCAAATTCTAGTTCGTGTTTCCCGATTAGTTCGCTGATGATATCATCGGCAAGGAAATCAATCTGTTCTATATTGTAAGGCTGCGGATCGCCAAAGACAACCACTTTGTAGCTTTTAGCACTCTCTTCTGGGTATAGTGGAAAGTTAATTTCGTCAGGCAGGTCACCCGTTGGTTCTACTCCTTTATATCTGAAGTTTTTAGGATAACCATTGGGTTTGTGCAGGTAGTAAAACTGAGGCAAGTTGTCCTCATTCAGCGGTGTCATCCAATCTCTAGGTTTAATGACAAAGATGACGGCATCATCTGGCACTGGAATTTCATAAGCACCATTTTCGTCCGTCAAGACAATATCAAGCCCGTTGGAGACTGCCACTTCGGGAATCCCCTTTTCAGCATCCTCCTTGATTCGGTTCTCGTTCGTATCATGAAATACAAACCCCTTAGCCAGCTGCTGACTTGGATTTTGTGCAAAAGCACACAGTGCAATAAATAGGATGGAAGTAGTGGTGATGAAGACTCTCATATCAATCTTTTAGGTGGAGTACGAATGTATCTAAATCTTTGAAAATCTATCGGAATCCAAGATTAATGAATTATTAATCTTTGGAGGGAATGAATGATCAGGTATAAAAATAGCTTTAAGTAGCACAACTACAGGCCAATCCGGTCTTCTTTCTTATCCTTTGTTAATTTCATCCGATTTCCATTCGACATAGATTTGTATCAACCAAAAAATAATTCAAAATGATACAATCTAAAATCAAATCAATCGCGGTATTAGGTGTACTTATCTTTTGTCTAGGCTGCTCAGACGATGTTATGTCAGATGTGGAATCTGATGATCCCATCGAAGCTCCATTTCAGGAACTCTATGACCAAGGGGTAGATCGATACCTCGGGGTCTTTACACCCACTTCATCAGCAATAGTATCACCTGGAGTAGTTGAACATAGCTTCAGTGGTATTGAAGCCCCGATTTGCTATACAGGCAATGAATTCTCTATGTTTACAAGAAATGGTACGACTAACAGCCTCCTGATTTTTCTGCAAGGCGGAGGTTTTTGTAGTCCAGGAGCTTGTGATGCGGTTGAAACAGGTATTCCCTTTCTTCCCTTTGGCATTTTGAGTCCTTCAGATCCACAAAACCCTACCGCTACTTACAATGTGGGTTATGTGCCTTACTGTGATGGATCCGGGATGATGGGAGATAATGAGGTGGATAGTGATGGGGATGGCGTTACTGATCGCTTCTTTACAGGTGCCAAGAACTTATCCGCTTCACTGGATGTAATTGCCCAAACCTATCCTGCCCCAGATAGAATCGTATTGGCAGGGAATAGTGCCGGCGGATTTGCTGTACATGCAGCTTTGCCCTTAGTGAGAAAGCTTTATCCCGATGTGAAAATTGAGGTGATAAATGACTCAGGGCAGGGTATCGCCAATCCTGGAGGAATGGAATCGCTCTTTGATTATTGGAATGCTCGGTCCTTTATTCCTACAAGTTGTTCCGATTGCGTCGGAGCAGATGGGAACCTGACGAATTTTCATAAATATCAACTAACCCAAGATCCTAATATTCGAATGGCCTATATCAGCTCAAAACAAGATGCAACTTTTGCTGCCATCATAACGGGTGGGGGAGAGGCCTTTGAGTCGCAACTGATCGAAGCGGCATCAGAGCTCAACACGGCATATCCGGAACGTTTTCAAAGTTTAATCGCTAATGGCGATGAGCATACTTTTATCATATCAGACTTCGATTATGCCATCGGCGGGACTACAGTGAGGCAATGGATTGATAATATGCTGCGGGATAGTGGGGCTTGGATGTCTTTGTCAGATTGATAGGATAGCTTGGATCAGAGATGGAGAAAAGTGAGGAGGCGCAGTGGTCAAGATGGATCGCTGCGCCTCCACTTTGTTTTCTGTAGCTTGCCATCTGGATTATATCCTAAGTAATTTGACAATTTTAGATAATGGAATTTTCTTCTTCAAAAGCAATCGTTAAACATCTACTAAGTCCCTTAGTTTTTGGATATTTAGAAATAGAATGTGGGATGATCCACTAGTTTTGTTTGTAAAGTCCCTATTACTATCCGCAAGAGAATATCGATGAGACACCCGACTTGGATTATTGTAGTTACCTTATTTATCATTTCCTGCTCGAGCGAAAATGACACGGAAAAATTATCCACCACTGTTAAGGAAACTTCGGACAATTGGCCAACTCTAGCATGGGGATACGATACCATGAGCAATGCCGCTCTGTTCAAGCCTGTACTGGACTCCTTTCCAGGAAGATATTCATTGCTGATGGTAAAGGATGGAAAAATCACCTTTGAGCACTACCAAGAACCGTATGGTAAGGATAGCTTAATACATGTAAATTCTTGTACCAAGACAGTTGTTTCAATGCTATTCGGTGCTGTATTCAAAGAGCAGACCGCTCTGCATGAAAATACGGCAGTCATTGAATATTTCCCTGAGTATGCTTCCCATGATTCGCCAATTCAGAAAATAAAGGTCAAGCATTTTCTGTCGATGAGTAGTGGCTTGGAATGGAAGGGGGGGATTGATGCCACCGACGTGATTCAGATGTCTAATACTAATGATTGGGCGAAGTATGTGTTCGAGCGTGAGGTAATCGGAACACCTGGAGAAAACTTCCATTACAATAGTGGAGGTACCCAAGTCATATCTACTCTCCTTCACAAGCAAACGGAAGATGGATTAATGGCCTTTGCTAAAGAGAACTTATTCGATCCCCTAGGTATTTCAGCATTCCAATGGGATAGCACCTCAAAAGGTGTACCTAAAGCAGGGTGGGGGCTCCATCTGAAAATGCAGGATATGGCCAAATTGGGTTACCTATTGCTCAAAAAAGGGAAGTGGGAAGATTTGCAGCTTGTCTCCAAACAATGGGTGTCGAAAATGTCGAGCATACATGTGGAGGCAAATAGTAAATACGACTACGGATACCAGGTCTGGATTCCAAAAAATATGGGAACGGAGTGTTACTTGTTTCGAGGTAGTTATCCTCCATCAACAAAAATAGTGGCTGTATTACCTGAACTAAACTCGGTCGTGGTTTACGTAGGAGAAAATTACGAGACTATTGAGCTACTACGAGACTTCATTGTACCTGCATTAAAAAGAAAAAGTGGATAACTCTTTTTTGCCTCAAAGCTAGCAGTTAGCATTCATCAAAGAGTAAGTATTCATTATCCTTAGCTAATCACCCAGCGAAAAATAAGCAGCCTCTATAGTTTGATAATAGTAAAAGCAAAGCTACAATGTTCCAGAGAATAGTTGATATTGGTGCCAATAAGGAGTTTTCTGTCACTGAGAATAGATATCTGCAAGTAACCAATATTGCTTCTGTCCTCGGTGTATTGTTCATGTTAACATGGATGATTACTGCTCTTACGCTTACCGACACTCCGATAGTTTACGGAAGCAATGGATTGCTGGCGTTGATGTTTTCATTCGTTCTATATTTCAATAGCAAAGGTTGGCGAGTACTGGCATCAACTTGGTTCACGGCTACGGCCTATATTGGAGCTATCTTATTCCTTTATTTGTTGGGGTATGCATCAGGCGTTTATGTTATTTTTTACATTATCATCATCACGCCCTATATGACTTTCCCCCAAAAGGCGAGGAAATTGGCGGTTGGTTTCAGTATTCTGGGGGTATTGACCTTGATCTTATCGGTAGTCTTGCAATCCAGCATCAATGCGCACTATGAAGTCATGGACCCATATTTCCTGCAAATGGTTAACATCAGTACGACAGGATTGATTTGCCTCACCATTGCCTGGACTTTGTCTGTCCTGATTGATAGGTCTGAGAAGTCTTTGCAGGCGGAGCAAAAAAGATCAGATGACCTCTTACACAATATTCTTCCAGTAAATGTGGCGAAAGACCTAAAGGAAACCGGTAAAACAGTACCCAAAAGGCACAAGAGTGTAACAATCCTTTTTACGGACTTCAAAGGCTTTACCGAGCTAGTAGCTAGTATCCCCGCCATCACCTTGGTCAATGAACTCAATGACATTTTTGGGCGATTTGATGAAATCGTAGAGGAGGCTGGAGTTGAGAAAATTGAAACAATTGGTGATGCCTATGTGGCGGCAAGTGGCCTGGAAGAAGAGATTACACAACATGCCATTAATTGTATCACAGCCGCAAAGGAGATGTTATCCTACCTGGAGGAAAGAAATAAGCATCATGAAATAAAGTGGAGCATGCGGGTTGGGATACATTCTGGACCGATAGTGGCTGGAGTAGTGGGAAAGAAGAAATTCAGCTATGATCTTTTTGGAGATACCATTAACACGGCAAGTAGAATGGAGTCATCAGGCGAAGCTGGCAAAATCAATATTTCTGGACCGACGCTTCAGCTGGTCAAGGATGATATCGATTACGACTACAGAGGGAAAATTCATGCCAAGGGAAAAGGAGAAATGGAAATGTATTTTGTCAAATAGATCCTAAGCACCTTAGAAAATTTTGGGTCTCCAGAAGCCACCTTTCCGTAGAGTGTATAAGAGAAACTCAAGCTCCTATTGGTTGGCTAAACTCCTTCTATGAGGTACTTTGCTTTTCTAGAAATCTACTAATCTGCTCATATTCTTCCTTACCCTTTTCAGTTAAGTATGGCAAAATCATATACCAAGTCATATCCACTAAATCCATTGGCTTTTGGAAGATTGCTCCAGGGGTATAGATTTTACTTTGCAAATTCCAAAAGGCACCCACCATCCACACATTGTGGGTCAAATAATCATAATTGATGCCTTCTTCTTCTGGGATCATCCTTCCCGTTTCTACATAATGCTCAAAAAGTAATTTCCCTTGCTTTAAGCGCATTAAGTTGCTCCCTTCGTACAATTTGCCCACCTCCGGATAATTGTAGAGGATGAAGAAAAGGTCTTGAAAGAAGAAATTATGCTTTTGCATGAAAGCCTTAAAAGAGCCCATGATTTTCCTGAAGTCATTGAGCGTCAAGTAGCCGCTTAGCTTAATGAAATCTTCCGATTCAGCATGCATTTTCTCATACACCTCTTTGATGAGGATAGCTTTGGTCTTAAAATGATAGGTCAAATTACCCGAGCTGATGTTCAGGGCAGCTGCTATTTGATTGGGAGATGTAGAGGCTATTCCTCGCTCATTAAACAACTCAACAGCCTTGACTAGGATCTTCTCTTTCAATTTCATCGCAGTAAATTAGTATTTTAGTGCTAGAAAAACAAGCAAATTAGTATTTTAGTGCTGTTGCTTTAGATAGGTGACAAATAGTTGGGATGTCTATAAATATGCCCGACCGCTGGTCGATCACGCTTGATCATACTTTAATGTAAAGGTTTCACTCTATTTAATTTACCAATAAACTTCACTCAAAAAACTTCAAAATGATTGTAAAGAAACTACGACCCATTCTCTTCACTTTAGCCGTCACGCTCGTCGGCTGCGGACAGGTGCCTGATTATATTTTATCGGATACTATTCCTCCTGTTGATAAGACGCGAAAGGCGAAAATGCTTTCGGCCTTTTTTGGCTTAGATGATGGCCTAACTCAGCGTGCCAGGCTGATTTGGAGGAAGGCCCCGGGAAAAGACGGTATGCCTATCGTCTTTTCCCACGAAATTGACCCCGAGACCTTGGATGCCTCAGATTTTCAAGTGAAAACTCAGCAAGGTGATATTCGAACTGTAGAATTTGTATCTTATAAGCCTGCTGTCGAAGAATTCGAGTTAAGGACAATTTTATTGATCGGTGGATACGGCGAGTCTCCCGATAATGAGCCCGCTGAGGTGGAAATTGTAGGGGAGTTGAAGACTCGAGATGGGCAGGAATTAAAAGGACAGAAGATTGCCGTTACGCCTTTGAAGGAAGGCCCCTTTATAAGCTATGCAGAGTACTTTAAGATCGACGATGATTATCCTTATGTGGAAAAGGGTGGAGGATGCGATTGCCCGAAGTCTGAAACGCAGGTAGTGGTAAGAGCGGTATGGTCTGGCGGTGTTCGATCGGCAGAAGGAAAAGAACTGGGCACTGCTGAACTTAAACACTTTTATGTAACGCTAGTAGTCGAAAATGATACCATTGTGGTCAACCCTTTCCAGCTCGCAGATCTAGACGACAACGAAAACAATATTGACCTTTGTATTAAGGAGGCTGGTATTCCGATATCTGTAAAAGCAGATGAGAATATAGCTATTGATCCAAATGATGACCTAAATCCTGAGACACAAAGGGAGGTCGTAAGCAGGTGGTAGAAACCAAATTTTGGGAATCATTAAGTAGTGTGACAACAGTAGTCGTGAAATTTTAGG
>CAJXPD010000077.1 GCA_913057785.1 uncultured Lewinella sp. | reverse complement strand
TAACTGTTTCCAAAAAAGTAAAATGCCGGAAGGCCGCTAGGTAGAGCCGCCTCCCAGCTATCTATAAGTTAACTAAATAAATCACTAAGATTATGAATTTTGCCAAATTCTACAAGCCAAGGAATTTGCTGTGGATGCTCTTTTTTGTACTCCCAGGCATTCTACAGCCACTCTTAGCTTCATCCGGTTTCTCGGATTTCCAACCCAAGCAATTCATTTCGGTACTAGAAGAAATGAGCGAGCGTTATGAGGTAGTGTTCTCTTATGAGACCAAATTGCTTCGTGACGTGAAGGTGGATTTCCATTTCATTAAAGGAGAGAAATTGGAGTCTGCCCTAGGGCGATTGCTAAAACTGACCGGTTTTGAGCACAAGCCAATCGGCAAGAAATATTTTGTGATTTTCAGAAATGACAAGAAAGGCACAAAGAATGCCAAAAAACTGGAAAGGAAAATAAAGCAAATCCAGAAACTGGAAAACAGGGGCGAGATTCGTCTGCAAAGAACATCTAAAGCTCCGTCTCAGCAATTCCGCTCTATTACAGAGGCAATAGTGGATTTAGAGGAGAAGGCCAAAATTACAGGAACTGTGACCTCTGCTGACGAGGGAATACCCTTAATCGGCGTATCCATTCTGGTGAAAGGAACTAGCTCCGGTACGATAACGGATTTGGATGGCAAATATTCACTTGATCTTGAGGATGAGAACGCTGTATTGGTGTTTTCTTATACGGGATATGCACCTTTAGAAGTATCCGTAGATGGCCGCTCCGTAGTTGATGTGGCCTTGGAAGCTAGCGTAACATCTTTGGATGAAGTTGTGGTGGTAGGATATGGCTCACAGAAGAAGGTCAATTTGACTGGAGCGGTAGCAGCCATGGATGGAGAAAGGCTGGAATCCAGACCAATTCCAAACGTTGGGGAAGGCTTGCAAGGGGTTATTGCCAACCTTAACGTGAACATTAGAAATGGAGATCCTGCATCTCCCATCGATTTTAATATCAGAGGATTTGAGTCCATCAATGGAGGTAGCCCGCTGGTGTTAGTAGATGGTGTGCCAATGGATCTCAATAAGCTGAACCCTAATGATATAGCCAATATCAGTGTACTAAAAGATGCCTCAGCGGCTGCCGTTTACGGTGCTCGTGCCGCCTTTGGTGTTATTCTGGTGGAAACGAAAAAGGGTCGGGAAGGAAAAATGAGACTTACTTTCGGAACGGAGCTTGCGGCCTCTAAGCCGATCATGTTTATCGATCCCGTGAATGATCCTTATGAGTATGTTAAAGCTAGGGATTTAGCCACGTACCGTACCAATGGAACTGGGTTTGATCAGGATTACATAGATGGTACGCGAAGATATAGTGAAAACCCAACGCCCGAAAACGCTTGGGGGGTATTTAATGGTTCGCTTCGCTTCTATGGTTTCAATAACTATCAAGACCAAATCCTCACGGACTGGGCGCCACAATCAAAATATGATCTTAGTATCTCTGGAGCAAGTGATCGGTCCTCTTATTACGTATCCATTGGTGTCCTGGACAAGGATGGATACTTGAAAAACAAGGATAAGAACGAGAACTTCAAGCGTTACAACGCTTTGATCAAGGGAGACGTAAAGATCAATGAGTGGTTAAAACTGGATTCCAGAGCATTGGTTACTACGGAACAAAGTGACAAACCCCACTTTTACAATTGGGATGTTAATATCAACACCTTTGCCCGCGTTAATCCACTGAATCCGCTCACTTTCCCTGATCTTGATTACTATTTGACGCCAGGGGACAGGGATCAATACGAGCAGTATATCGGTATGCACTTCCAGAGTGTGAATTTCTTACCTTATCTGGAGCAAGGCGGACGTGATACTTGGACTAGAAATGACATCATTCTCACACAAGGGGCAACCCTCAGTCCGCTTCCTGGGCTAAATATCAGAGGAGAATTTTCTGCCAACTACACTTACCGGGACCTTCAGCAAGTTCGAAGTAAGGTGGATGTGATCGAAAATCAGGATCTAAATGCACTGGTTATAGGAAATGGCTTCAGTGCCACGGATTATATCAATAATCAAGCTAATAATAATCAATACTATGTGTTGAATACCTATGCTGATTATACGATTGATCAAGATAATACCCATTATTTCAAGGTAATGGTCGGGTTTAATCAAGAATGGGGTAAAAACCAATTTATTAGATCAAGAGCTTTCGGTTTAATCACACCAAATGTAGCAGACTTGAATGCAACAACTGGAAGCCAGGAGACTTATGGTGGTAAATCTGATGTTTCCTTGCGCGGTGTTTTCTACCGAGTTAACTACATCTTCAAGGAGCGCTATTTGTTCGAAGCCAATGGACGTTATGATGGTACTTCTAGATTTCCAAAGGATGATCGATTTGGATTCTTCCCATCCTTCTCTGCAGGCTGGAGGATCTCTCAGGAAGGTTTCATGGAGGGCACTGCAGGCTGGCTAGATAACCTTAAGCTACGGGCTTCTTATGGTACTTTGGGTAACCAGTTGCTAGGCAACAACTTCTATCCTGCCATTCCTACTTTGGGTTCCTCTACTTCGCCTTATATGTTCTCAGCAGGCGCACGTGCACCATACGTATCCGCTGCTGGTCTAGTGAGTCCTACCCTGACTTGGGAATCGGTTACTTCCCAAAACTTGGGAATTGATATATCTGTCCTCAACAATAAGCTAGATATCGCCTTTGATATCTTCTCTAGAGAGACTAAAGATATGTTGACGGGTGTTTCTTATCCTTCTATTCTCGGTACGCCTGGTCCTGATGCCAATGCAGCTGACCTGAAAACTACAGGCTGGGAATTAGCAGCTACTTGGAGAGAAAGAATCAATAAAGATTGGGACTACGGAATCACTTTAGCCCTATCTGATTCTAGAGCAGAAATTACCAAATATGATAATCCAACGGGATCACTTGATGAGTACTACGTAGGATACCAAATTGGTGATCGTTGGGGATACATTACACAAGGTATCTTCCAGACAGAAGAAGAGGTGAGTACTTCTGCTGATCAGTCCAATATTGGAGCCAACTGGAGACCAGGGGATATCAGATATTCCGATCTGGATGGTGATGGTAAGATCACTGTAGGTGATAATACTCTTGAGAATCATGGAGACTTGGCTATCATCGCCAATGAAGCGCCTAGATACAACTTTGGTATTAATACCGACCTGCGATATAAGAATATTTCACTGAATGTCTTCTTCCAAGGCGTTTTGAAGCAACAATACTGGCCTCCAAATGGTAACTGGGTAGCCTTCTATCCATTTAATGCTGGACACGTTGAGAACTATTACATCACAGATACTTGGAGTGAAGAGAACCGGGATGCTTACTTCCCTGCTCCTCACATTTCCACCAATACTAAGCAAAATGTACAGCCACAAAGTCGTTACGTACAGAATGCTGCTTTCGTAAGATTGAAGAACGTAACACTTTCGTATTTCTTACCAATGGATAAACTAGGAAAAATTGGAATTTCCGATGTGCAAATTTATTTGACTGGAGCAAATATTTGGGAATTCACCAATATGCGTAAGCCACTTGATCCTGAGGTAAGACCTACTTTGACACAAGAGTATTACAAGCAGCGCAGTTTTGCTTTTGGTTTAAGAGTATCAATTTAATATTGGTTATCCGATAGTTTTTGTGGTCTTGTCCCATTGGCCAGGCGGGTCTACTTGGGCTTCCTAGCCAGCCAGGACCACGAGAAGTATCAGAGAAGGCTAAAAAAGTAAAGACAATGAAAAATTATTTTATAAGAACAATTCTAGTCGCTTTTCTAGGGCTATTGTCCTTCAGTTGCAATGATGAGTTTTTGGATAAAGTTCCTTTGGATGAAATCAGTAATTCATCTTTCTGGAACACTGAAAATGACCTAAGAGTATACAACAATAGTCTATACCATTTGGCTCGTCTCGATG
Source organism: uncultured Lewinella sp. (assembly GCA_913057785.1). Classification (GTDB taxonomy): domain Bacteria; phylum Bacteroidota; class Bacteroidia; order Chitinophagales; family Saprospiraceae; genus DT-111. The sequence goes on along the minus strand of CAJXPD010000077.1, from coordinate 34,468 downwards.
AAAACGTACCCATTTTTATGGGGCATCGAGATGCCTTCAATAGCCACAGATATGGCATCTGGCATATCAGCGGTTTTTCTGACAACACTGCTCCTCGCCACCCTAGACATGATCTCTATCAAAGGGTAAGAGCGGGGAAGCATTTTCCACCCAATGGCCCATTCCCATATGGCTATCGAGGATTTGATTTTCTGAGAGCTATTAATGTTGGAATGGATAATTATGGTAAGGCTCAGATTCCTGATGAGGCTCGAAATAAGTACGTCGGCGAGGCACGTCTGATGCGTGGCTGGTTCTATGCCGATAAGATCTCTAAATTCGGATCAGCACAGTGGGTAGACAGAGAGCTGAGCACCGATGATGAAGAAATTCTGAATGGAGAGCGGGATGGTCGGGATTTCGTGATGGGTAAAGTTTTGGAAGACCTGAATTTTGCCACCCAGCATTTGCCAAATGATTGGGGAGATGGTAATGCTCCTGGTAGAGTTAATCGTTGGGGCGCTTTACTGATAAAGTCGAGAGTTGCCTTATTTGAAGGTACTTGGCGTAAGTATCATGGATTATCAGGAGCTGAACAATGGCTGACTGAAGCTGCTAATGCTGCGCTTGAGTTGATGCAGGATGGACCTTATTCTCTCTATCAAACAGGTGACCCTGCCAGTGATTACAATGCTAGCCATCGCATGACGGATCTTACTGGAAATCCTGAGGTACTGTATTGGAGAAGATATGAGCGTGGAATTTTCACTAATCACGTCCAAAGTTACCATCGAAGCTATAATGGCGGTGCTACTAAGAGCATGGTGGAAGACTACTTGTGTACAGATGGGAAACCTATTACACTATCTCCGCTATATAAAGGTGATGCGGTGTACAAAGATATTTTTGAAAACCGTGATCCTCGCCTACGTCAAACAGTCCTCCATCCTGATGACCAAGCCATTTATCGTTATGGTAATCATGATTTTGACCGTTATACCTATCCGCGAGTGCAGGGCATGGCAGGTGGATTGAGAGTTTATACGGGATATCACATTATTAAGGTTTACGAGGTAGGCGCAGCCCATGCCTCTTATAATTCTTCTGAAACACCAGCTATCACGTTGAGATTTGGCGAAGCATTGCTGAACTATGCCGAAGCAAAGTGTGAATTGGGTGGTGGAACGATCTCACAGGAGGACCTTGACATTAGTATCAATCTACTTCGTGATCGTGTCGGAATGGTGCATTTGGATGCTAATCCGGAAATGGATCCACGTTATGCCGATGATGGAATTTCTGCTGTACTGGCTGAGATCCGACGTGAACGAAGAATTGAATTGTTTATGGAAGGCTTCCGTTATGACGATTTGCGAAGATGGAAGCAAGGCAAGAAACTGGAACAGAAGGACTATGGTATGCGTTGGGATGAAGCCAACAGGACAGCTGTAGATCCTGGTGGTACAGTGACTGTTCAATCCGGCATGGTGGATGGAGTTGAGTATCTAGAAATCTACAAAGGTACCGACTACGAGGATCCAGTATTTGATGAAAGCAAGCATTACCTGTGGCCATTGCCGATTAGTGCATTGTCACAGAATCCAAACTTAAAACAGAACCCTGGTTGGTAAAAGTGAGCGAAAAGGTGCTGGAGACCCCTTTGGTTTCCAGTGCCTTTATCAATCAGGGTTTAAGGCCAAGGCCTCCTTCCTTAAACTAGCAATAGTAAGGGCATCACTTGCTCCCGATCTAAAATCAAACCTATGAACCGATTGTTTTCCTTCTTGATCTTGGGTTTACTGATCCTAATGGTAAGCCCTTCAACGGCAGCAAGTATTTCCAAAAATACTGGCCTCGACCCGGACATTCCTCAATTGGAAAACCCTATGTCCGTGTCCTACCTGAAGGAAAATCTGTCGAAGCGAACCCCTAGGCTCATCTTAAACGCTGCGATCGAAAAGCAAGTCCGGAAAAAACTGAAGCGGGATAAGGTAGTCCAGAATTTGTATCAAGCGCTGCTCTTGAACGCTGAAGAAATTATGAAAAAGCCGGTGGCTGAGCGCATTAAGATTGGTCGCAGGTTACTTTCTGTTTCCCGAGAGGTGCTATACCGAATGAACGTACTGGGGATGGTGTATCGGATTGATCGGAATCCTGCCCATCTAGATCGAATCAACCAAGAGGTGCTAGCGGTATGTGGTTTTAGTGACTGGAATCCTTCGCATTATCTGGATGTAGCTGAGATGGCGATGGCTATTGCAATAGCCATCGATTGGGTAGGGAAAGACTTGCCCAAATCTACCGTAGAGATGGCTAAGAAGGCTTTGGTGGAAAAAGGCATTAAGCCAAGCTACAACAAAAAAGGTAATACGGGCTGGGTGAATGGCACTAATAACTGGAACCAGGTTTGTCATGGCGGGATGATAGCGGCAGCCATCGTCGTAGCAGAAGACGAGCCGGAACTGGCAGCTCGGACAATCAGCAGAGCCCTGGATGGCATGCCTCACGCCTTGATCGAATACGGTCCGGATGGCGTCTATCCTGAAGGCTCAACCTACTGGGGCTATGGGACCAGTTTTTCCGTCTTAACGGCATCCATGTTTGAGAGTGCCTTCGGTACGGACTTCGGTCTCGGAGATTATCCCGCTTTCAAGGAGAGCGCCATGTTTCGCGTACTGGCCACTGCTCCTTCGGATTGGTACTATAACTTCGCCGATTGCGGTGATCGACGACGGGAAAACGGAGATCTCACCTTAGCTTGGTTTGCAGCAAAATCAGGTAATCCCTTGTACTTTGAAAAGGAAAGATTTCTGAGAGACCCGAAATCCATGGGTAAATTGGCGCGACATGCGGGAGCAGGACTAGTGTGGCTAGCTCAATTTGAACCCAGTCAAGCTACCAAAGTTCCCACTGCTTGGAAAGGAGAGGGAGCCAACCCCGTGGTATTCTTTACCGGCGGGGTAGGGGATAAACATCAGTATTACTTTGGAGGGAAGGGAGGACGAGGTACGGTAAATCATGGAAACATGGACGCGGGATCTTTCATTTTTGAGCTGAATGGTGTACGATGGGTAGTGGATCCTGGCAACCAAAATTATCATCAACTAGAAAAAACCGGCTTTAAATTGTGGGGGCGCTGCCAAGACTGCGAACGTTGGAAGCTACTAAATAAAAACAACTACGGGCATAGCACTTTAACAGTGAATGATGCGCTGCATGTTGTGGATGGCCTAACCACCATCACCGAATTTAAGCAAAACGAAAAACCAACGGCATTGCTTGACATGTCGCCCACATTTGCCGGACAACTCAAAAGCGTACAGCGACGATTTACTAAGGATAGCCCGACCTCCCTACTCATCGAGGATCAGCTCGAGGTTTCTAGCTCCACCAATATCATTGCTTGGCAATTGATGACTACCGCAGAGGTGGAGCTGGTTAAAGGGGGAGCCTTGCTTAAGCAAAACGGTGAACAGTTGAAATTAGAAATCTTGTCTCATCCCGACCTGAGCGTCTCCGTCATTGCACTTGATCCACCACCCTTTTCTCTGGATCGTCGAATTGAAGGATTGAAGCGGATTGAAATACGATACCCGGCTTATCTATTTGAGGATGGAAAGGGACAAATTCAAGTACGATTATCAGGAGCATAATCACCATATTACTACAACCTTTTAGCAAACGACTGCTTAAAAATGCGCTCTTCTGTCTTCCCTTACTAGGCAGTGTATCTTTGTTGACTCAAACTTGCCCTAGCCAAGACCTCCTGCTCCGTTCTCAGGCTGATATTGACGAGTTTGCGGCAAACTATCCTAGGTGCGTTGATATACCTAAAAACCTTATCATAGACGAGGAGGTAGTAGGTGATATTCAATCTCTGGTCGGCTTGGCCCAAATTACGACCATTACACAATCCTTAGAGATTCGAAACAACCGCGCTTTAACACAGCTTTCTGGGTTGGAACAGCTATCCGCTATCGGCGGAAATCTACTACTACTCAACAATAACTCCCTGCAATCTCTGGAAGGACTTGCTGCTTTGGAGCAGATCTATGGAAGCTTTCGGATTGCCAATGATGCAGAGTTGCGAGACCTGAATGGCTTGCAGCAGCTTGATACTATAGGACAAGACCTTTCTTTGGTGTCTAATACTTCTTTGGTGAAGTTATCAGGCCTGGACAGTCTGTCTTGGATTGGCGGCCAGTTCAGCATTTTGTCAAATCCGGCCTTGACCAGTTTGAACGGATTGAATCAGTTGCGAGCAGTAGGAGAGGTTTTGCAGATTTACGATAATCCTATACTGCAGAGTTTACATGCCTTAGAGACCCTAGAAACAGTTGGTTCAGATCTAATTATTGATCAAAATATCAAGTTAAGTGGCCTCAATGGCCTCTCAACACTCACCTCGGTTGGCGGTTTCTTACAAATCGTCAATAACGATCAACTGACGAATATTACATCCTTAATCAACCTCAGGGAGATCAATGGATTATTGCAGGTTTACAATAATCCAGTACTATCCAATCTAACAGGGATCGACAGTGTCCACTGGCAAAGTATCCAAGACTTAGCCCTATTGTCGAATGCCTCCCTGTCCATCTGTGACGTCAAAAGTATCTGCCAGTATCTCGTCATTCCTTCGGCCTCCTATGCTATTGCGGAGAACCTATCCGGTTGCTCTACCCGAGCACAAATCTTGGCTTCTTGCGACGGGGATGGACTGAGTAGTCGACCCGGTCAGAGCAATGGTATTCTGTTGTTTCCCAATCCTACCTTGGGGGTAGTAAAGATTAAGGGGCGAGCTATGAATGGAGCTAGGGTAGAAGTGATCGATTCTTCCGGAAAAAGGATCTATCAAACTGAAGTCGAGGAAGATGGTTTCCAGGTACAATTTATCCCAGCAGGATTTTACACCGTTCACATCTGGAACGACCGATATTCCTTTTATGAGCCATTAATTAAATTAGATCTATGAATGATTTTCCTGAGACTCCTTCCTGTTATTGTCTCAGTTTTATTACTTTTAGCGAATCATAAACGTGTTTTTGTCCCCGTTTTATTTGTCTCCTTGACCATTTAGGTAAATTTCTACAATTATTACATATTCTTAATATTAGTTGATGGTTCTCACTTGTCGTGAGCTACAATCTGAATAGACTTGTCCTTACTAAATCGGGACCAGCACCATTCATAAAATCTTGATTATTCACCTAAAACCAACCATATGAGTTTTATTAAGGATCTAGTCACCCTGGATGTGGTGACGGTAACTGGCAGCATGAAAGTAAAGGTAACTGACAAAGAGCACCGCAGCACACATGACGTCAAGCCAAAGAGTGTCATTGATTTTGATGAGTTGTTCACCAGAATAGAAGGCGAGGTTGATGGTAAAGCGAAGTTGTCCATAGTGGCCGCGACTCGGATCAATATTGATAAGGATACCTACAATTTTGTCGCCAATGATTTAGGTGAAGTAGGAAAAGAGTTAGCTGAATTGCACTTTAAGTCCGTGGATATGGCTTCCAAAGCCCGGGCAGAGATAGTGGCTAGATTATTACCTAAATTTGGTAGAAAGGAGCCGGGAAACTCCTAGTCCATGTCCGAAGATCTTTCAAAAGTCTCCAAATTCAAGCAGCATTGCGATCAGATCTTCCAGGAAGACGCTGGTGGCAAATCCTCCTTGGAAGAACTGGAGAGGTTGGTCGAACGGGACATGGCTAATACTTATAGGATTCCGGTAAGCCCCATCTTGCCAGGAAATAGCTCTATCATTAGTGATAAACAAAACCAGCTGCGTGGGTTGTGGCATCAACTCACCCAGCATTTGGTTGATTTACGGTATATCTCTGAACAAGAGTTTCTAGCGTATCAAGGTCATAAAAAACAAATCCTTGAGCAACGGGAATTTCTCATTCCCGTCATAAAAGGAGTAGATAAGTATCTACGACAAGAGACCGCAGCCGATATTCGCGAGTTACTTAATTCTTATGATCCTGGTCCCTTCTTGACGCAGTTCTGGGTTGAGCAACACTTAGCCTCCATTGCTGAGGCCATCGCTAAGTATACCTCTTTTGATGGTTCTCTAGCCCCTCCTGATGATTATGAGATCGGAGAAGATTCCTGCTACGGTCGTTCTTTGGCCTTTCGAATGCGCGTAATTTTCGCCATGGATGAGGCCTTGGATGATGCAGATATATTTGACCGATCCATGATCAAATACACGATTAGTTTAGACAATATCCTAAAGTTAGGGAGCAATCCTGCGCCTAACATAGAGGCGGATGAACTAAAGGAGGCTACGATCTCTTCAGAATTCTGGGCACAGGTCTGCGATTTAGATGAACTATTTGAGGCTTTCTTTTCAGCCGTCCCAGAAACGATACAGGATAAAGCCTACGCTATTACCTATAAGTTCCAAAAGAACGAGGATCAGTTTACAGCCTTGGATTATGAATTGGTTTATATGGATCGTCCCGCAGTAAATAACAGTGGGAATAGTCCAAAATGGACGATAGGGCGCATCAATCGTGCCGAAAGGCTAAAGGCAGGGATCTATGCTAATATTGCCTGCCGTCTATTGCAGCTTAAATTGTGGCAGACCAGCTTTTATCTTGGGGCCATTGATGGAGATTGGGGGAAGATGTCGCACGAAGCCGTACTGGATGCTTATAACTTAGAGTTAAGTCTCTGGGAGAAAGGCGATAAAGCTCATGTGCGTAAAAAGAAGTTCCAAAAGTATTCTAAAAGAACCGTGAAACGCTCTGTATTTCACAAGGATAAGAAAGGAATCATCGCGATTGATCTGGAAGACATGCACCAGATTTTGCAGAACTATGTTAGTACCGTTGAAGAAAGTAGTGCAGCAGGTGAGAATGAGGCAGCAATCATTGAAGAACTTCGAACCAAAGCTCAAGTAAGTGATGAAAAGATAGATAGAGCAATTCTAACGGAGAAAAGCCTGAACAAATGTTACGATGCTGCAAGTGGATCTCCTAAGCGAAGGGTATCATACGTAAGCATGAAGAACAAATCCTTCTTCAATGGATTAATCAGAGGAATTGGAAAAATTGTGAGCTGGATTATTGGTGCTTTCAAAAAAGTATTGGGACTCATCTTTTCTTTTGCTAAAGCTATCATAGATAGAATTCGCAAGGGTTTTCAACTGTTTGCCAAAGGCTTTCGCTATCTCTCTCATCTCTTACTGGGACGTCCAATCGTAGCTCCGAAAGCCAATCCACAGGAAAACACCCTTCCCGTTTTTACCCGTTTCCAGCTGGATTTTGACGCCATAAATTTTGTACCCCAAAGTGCGTCTACTGCCGAAATTAAAGCCCATATGGCTGCACTGGATATGATGCGGAAAAGTATGATCTTCTTTATTGACGTCGTGTTGTTCGTGATTAAGGCCATTAGCCGATTGATGAAGCCTGGGGGATGGGTATCTCTAGGCATCATGATCTTTCGATGGCTGTTTCGACGAATGGGAGAATTGTTTAGAGAGGAACCCCAACACGAATGGTCGGATGACCTGGAAATGGCATAGATCTGGACCTAGCTGCTTCACTTCTAACTCCAAGCTATATTTATTTTCTATAATTTAGGCTGCCACCATTAGCTCACTACCATCACAATCTTCCCCGCATTTTGATTGCTTTCCATTCGTTGATGTCCTTGCACTACTTCAGTCCAAGGAATGACCGAGTCAATGATGGGTTTCAATTTACCGCTAGCAAAGTGGGGCATGCAATTCGTCTGCAAATCCTTTGTTAAGGCAATCTTATATTCCAAGCTGCGCGCCCGCAAGGTGGTACCTATAATTTGGAGGCGCTTGCGCAAAATAGGCGCCAGATTTACGCCTTCCGGTTTCACTCCGCCGATTAAGGAAAGCATAACTAAGCGTCCCTCCAGCGCCAAGCTGTTGAGATTCATTTGGAAGTAGGGCGCTGCAATGAAGTCTACGATCACTTGTACCCCCGCGCCATCCGTCAATTCTTTCACTACCTCTTCGAAGTTTTCCTTTTTGTAATCGATCGCATGGCTAGCCCCCAAGTCCAAACAGGTCTGGTGTTTACCTGCGGAGGCTGTCACGATGGCATCAGCTCCTGCTAGGCCAATCAATTGAATCGCTGCAGTTCCGACTCCGCTGGCTCCGGCATGTACCAGGATTTTCTCTCCCGCCTCTATCTTCGCCAACCAATGTAAGGCTTGATAAGCCGTCAAAAACACCTCAGGAATTGCTGCTCCTTCTTCAAAAGATAATTGATCCGGTAAAGAAATGGCCATATCCTCATGCGTCACACAGTATTCCGCATATCCGCCACCACCCAACAATCCACATACTCGATCTCCCTCCTTCCACTTCGTGACGCCATCACCAATCTTCTCTACCACACCCGCCATTTCCAACCCTAGAATGGGACTCTCACCAGGGGGAGGTGGATATACCCCTCGGCGCTGCATTGTATCTGCTCGATTTAAGGCCGTTGCCTTAATCTTAACTCTTATTTCTTTGGGACCGGGTGCTGGCGTTTCCCACGCTCCCATTTGCATGACTTCAGGAGCGCCGAATTCGGGGATTAGTATGGCTTTCATGTTGACAAATGTTTGCCGGCAAAATAAGGATTTTACGGAAGCTTGTAATGCGAAGAGAGAGAAATAAGACAGGTAGGTAGATTTTCAGTGTCCACGACTATGAAGATAGTAGCATATAATTATCGACTTATGCAATCGATTGCCATGATTGCAACAATACCTAAATAATTGTAACAATCACTAAAGCGGAGCAGCTTATTCTCATTTAACTTTGAATGGTATTACTATAGAGTTTACTAATGTGTAATTTGAAGTAGTAGCTTTCCGCGCAGATAAATGAGAGCTACTACTTTTTTTCGAGAAATCACAATTCCCCAAAATATAGCCTGTTTTTCAAGTACTAATCCTGTTGGTTCTTCCAAGTGATACAGAAGTTTATCGCTCACTAGCTTTTCTTATACTCCCTTGGAGGTTTACCAAACTCTTTCCTAAAGTCCTGGGTAAAGTGGCTGCTGTTGGCATAGCCAACGGCATAGCCCACTTCTGACACGTTCAAATCTGTAGTTTCCAATAGTTTTTTAGCTCGTTCCAATCGGATGGAGCGGACAACGTAGGAGGTCGACTGCCCGGTAACGGCCTTCAATTTCCGATGAAGCTGCGTACGACTAATGGCCAGAGATTGGCAAAGTTCAGTAATGCCAAATTTCTCATCAGCCATATTGCGTTCGACACTTCGACGGACTTTCACTAGAAAGGCGTCTTCTTTCATAATGGGTTTGTTTATGGTGGTAGAATCAATTTCATTTGTTTTACTTTTTTGGTTGCTTAGCGGTATGTATATATATATATGTCTTCTATTAGTTGTAAGTGACCTTCTTCTGATTCCAACCGGATTAAACGACCTGCTTGGCCTGAGCGGGATGATAGTCCTCCTTTTTATTTTCGCTGCTTAAGCCATATCGCTAGCCCTCCGCTGGGTAACGACCAACAGGGACTTCTAATGCGTTCTGGATGAGTTTTGCCTTCCGGCAAAGAAAAGAAAGCGCTGCTTAGATCAATTGGCAAGAATGTGATCAGCAATCAAGACTTGATCTAGCTCTTAGTTTGTTGAAGGACTATATTGGCACATCTGGTATCAACCTGATGCTATTAGCAGGACTCTTTGTTTTATATGTGTATTACTATTTCGGAATGTGTGCTAAACTTCCCGAAAAGTTACGCATTTTTTCGAGTCACTTCAAGGTAAACCAACCGATTATTTTCATTTGGGAGATCATAGAACACGCGAAATTGGGCTATTCCTTGCGGTAAAACAGCTGCCAATTCGGTCATGTCACCCAAATCTCGATAGATGAGTGGCCAATCCATGAAGGCTTCTAAGAAGCCCATTTCCGTAGTATTGGGCGTGAAGTTAGCTACCAACAGTCTTCCTCCAGGACGTAACATACTGAACAATTGGGCCGTCAGCTGCCGGGCAATGCGCTTATTTAGATAATCATAGAGTCCCGCTGCATAGATGAAATCAAATTGTTGGGTTTGGGGGTGACGAAGCAGAGAGACAATGGACTTCTCCCAGAATTCGAGGCGATTCGTTCCTCTGTGTTCCTGAATCAATTTTAGAGAACGGGAGTCCTGGTCCATTGCCACCCAGCGCGCGAACTGCTGGTTCTGCCAAGTATGAGAGAAGCTTAACTCTCGAAGATGTCCGCAGGCAACAGAAAGTATAGCCATGGCATAGTTGGTCTTTTCAGCTTGTTCGTCCACTGCATGGGCGATGGTGCGGAGGCGCCGGATGGCTGCCCGATGAGTGGGCCAGTCTGCTTGCGTCTCATGAATGGATCTACCCAGATTGGAAGTATGAGCTAGTTTCTTCCCCGTTTGTCCTGTCCCATAGATCAGGTCCATCATTTGAGCATCGCCACGATAGCCTCTCGGCCATTTTTGACTATGTTCTATTTGTGGAGCCTCCGCCAGCAGATCGGTAATCGGATGATGTAATAATTCTTGGGTGAGCGCTTGCCACTGCCTTTTGTCTATCTGGTGTTTTAGTAGGAAAAACTCCTCACGAAGTTGATTAATGGTCTTACTTACCTTGGCTCTTGAGCCGTTCACCAATTCTAGAGTGGCTTGATTTAGCAACCGTTGGGTTGCAGGAATTGATTTTAGGGTCATATTATATTTGGTGCTTGTTTCTAATCCGCTGGCAAGGTATTAGGCAGCCCCGAAACTCATATTAGCTATTGTTCCAGAAGCTTTAGTCATTGTTTCCAGATCAATATTTTGGCCTTCTTTTATGACTTATAGAATCACGATCTGAGTAGAAAGGGGAGGGGAAAGGAAAATTTCCGAATCCTGCCTGTTCCCGGGAAGGTCAGCAGGATTCGGACGGTTAATTTCTTAGCTTAGAATTTGAAGAATAAATCAGAACCTTAGCATCGAGTTATTTCTTGGTGGTAAAGATTTCTCTGGCATGTGGATCCTCATTAGGTATCAAATAGATCATCCGTTTTTTGAAATGAATACACACTTTGAATTGATCAAAAAACTCGTAGCCGAGGATACCATCAACAGTCGGACCAGCAGAGACTCTATTCCATTCACTTAAATTCAAGAAAGACGTACGCATCGGTCTGCAAGGCAGCCTCCCCACTTGCAAGCTGTATAATCGCGTATAAGAAGTTTCGCTAGATTCCTTCCTAAAGCTATATAGCACAGTTTGGGAGTCAATGTTGTAGTAAGGCGATAGAGCAGCTTTGAAGCGAGTGTCTAAGATATTAGTTTCGGCCCCGGTATCTAAACTGAACATGAATGGGCTTCCACCAATGTTTATGGAAATACATGGACTTCCTCCTTTATACTTAAATTGTTGCGCCTCAATCATAGAAGGATTATCTGAAGAAAAGAAAGAAGTGGCCCAACTCTCCGGCGTTTTTTCCAGCCACATTTCCTGTCCAGCATAATCCAGCCAGAGCGCATAATTGCGAAATATATGTCCTCCAATAAGCCCGTGAATCGGTTTACCTTTTAGACTTTCAAGGTGTTGCAATGGAATGATCTCCGCATAAATCCCTTTCCATCTAAAACTGGCTAATTCCACTTGGAAATAGGCGGCTTGCATCTCACCCACTTCTCCGTTAATGCCATGAAATTGACGATCAATGGGTGATCCTTTGAAATACTTGGAATTGAGCACGACATTGCGAATCCCTGTGTCAAGAATAAAGTTGCCTTCTATCCCGTCGATCGTGGCTTGAACTAGGATCATTTTCCCTACAAGTTTAATGGGGATTTGAGCAGGGTTAGCGGTACGAGCTATGGTTGATAGGGTTACTAATAAAACGCTGATGAACAATCTTGTGTACATAATAGTCTGGTATTTTAGGTTTTATGGTGTGTTGTTTTGTTTTCGAGCATGCTTTTCTAGCTCGAAGTACTTTCCTGAGGTTGTTGAAGTTTAATTGGTCAGCTGGATTAGGTGTTTCTAAGAAATTGTTACGGAAGCTGGTGACCGGCATTTGAAGACTACCAGAGCGGAAGGAAAGAATTGTCTTTTCATATCATTTAATTTTAAGTTAATATTAGCAATGCATCGACATTGGCAAACCTTAGGATGCGGCAAAGCAATGCCCTTCACTATTGTTGCAATAGTTTTTCCAAATCTTGAAGGAGTAATTTTCAGGGACCTTTGGGTTTTCCAAAAGGGAGAGAATCATCAATGACAAGGATGGAAGACGGGCCTGCCATCTCCAAGATCTTTGCTTGATCAGGATAGTTTGATCTTTAGACTTTTGGTCTAAAAATCAATAGGATAGCCCTTGCTCCTAGTAACCATTTGAAAGAAGACTTGGGACCGCAGCGTCCAAAGAGCCACTTCAAGCATGGTTTACGAAGCACATGAGATTCCTAATCCAAACACACAGTGCTGATTCAATAAAACCGATAATTCGTTAAAGGAAGGTTTGAGAGCATAATTCTACTAAAGGAACCCTTAATTTAACCTACTATTGGGATAATATCAAGTTAACGCCTATTTCTTTGTCATATACAAGGCTCGTTTTTCCAGCTTGTGATTGGGAATTAAGTACAAAATCCTAGACTTAAAGTCTATACATATCCTAAACTGATGTAAGAATTCATAGCCCAGTATTCCTGCTACTTTTGGCCCCTTCGTACTGGTATTCCAATCGCTCAAGTCGAGAAAAGTACTGATCATGGGTTGGCACTCCATTCCCTTCACCTTCATATCGTAGATAAGCGTAGAGGTGATTCGGTCAGTCTTTTTGGTGAAACTGGTCAGTACCTTCTGCCGCTCCAGATTAAAAAAAGGGGCAAAGGCAGTTTGATACTTGGAGTGAATAACATTGGTTTCTGCTCCGGTGTCTAGACTAAACAGGTAGCTAGCCTTTCCAAGCTCAACCTCTATACTTGGGCTACCATTCTTGAAGCGAAAGCTTTGCGTTTCCAATGATTCCCGGGAATGCAGGGGAAAAAAGGAGGTTTCCCAGTGCTCCCCATCCTTTTCTAGCCAGATCAACTTCTGCGCATAGTCTATCCAAAGCATGTAATTCCGCAGCATACGGCCACCGAGCAGCCCAAGAATTGGCATCCCTTTGATCGTCTCTAGATGTTCCAAGGGGAGTACTTCGGCATATACTCCTTTCCAGCACAAGCCCTTTAGTTCTATCTTGGCATGCGTCGCCTTGATCTTAGGTGTTGCACCCAAGACACTGCTATAAACCCGGTCTACTTTTTGCCCATCAAAGTAGGCTGCATTCAAAACGGCATGCGGAATCCCCGTATCGAGAATGAAATTTCCCGAAATGCCGTCTACGGTGGCGGGTAAGATGATCATCTTGCCGGCCAGTTTGAATGGTATACTAATCCTTAGAGCTTGTAAATGTGATGTCGTTAAAAACGAGAATAATGCGCAGAAAAGATAAATACGAGCTTTCATATAGGAAGGATTTTAGGTGGCAAAATCCTTCACCGGTGAAGTCACTACAAATATGAGTATTTTAAAGCTGGAAAGTTTTAGCTATTGTTACAATTCTGTTCCGATTAGTCTGATTTTGTTCCATATTTTCAGCTATTGTTACGATTCTCCTAATCAGAATTATCCCCAGGCCTAAGCAAAGGAGAATAGATAATGTCGAATTTGGCTACCTTTACCCTCCAATCCGAACCTTTGAACTTGATCAGATGAAACCGATTACGATTCTTTGTTTTTTTGCTAGTTTATTTTTAGCGCTTCCCGGTTTTTCCCAAGAAAATGCAGACGACCTAGCCATGGTCAAGACCAGCGTCGAAAACTACTTCCAGGGCTACATTCATCGGGACCAAGCCCGTCTCGAACGCGCCTTCGATACCGAAAATGGGACCATGAAGCTGCCTAGCACTAATGAAGCAGGGGAGGAGGAATTCGAGAATGGATACTTCAAGGAGATTATTCCCAAGTGGGGATCGAGAGAGAAATTATCTAAAGAGGTATTGGCGAAGGCAAAGCTATAGGTACAAAGCATCGATGTGGTCTCTGCAAAAATGGCGGTGGCCGTTATCCGCATGGAAGTTGGGGATAAGGTCTATGTAGACGTATTGTCCCTGCAAAAAATGAATGGGCAGTGGAAAATCACGAATAAGATGTATATCGCCTTGTAGAATCTAAGCCTAGGCCATAGTATCTAGTTCATCCTCCCATGGATCGGCAGGCAGAGGGGTGTCGATTTTCTCTTTCTTCAAATCCCAATAGAACACACCTGCCAAGAGGAGGACGGCCAATATGGAGCCTTCGAAGCCAAAATCGCCCCCGGATAACCATCCCGGAGAACTATATTGATTGGCCATAATTTCGTAGGTGTTGATCCCACTTGTGGGGTAGCCGTAGATTACTCCCTGAAAGAAATTCCAACTGAAGTGAAGACCAGTTGGAGCCCATAAGGAGCCTGTCCTTACAAAAAGCCAACCCATCAGCAGGCCAGATAAAGCAATGCTTAGTAGTCCCAAGATGGAAAAATTATCGTTGGGCGCATGTACTAGTCCAAAGAGGATAGAGGAAATGATAATGGCGGTCCAAGTACTGAAATATCGTTCGACCAGGCGAAGTACGTAGCCGCGAAAGAGTAGTTCTTCGAAGAAGGGTTGGATCAAGAAGAAGACGAGCCAAGCGAGGAAAGAACCAAATACAAAATTCCCGGCTTCAAAGGTAGCTACACCAAAGATCAACATGAGTACATAGCCCGTACTAATCATGCCCGCGCCTAAAGCGGTTCCATACCAAAAGTTCGACCAGCCTTTCGCATCTTTCAAGCCGATGAGCCGCCAGGAGTCTTTATCTATCCTAACCCAGAAGAGATATATTGCTAGGAAAGTAGCAATCGTCAAGGCAGTCCAGAAGAAGATCATTGAATTGATATTCAGATCCGCCATTTCGGTATCCTCCCCAAAAGGAGCAGACATTCCAAATACCTGGAAGAGTACAAAAGAAAAGAGAACAGTGAGCAATAATAAGGTGAGCGAAAAACCCAATAGACGTATCAATAAGCGCCAGGTTTTAGAAAACCCCGTGCTGGAAGTGGTCATGTTTTAGGCGAAGATAGGTATAATTTGTGAGCTCCAAACATGCAGAAGGGAAAGCCCGTTCCAATAGACTTTCCCTTCTTGCAAGATCGTGTAGTTTCTCTATATGTGATCGAGATTTATCGTGCCCGAGCTACTGGAGCTGCTTTCGGACGCACCTGTTGAGGGGTGGCTTCAGGTGTGATTTCCTTGCAACTCCATTCTGGCGTAAAGTTGTTCCCCTCCTGACTATAACGACATATCTGGACGGAGCCATTAGGTGCTTCCAGCTGGAAAGGCTGATTGGCAAATTGATGTTTCGTGGTATATTCGGCATGGTAGGCTAGATTCAATCGCTGACCATCCCAGTTATAATAGGCTTTTTCAATGCCAGCAAAACAGCTGACCGTCATGGTGCTGGCCTCTAGCATGAAACTTCCTGCTACTGGAGCGTTCGGAATCATTCTTAGTAGAACGTTGGAACCACAATCTTCAAAAACACAAAGACCTGGTACTATCTTTTGGTATAGGAGGCTTCCATTCTGTAAGATCCGAATCTCTGCCTTGATGTCACTCACATTGCGCTTGGGAGCTGGAGAAAGCCCCAACATAACGAGCTCTTTACGCTGATCTCCAGTGAAATCATGGTAAGCCCAAGCTTTGGCGATGTGGCCGCCCCATAGGTATCCGGAGAAGCGTTTACCGTTGCCATCTCGTCCTCCAACCTGGTACCAAATATCTCCATAGCCATTGATCTCGTCTTCAGGTACATGCATGGCTTCCGTATAGTCCACCAAATTCTTTACGGTTTGTCCCATTTCAAGATGGGTAACCACCTTGGCGTCTTCACAAGGGCCTTGATAGATTTTTATTTCATGCCCAAAAACATATAGGGTGCTCCCTTTTTCATATTGCTTAGCCGTCTGTGAATATTTATTGAACCAATCATAGTAGGCATTGTAGTCAGCGCCGATAAGGCGTTCTTGGCTATAGCCTAGCGATTGGACACTGATTAGGGCGAATGTCATTAGTAGGGTTCTCATAACCAGGTTTTTGATTTGGTAATCGTAGAGCATAGGAGTAGATGTTGGATGAAAGAATGTAATCAAGCTTAAAGCGAATGTTGCTGCTAGTTCCGATTCTGGAGATGTGCAGGAGTAGGGGTATCAGTAACGAGTCTACTAGTTCTGGTAGTACATGCCGGTTGTTGTCCAGTCGCCGTACGGGTATTCGTAGTCAAGTACGCTGTTACGGTAGTAACGGGTATAGGATCATGTAGTAACGGAAAGCTGTGGGATGAGTCTTGTTCAAACTGTTTAAGACTGGAGTTTTTGGTGTGATGCTGTCGTTTCTGTGCGTTCAAATCATTTAGGTGGTTAAAATTTGAACCGAAACTCATATGGTAAATTCCAACAAAATCAGAATTCCATTTTATAGCTTGTATAACTTCTCCTGGCTTAGTTTTATTATTTTCCATCCCCGTAAAATTTTCTAATTTTTTTCTTCACATTTATTTCTGATTGATTGTCAGAATATTGCTGTGAAAATTGAGGTGTAGTTGTTTTCCAGTTTCTGGGAATTTGCTTTTTAGACTGGAAAAACGCAACAAGTAACAGCTCTAGGGAAGGAAATTTCAGTTGTAATGGGTAAATCTGGGAAAATGGGAAGCGTAGCAAACGATAAGGGGAGAGGAGGAAGGCTACTTATGGAAAGACTAAAAGAAGATGATCACTTAGGGATCTGAAGAACAGCTTTCCTTGGGCTTGAAGAATAGGTTATCTCATCAACGCCCAAGGAAAGGAGGGGAGCATTTATTCTTGGGGGGGGCCGCTAAAGATAGAATCCACAAATGCTCTTTTATTGAAGATTTGGAGTTGCTCCATACCTTCACCTACACCAATATATTTGATTGGAATCTTAAACTGGTCGGAGATACCAATGGCCACACCACCCTTGGCAGTACCATCCAATTTGGTCAATGCTAAGGCACTCACTTCCGTAGCAGCGGTAAAGTGTTTAGCTTGTTCGATGGCATTCTGACCGGTGGTGGCATCCAATACCAATAACACTTCATGAGGTGCCGTATCCATTTTTTTACTGATGGAACGTTTGATTTTACTCAACTCCTTCATCAAGTTGATCTTGGTATGGAGGCGCCCAGCTGTATCGATGATGGCTACGTCACATTTATTATTGATGGCGTACTCTACCGTTTCGTAGGCTACAGCCGCAGGGTCCGTATTCATACCTTTGCTGTAGAAGTCACATCCTACTCTTTCCGACCAGATCTTCAATTGATCTACAGCTGCTGCACGGAAGGTATCACCTGCACCTAGCACTACCTTTTTACCTTGCTTTTTGTACTGATGAGCAATTTTACCAATAGTAGTGGTCTTGCCGACGCCATTTACACCAACAACTAGAATAATGGCAGGAAATTCCTCTGTGGGTAAGCTGTAATCTTCTAGATCTACGGTATTATTTTCAGCCAGCAATTGCACGATCTCATCTCTCAGAATATTCTGCAGTTCGCTAGCAAAGTATTTGTCGCGTGCTACTCGCTCCTCGATCCGCTCAATAATCTTGACGGTAGTGTCAATCCCCACATCAGAAGACACCAAAATGTTTTCTAATTCATCTAATACCTCTACGTCAACGGTAGATTTACCGGCGATAGCCTTGGAGATCTTACCGAGGAAACTGGTTTTAGTTTTTTCAAGGCCCTTATCTAGGTCTTCTTTCTTTTCGTTATTGAAAAACTTGGAAAAAAAGCTCATAGCGATGGTGGATTAGAAAGCGGCGGGAAGGTTTGATTCCAACCTATTTATGAAGAGGATATCAATATCTACAAATGCACAAAGAGGCTTTCCTTGGTCAGAAAAGCCTCTTTGGGGGCTGAAAGTCAGTCTTGGTCTTATTTCTTAGCCAAGAATTCTTTCACTTTATCCTTGTGGATCATCACCTCTTTATAAGAGTATGTTCCAGTCTTAGGATTCTTTACACTTTGAACTACTTTTACAAAGTCACGACCCGATCCAGCGTTAGCTTTACGTTGCGCGACCCGTGCGTTCTTTGATACCTTTGCCATAATATTCGAATTTTAAGCGTGAAGTGCTGTAAGGATGTCAAAAATAAGGATATCCACTTGATCATGCAAGTGCAAAATCTTACTTAATCTCTCGGTGTACAGTTACGCGCTTAAGTATAGGATTGTATTTCTTTAGCTCTAGTCTATCAGGCGTATTCTTCCTGTTCTTTTGCGTCACATACCGAGAAGTACCGGGCATACCAGATTTCTTGTGTTCGGTACATTCCAAGATGATTTGCTGGCGATTTCCTTTACTCTTCTTTGCCATGATATAAATACTTAAATAGTAATCAAATTATAATTTAACACCAGTATCAACTCCTTTGCGCTCCAACTTCTTCAAGTAAGCATAAATACCTAGCTTGTTGATGTTGCGGATGGCAGAAGAAGATACTTTCAAAGTCACCCATTCTCCCGTTTCAGGAATGAAGAAACGCTTCTTGTGCAAATTAGGCACAAAACGACGCTTGGTCTTACGATTAGAGTGAGACACATTGTTTCCCGAGATTGGGCGCTTACCCGTCAATTGACATACTTTAGACATAACACTGCCGCTTTAGCGTTCGAACGCTCCAACCTTAGCCAGTGCCAAGAATGGAGCGCCCAACAAATCTAACATAATAGTGACTCCGCCAGGACTTCCCGATGATCCCTTTCCTATACATAGAATCGGGATAAACTTCTCTTCCTGGCTCTTACACCAAATCAAAGTGACTCCGCCAGGACTCGAACCTGGAACCTCCTGATCCGTAGTCAGGTGCTCTATCCAATTAAGCTACGGAGCCAAAAACTATTTCAAAGAATACAAATTGATCTGTAATCACTCCTAGCGTCTTCGAACCTGGAACCTTCCCGATCTGTGATCGGGATGCTCCCTGCCTGCCGGTAGGCGGGTATCTCTACCTGTCGGTAGACAGGCAATTGCTACGGAGCCAAATCATTCATTTACAATGAATTAAAGAAATCAATATTTCTCTTTGAGAAATGCTCTAGTGGGCCATTGCCCCAAAGCGGTTGCAAACTTACAACCATTTTCTTACATGAACAAGAACAACTAATAAATTTTTTTAGTTCACAGCAGGATTTTTATGGCTACTTTCTTTCTGTCGAAGATTCACGGAGTAGGGTAGTCAATTTGCTATTTTCCCGCGCTCATCCATTTCCAATCAATTTTACCATAGTCAAACCCTTGGTAAGCTGTTGTAAGCTTGCGTTTTCCCTGTAATTTCCCACCTTTCCTACGACTAACCACTAATTCCGTAATCGAGTAGGCTCCATTTTCAAAATCATAACTTACTCCATCATCATTGTAAAGCAAGTAGCTCGCCGTTGTCGTACCGTAGTGGCGGACCTCCAACTTGGGAGTGTCGCTATTAAGATCTTCCCCTTCGGCAATCATTGGGATAATTCCACCATCCTTGACGAAAAGCGGAATCTGGCCCAGCGTTGCCTTGACAGTGATTGACTCTCCATCTCCGACAAATTGGCCAGTGTAGAAATCATACCATTTCCCCTTCGGTAAAATAACCTTTCGGCTCTTCTCACCCGTAAAAATTGGAGCTACCAAGATCGAAGGTCCCATCATGTACTGATCACTGACCTCTAGCCTTTGTAGTTCGGCATATGGATTGGTGATATCGTCCAACTGGCCACCAACTAGTTTTTCATCTTCAGCGAATCCCTGTTCTAGCACCATTGCTCTGAAGGGAGGGCTGCCACTGCTTTGATAATTATGGAAAGCAGTATAGAGGTAGGGGAGGAGCCTTTTTCTCAGCACGATGACTTCTCGGACCTGATCGGTCACTTCTGGAAAACTCCAGGGTTTTGTACCGCTGTACCAGGCATTCAGCATCATCATGGGAGAGAAGCAGACCGTCTGGAATCGCCGGATCCATTCTTCGGCAGATTTTGCACTCCTTATTTCAGGAGTCCACAACAGGCCAGTCAGAGATGAGTTAGCGAGGGCCGTTACATAAGGCTTGTGCTGGTAGTAGTCACTGTAAATGACGGCACTTTTATCGCTAGCGCCAATATAGGAGGAACGGACCAAGTTGTAAGTCCTTCGATTTTGCTTTCGCAAATGTTCTTGCAAAAGGTGCTGTAAAATGAGTCCATAGAGTTGTCTAACTTCAACGGCATCATGTCCAGAAGGGAAAGAAGCGTGATCAGGCCATAACCAGACGTCATAGCCGTCTACCTCATCGAGCTTATATCCGCTGACACCCAGATCCAAGTGTTTCTTTTGATGATGGCCCAGTAATACTTTTTGGGCTGCTTCTAGGGTATAATCTGGGACCTCTCCTAACCAGACCGTATGGCTCCCAGTATAAGGCTTGATAGAGGAGTACATACTTGAACTTGGAGCGACATAGGGATTCTCCCAAAGATTGACCTTGATTCCTTTCTGAGACAGCGCATCCACAAACTTTCCTGGATCAGGGAAGCGCGATTCATCCCAATCATAGGAACAAGGATAGGCGAAACTCTGCCAGCCGGGCTCCAGGCCGATCACGTCCAAGGGAAAGTCATTCTTTTCAAAATCTGCTATTTCTTTGTACACATCTTGATCCGAACTTTGCGTATGAACCCGATGCCAGAATCCCAAACCCCATTTGGGCGGTAGTACTCCACCCCCGCAAAATAAGTTGTACCGCTGTACGACCTCGAGTACAGTATTGCCAGCGAAGACATAAACTTCCATCCCAGTGCCAATGGCACTTGCTTCGACTGCATCAGAAAGTGGGCGAGCGGCCCATTTGTTCCCTCCGGTGGTCCGATCAACCAACTCAGGAAGTTGACTATCTTTTCGATTACTGACACCTACATGGATTTTCACTCGCTGCGGAGAATTAATTAAAACCCCGTACCCCTTGCTCGATATGTAAAAGGGGACTGGCGCGTGGGTATAACCCTTCACGCCACCATAATGATCCACCTTCAAGGTGTAGACCTGCTTGCGTCGATTTATACCTTCAAACTCCAAGCCTAGTCCATAGATTTTTTCCTCCTCCTCCAATGGTAGTCGAATCCCAATGCGCGTTGGGGTCTGATGGTGGAGTGTCTTTTGCGCATCGAATGGAAAACTTGCTTCACCGAGGTTCTGGATGGCCTTAGCTTTAGGAGGGTTGGTGTAGTTGAAAGGATCTAACTGCAATTCGCCAATCTCCGCTTTCCAAACGCCAGGTAGTACTTTTTTCCACTTCATTTGATCCATCCCACTCAGCTTCGTGTTTTGCGCGGACAAATAAGTTGAGTGATAAATAAACAAGAAGAGACAAAAAATGGTCTTGGTGTTGGATAGCATGCTTTGATTCATCATTCACAAATTAGTAGATGATGAAAGATACTAAAATTAGCGCTGGTGCTGCATGCTAAAATAAAGGGGAATATTGGGCTAGAGACGGTGCTGGTAAAACTGCTTCAAACTATAAAAACTGATCCTCCCCCATAGGTTTTATCCGACCGACTGTCGTAAGACTAACAGGGGATAGCCTCCTATTTTACAGCTAACAACCAAATTCATAAAACATGACCAAGTGGATTGATTTGATCTCTGAATACCTTCAAATCGTGATCGGGATACTACTGGCGAGTATTGGCCTTAAGGCATTCTTGTTACCCAATGGATTCCTTGACGGCGGCGTGACGGGAATTGCCATCTTGATTAGTGAAAAAACACAGCTTGATATTTCCTACTTATTAGTAGGGATCAGTATACCTTTCCTAGGCTTGGCCTGGTATACAGTGTCGAGAAGAATTGTATACAAATCGATGGTATCCATCATTGGATTAGCCTTATTTATTCATTTTGAGAACTTCGTGCCAATTACAGAAGACAAACTTCTGATTGCGATTTTTGGTGGCTTATTTCTTGGGGCAGGAATTGGGCTTACGATAAAGAATGGGGCAGTTTTGGATGGAGCTGAAATCTTGGGAATATTTGCTAATGAGTATTACGGCATCAGCATTGGGAAGGTCATTTTAACCTTCAATGTTATTCTCTTTGCGATTACGGCAAAACTACTTTCCGTGGAGGTCGCTATGTATTCGGTGCTTACCTATCTCGTCACGGCGAAAGTAATCGACTACATGATTGAGGGCTTTGAGGACTATATTGGTTTGCTGATTGTTTCGAATGAGGCATCGGCCTTAGAGAAGCTGCTGATCGAGGAAGTAGGAACGGGTATGACCATCTATCAAGGGGTCAAGGGGTACGGTTCCCGCGGGCAGCAGGAGGATCTACAAGTCATGCAGATGGTGATCAATCGAATCGACATTCGCAAAACGTACAAGGCGATCAATAAAGTGGACAAGAAAGCCTTTATCATCGAGTTTGATGTCAATGCCATCCAAGGAGGTATCCTCCGCAAGTACCTGAGTAAGCAAGGCCTTAAGTCTCTGTGGTCAATGACTACTGGCTAATAGATTGATAAACCAGGTCGGCAATGGCTCGATATCCATCTTTATTCGGGTGTACGCCATCTTTCTCTGTAAAAAGTTCAGGTCGATGATCCAGTGGAGTATTGAGATCGATAAAGTTTAGCTCCTTCTCCTGTGCTACTTCTTTCACCCAAGCAATAATTTCCCCTAGCCTGGGCTTTCTAATCCCAAGGCCTTCCTGTCGTTCCTTACTCAAACCCGGCGTTTCAAGGACCATGGGTGAAGGAGCGCAGATCCAAATGCGCGGAGAGGAAGCTATGGTGTTCAAGGAGTCAATTAGATCCAAATAGTCCTGTTTGTATTCCTCCTTGTATTCCCAACATTTCCGATTGCCACAGGTGCCTACTCCACAAGTGTCATTGGTGCCTAGGCTAATGACCACAATATCTGGCTTCAGCGCCTTAATCTTCGAAAGTTGATCCCAGACCGTGGGTGTACCTTTCCGGATCAAGGTGCAACTGCCTACACCTAGGTTATGGACTTGGTATTTGTCACCTAGCATGAGTTGAAGTTGAGCGGGGTAGGAGTAGGTATCAGGGTCTTCCAAGCGGGCCCCAAAGGTAATGCTGTCCCCAACGCAAGCTACCTGCTGGACCGCTTGCTCACAGCCCAGGTTCATTAGGCATAATATAAATAGTATCGGTAAAGCTTTTGCTTTCAATCTTTGCGCGCTCATTTCGGTAATGATTTACTTGAATTTCAGTACATAACTCAGGGTACATTCCCCACCATAGATATTAGTGCCAGAGGGAACATAAAGATAAGCGGGCTGTCCATCCATGATAAGGATTTGTGGGCGTTCGAATTTGGCATATGCTCTCCCCATCGGACCATAGTGGACTGCTGCCTTCTCCATATCGATGGTAGTATAAGCATTGATGCGGTGAAAGCCTTTTTCATACTGATCAAAATGAATGCCGTCTGTCGAAGTCCAAAGGATACCGCCACCCGCCTCTATCATCCCATGATTATCGGTGGTTAGTAGGGCAAACTTATCTTTGTACAGAAAGGCATAACCATCTTCGATATTCCTATCATTACTGGTGACTGGAAAAGGCAGTTGAACATAAGGACCTTCCAGTTGTTCAGCCACAGCTAATCCCATACGCGCCTTTTCGGATTTGAAGTACAGAAAAAAACCGCCGTCGGGATGCTGAAGGAGGGCTGGGTTATTCACGCCGTTGCTAGCTTGGTAGTTCCAATAATTCAGACTAGTGGGGGGGCGCAAAATAACGCCATCTTCCCCGACTTTTTCCCATGGGCCGTACAGGCTTTTCGACGTTGATAGGCAAATGTACTGATTGGCTGGGTGTTCTTTCAACCCATCATTGGCAATATAGAGCAGCGCATAGCCACCCTCCACTTTGTGAATGGTCGGGTTATGTGGCGCTTTTCCTTTGGTCTCACCCATTTCTCTCTTGATAGCTATATCGGAAAAGACAAAGGGGCCTTCCGGCGAATCACCGACATAATGAGCAATTTCGCTATGGGTACGCCAACCCGGATCAACTTTGAGTTCACAAGGCCAACGAGTATAGCCCAGTTCTTCCACAGCGATACCGACATACTCCCAACTGTCCGCAAAGGTGGAGGCAGGCGTTTCAGCAGATTCATTTTCTGCAAGGAGTTGGTAGGCATTAAAAATGCGTAGGCCATGCTGTACTAAACCGGCTGGCGTCAGATGTGTGGCATCCGCCTTGGGCAAACCGTACATGCTGGTATAAAGGATGTTTTGGTCCTCATTAGCCAAATTCTTTTGGGCATGTACTATGATAGGTCTTTCTCGTACATAGGCATGTTGCTCATCAACACCTAAGATGACCTTCAGATCTGGCTCGTGCAGTACTTCCTCTTGAAGATGATCGATCATGCGGCTAAGGTTTTCTAGATAGGCTGTTGCTGCGGCTTCGTCTCCTGCATCAGATTCCCCTTGAATCCACACAAACCCGCGAATATTTACACGATAGCCTTCCTGTTCCAGGTTTTCTATCGCCAGCTTGAGCTTTTCGATCATTTCATCATAAATGCCGCCTGTTCCTGGCGCTTTCCAATCGCGCTTGAGACCGGTGGCGCCTAGACAGTACTTGAAAATGGCCGGATGGTATCCCGCTTTCACCATTTCCCGGCCAAAACTGACTTCCGGTCCAAAGTGACCTGCAGCATACCGTCCTCTCTGGGCCTGCATTGGCCCCCATTTTCCTCCTGAACTCTCCCGCCCATGAAAGGTCCAGTTGAGCAGGATCGCAGAATCTAATTCTTGTTCATGTTCAGGGTAATAGGCACCATCACCTGTCCAGCCTTGCGCGTTGGATTGCCCGGCCCAAATGAATAGATCTACCTCTTCCTGTGCCAACATGGTAGAAGGAAGCAATAGCGTAATCACCCAAATATTGATGGCCAACTTATTTTGTAAGCACTTCATATCTTATCAAATAACATTCGTTAGCGTTGTGGATCATTGAAATGCCCCATTTCAATCCCTCTCCGCTGATCTTGGAATTCGTCAGGTCTTGCCGGAATACACCCGGTGCGTTGGGGCGGTTCTCTACCTTAACGGCTATTTTTTTACTCATGAAGTCAACTCCATCAGGAGCGTATTCAAAAGTGCTGCTGGCGGAGGCTAAGGTTCCGATTCCAGTATCTTGCTGCCACAGCATCACTTCGTGGCTACCAGATAGGATCGGATTGTCAAATTTGGTGAAAGGCCCTGCTGGATATTTAGAAAATGCTACTCCCATTTGGGTTTGACGAGGTCCAGTTCTCCCATGGATTCTAGCACGGCCCTTGTAGTACAACCAATACAGGCCGTTTCGGTACAAAAGAACGGCATCATCTACCCGGTAGCTATCAAACTTTTCTGGCTCCGGACTGACCTTTAAAATGGGCTCCTGTTGGACGCGTTTGAATGGACCTTCGGGCTGATTGGCTACGGCTACCCCAATTCCCGTAATATCTGTGGTGGAGTTATTTTCAAAGGCTCCTTGTTCATTTTCTGGCGTAGGCTTGACGCCAGTATAATACAGGTAATATTTGCCCGCTGCAGACAAGATATTAGGTGTGAAGGTAGCCTGCGAATCAAAGGTTCCTTTTTCTCCTAAGCCTAGCACTTCTCCCAATTCTTTCCATGACTTTCCTTCATCCTTAGAAGAGGCACACCAGACCGTTCCCCAGTAACCAGATGCTCGACCATAAACTTTGGTGTAATAGATGTACCAAGTATCTTCGACCTTGATGATGTCGCTTGGATCTCGACGGGTACAGCCACTTTCATACCCAATCCCTGAGATTTGCTCGTAAGTGAATATCATATTCTCAAAATGGCTGCTAACATCCTGCGCTTTCCCATCCAGCAGGAAGAAGAAGCTCATCAGGGGCAACAATAGTCTTTTGTAAATCATACTTCGAGAAGATTAGGCGGTAAAACTATGGGTTAATGATGGTTCATCTGCTTATATGGAACAGACTCAATCAGTAGGAAATAGCAAGATCATTAGTTCGCACCGCTAGCAGCTTTTCCCTCAGCTTCTGTTGAAATTCAGCTACTATATGCTCATAATCCGGATCCATAGCAAGGTTGGTATATTGCTTGGGATCCTTTTCCATATCAAATAGCTCCATACCTGACCCCGCATCTTCATCATATTGAATGTAAGCCCACTTTTCGGTGCGTAACAGGAAGGTCCTGCCACCTTGGGAGACGGAAAAGGCCATATCACGGACTTCTTTTTCAGGATTGTCTAATGTCTCTAATAAGCTCTTACCCTGTAAATGCTCCGAATAGGGTAGCCCCGCCAATTCTGCAACGGTGGGATATAGATCTATCAACTCCGTAAACGAATGGCATACGGCTGCTTTTTTCCCGGGAACCTTAATGATCATCGGTACCCGAACCGATTCTTCATGTAGGCTAACTTTCATCCAAAAGCGGTGCTCACCCAAATGGAAGCCGTGATCAGAGGTGAAGATGACGATAGTATTGTCTTCCAAGCCTTCTTCTTTCAAGGTGTTCAAGACTTTGCCTACCTGTTGATCCATATAGGCCACGGAGGCATAGTAGGCGGCAATGGCTTTTTTCTCTTGCGTCTCATTCATTTTTCCATTGACGCTGGTAACATAGTTAATACCTCGCTTTGGAATATCGTCCCAGTCTCCCTCTACTTTTGGCGGGAGTTTCGCCTCTTCAAAAGGGTAGGGTGTGAAGTAGTCTTTGGGTGCTACAAAAGGGACATGAGGTCTAACGAATCCAACGGCCAAGAAAAAGGGCTCGTCCTTGTGTTGCCGAATTAAGGCACTGGCCTTTTCTGCTGTTTTTCCGTCGGAATGTACCAGATCGTCCCCGTCCGCTTTAACGATCGTCATTACATTACCTCCCTTAATGGGCAAAGTCCCATCGGGATTGCCTTGAACCAATTCGCCGTCACCAGGTGCTTGCCACTCCGGTCCCTGGCTGTTAAATTTCTCATTCCAGGAGGCAGGATCATCAGTCCCATCGGAGCCTTTCTCAATATCGATCGGTACGCCCATGTGAAAGATCTTACTCACACGAGCCGTGTAATACCCATTTTCCTTGAATAGTTGCGACCAAGTCTTGCGATCAGGTCCAATGTTTTTTCTCCCAGAGACATACCCATAAGTAGTCGTTGCACTGGGATAGTAGCCAGACATAAAGGAGGCTCTTGAAGGGCCACAGACAGGGTATTGGCAATAGGTACGGGTAAATCGTACGCCTTCTGAGGCCAATTGATCAATGTTCGGGGTTTGGCAGGCCTTGTTTTCGTAGGCGGATACGGCGGTGGCCGTTAAATCATCGGCAATAATAAAGAGGATGTTGGGTGGGCCTTGTTCTTGTTTACATGCACTGAGTAGGCCGAGTACCAGTACAACTAGGATTAGGTTTTTCATTGTTGTTTTTCGTCTTTACAGATTCAAAGATATTGGATACGCTCATCAAAAGTGGTAGAAAGCCCGAAGCTTAATCCGGTTGTTCCTTGGAATAGGTCGGGTGCTCAATTTAGTAAGGAGCTATTCAATGACATACCAATTATACCAATTTGGCGCCACTTTTACTTCCAATTCAATGTGGTAGTCTCGGTCGAGTTTATAGGTTTTGACCTTTTGTTCTTGTTCGCGAATCTTAGCTCGCTTTTTTAAACCTGTATAGTACAGGGGGACCTTGATTTTCTTCTGAATGGCTTTATCTGTTGGATTAAAAACAAGTAAAAGCCCTTTTTCGGGTAAGTTCGGGTTCACGTGCATCATATAGTCTATATCTCGTCCATCTGCTCTGCGTAGGTGGATAATATCACTTTCCAGAATATCTCGATATTGCTTAAACCAACTTACGACTCTCTGAACCATGGCCTTGGTTGCTTCGGTATCATACAGGCGGGGGCCACGCAGGGCGGACTGGATTCCCATACCGATATTGCTTACTAACATCATCTCATAGTGATCTAGGTGCTCATGCAAGGGCTCGATAGTGGCGGCAGCACCTCCCCCATGGTATTGGGCTAAGGGAATGAAGCTCCATCTCATACTCGGGGTACTTTCCCAGGTACCGTCAAAGATGTTTTGGCGGGTGTGAATCAATTGGTGTCGACGGGGAAGTGACCAGTTGTTCTCTCGGTAGCCAACTCCGCACTGATTGCCTCCAACTAGGTAGTAGTAATCGGGTACCCGGAGGTAAATGCCTTGCGCTTTACACCACTTATAGAAATCAGAAATCATCTGCCACTGCCGATACTGTGAGTCACCCAAGCCTTGATGACCGGGGTGTGCTGTGGAAGCGCAGATATCTCCAGGGTAATTGCCATCGTGCGTAAAGGTCATAAACCCCGTTTCCCCAAACATCCTATACATCTTTCTAAAATATTCTTGCCCCCACTCACTGCCCAGGCAGGGAGAATTTCCAAAGGTCGCAAAACCGCCTCGCCTCCCGGTTTTGGGGTTGATCACATCATCTTTCTCACTAATACTGCGGGAAGCCAGTAGAGAATAGGTGCCAATTTTGATCCCCTTTTGGTCAGCGTAGGCTGCATATTTCTTCATCTGATCATAGTTTTCTTGGCTTTCATTTTCGGGATTAAATCCGCTGCCAAAGGAGAAGTTGAGCATTTCATAACCTACAGCGGCGCACTGATCGACACCAGCGGTATACTCATCCCAACCTGAACGTGTGATATGAAACATTAGGGGATTTTCGGTGATCCAAGGGGCTATCGTCCGATACATCTTTCGCAGAGCCAGACCATTTCTCTCTTTATCATAGGAGTCATAGGGAAGAAGGAAGGATCGAACGCTTTCAAAGGTCCCTCCAGCTTTAATTTCATGATGGTAACCATTATCTGGATAGATCTTCATGGTGTTTAGGATATCCTGTACCCACGATATCTGAGTGACATACTCCTGATCAGAAACCCAATGAACGGTATGCCGATTAGCTACTTTTGCTCTGCCCGCGGAGAAAGCATAATCGGTTTCAAAATGAATGTTTGGTTTAACTTTAAGATCTTCTCGATTTCGGTACCCGCCATAGGGATCATGATCGGCGATGCCCAGGTATTCAGAAACGATATTATCAATTTTGATAGACGCTGTAGCCATATTCTGAACGCTTACCCATTTTGATAATACCGGGATTCCATCATAGAGCTCATAGTGGATGGAAACAACTAGTTTTTTGAGTTCTTGAAGATTATCCTTTGTCTTCGTCAATGCTTTTGCATCGAGCCTACTATAGGCTGCAAATTCATTGACCTTTAGCCGAACCAATTCACCTGGAAATTCATGATCTATACCTTCGGCATTTCTCCCTAGTTTTCCAATGCGAACCGCTATGGGATCTTCAACTGGTTCCGTAAAATCGATGGACTTGTAGATCTTCCAGGCACCGTCAGAAGGCTGCGCTTCACAATGTACCTGCGTTCCATCGATGCGCAGCCGTAGTCTCCAGGTTTTGCTGAAGTCGACGTTTTC
Source organism: uncultured Lewinella sp. (assembly GCA_913057785.1). Taxonomy (GTDB): domain Bacteria; phylum Bacteroidota; class Bacteroidia; order Chitinophagales; family Saprospiraceae; genus DT-111. The sequence continues at coordinate 4,902 of CAJXPD010000077.1, read as the reverse complement.
CTTACCGCCTGCTCGGGTATCCTCTTTTTCTCCATCAAAAACGGTGAAACGCCACGCTCCATTATTTTTCGCACCTCCTTCATTACCAGGTCTCATATTGAACTTGATGGTTCTATCTTTCCAAACTAAGGCAATGCCAGGCCCCCAGAATCCACTTTGATCTGTACCGGCATCAATGGAGGTTTCCACCACACCCACACCCGGGGATAAAGGGCGTTCGGCATAGACTGCTGTATTGTTCGGTGTATAGATTTCTCCGGGTTTTCCCTCATTGATAAAGGAACTTCTTGCGTGGGTTGAGCTGGTTTTGATCTGCCAAGTATCTGCAAGCTGGGTGAAATCATCCTGGTAGATCTCTTGACGGCCCAGATTACTCTTCAGTGATAGGGCAAGAAGATCTTCAGCCGATATGTCATTCAGCTGATAGTCCATTTGTAAGCTTATGCCCTTGGGTGGCCAGCTAGCATCCGGCGCATGATGTCGCACTCGCTTCCACTCCATCCGTTTGCTGGGGCTTCCGACCTTGAAGCGCTGGAAATGGAAGGAAAGTGGATTGACTTCCAAGTCTTCGATCCAGTCAGGATATAAGAAAGCGAGATTGGGCTGTCCGCTTAAACCACCGACATCGATGGTAAACCCATTGACTGTAATTACCGCTTCCGGTTTGATTGCGCGCACCAGTTCTTCTTGATTACTGAGCACTTTCAAACTTGTGGTTGCTGCATTGGGGCTTAACCTAAAGCTACGGGAGACGATCCCGTTGGAAAGAATGATCGTATTGGCCTGGTCATTCCTAAAGACTCCAGATTTTACTTCTCCACCCTCTAATAGCCAGTCCCCATCCTGCCCCTGCTTGTGGACCCCGTCTAATATGGGTAGGGATTGAATGTTATTCTTCAGGGGTTGGGCGAGTAAGATTTGACTCAGGAAGAAGTAAAATGAAAGGGTGATAAAGCGGATAGGCATGTCGTTGTTGGTTTTTGTTTTGAAATAAAACTAAATACTGTTGGCGATGGATGTATACCATTGAAGGATGGGTGGGAAGATATTACAGAAAAAGAACAATCTTTACACCTGCTTTCCGGAAAAGTACAAGAACTTACGGCTCGAAAAGAAAAAACAACAAGCTTGCTGCTTATTAATCAGTAGCCTAATCTGGCTTGGACACAGCCTCCAATCTCAATCCAGCCATTACGCTGAAATCTTATCCAGTGATTCTAAATCGGTCATCATCCAGAAGGCTGCGAATGTGAGCCCCAGTGCCAAACAACTGGCTTGGCAAAAGATGGAACTTACAGCCTTCCTGCATTTTGGTATCAATACTTTTACCAATCGAGAGTGGGGCGATGGCAAGGAAGACCCCGGATTGTTTAACCCTACCCAATTGGATACTCGACAATGGGTGAAGACCTGTAAAGAGGCGGGAATGAAGTTGATCATCCTTACGGCTAAGCATCACGATGGCTTCTGCCTTTGGCCCAGTCAGTATACAGCACATTCCGTCAAAAATAGTCCCTGGAAGAATGGACAGGGTGATGTGGTAAAAGACTTGGCAGATGCCTGTCGGGAGTTTGGAATGAAACTAGGGGTATATCTGTCACCTTGGGATAGGAACAGCTCGATCTACGGAACGGAAGCTTACAACGATTACTTTGTGAATCAGCTGACAGAACTCCTGACTAATTATGGGGAAGTAGCCGAGGTGTGGTTTGATGGTGCTAATGGTGAGGGACCGAATGGGAAGAAGCAGGTTTATGATTGGCAGAGATATTACCAAACCATCCGAAAGCTACAGCCTGATGCGGTAATCGCTATTATGGGCCCAGATGTGCGCTGGGTTGGGACAGAATCTGGCTATGGTCGAGATACCGAATGGAGCGTGGTGCCTGCCTCCATGCAGGATCAGGACGAGATTGCTGCGAAGTCACAACAGCAGACCGGAACCTTTAGACCAAAGATAGATCCTATGGCCGAAGATTTGGGGAGTCGGGAGAAGCTTTATGGGGCAGATGGCTTGGCCTGGTATCCCTCGGAAGTTGATGTATCGATTAGGCCAGGTTGGTTTTATCACCCGGATCAGGATGATAAGGTCAAGAGTGTGGAGAAACTGCTAGATATATATTACAGCTCTGTAGGTAAGAACTCTCTTTTGCTACTCAATATTCCTCCGGATACCCGGGGATTAATCCACGAAAATGATGCAAATATCCTGAAAGAATGGAGGCAGGCAATTGAAGCGACTTTCAAGACAAATTTAGCCGCGAATGCTCGGATAAAAGGGGTGAAGAAAATGGGCCAACTGCTGGACAATAGCCTGGATACCTATCATCGGGGCAAGGCTACAAAACAGATGTATCGTATAAAACTGGACGAGCCTAAAACTTTTAATCGCTTGGTTTTACAAGAAAATATTTCCCTTGGCCAAAGGGTAGAAGCCTTCAAGTTGGAAGCTAAGGTGGACGGAAAGTGGAGAGAAATTACGGAGGGCACCACGATAGGTTACAAGCGAATCCTTCGCTTCCCCGAACTTACGGCTCAGCAACTTAAGTTATCTATCTTGGAAACCCGTGCCAGGCCAGCCTTGGCAGAATTCGGATTATATAGATCAGCACAATAGATTTTTGATCAACATTCATACCACCAACTTTTAACGCCAGAAGTATTATGACCACTACTAGTCAATCTAACCGGACCCCTCTTGCACTGCTTTTATTAATCGCTGGTTTCTTCCTAGCTGCCTGCGGGCAAGACAAAACGAGTACGGAAACTTCGACAACAAAGGTCGCCATTGTTCCCGCTCCAGAAAGCCTCACCCCTGGAACAGGTAGCTTTACCTTGACAGAAGGGGTACAAATAAGTGTACCTGACAATGATGCCCTTTGGGCTAAGCCGGCACAATACTTAGCTGAGCGCATTCGCCAAGCTACTGGCTCCACTTTGGAAATGGGAAAACCGAGTACGACAGCGATCGCTTTTGAATTGGATGAAAGCATGGAAAGCGAGGAGGCCTACCAGTTAAGTGTCCAGGAAAATGGGATAATTATCAAGGCAGGCCATCCTCACGGCGCTTTTTACGGGGTGCAGACTTTACTGCAATTACTGCCAAGTCAGGTGTATGCACCAGGCCAGCAATTGAAACTTCCCATATCTATTCCCAGCGTAGAGATACAGGATGCGCCACGTTTTTCTTATCGAGGGATGCATCTGGACGTAGGTCGGCATTTCTATGATGCAGCGGCAGTGAAGCGTTTCATCGACCTAATGGCAGTGCATAAGTACAATACTTTCCACTGGCACTTGACGGAAGATCAAGGATGGCGGATCGAGATAAAGAAATATCCCAAGTTGACCGAAATTGGTGGTTTTCGAAAGGAGACCCTAGTGGGGCATTATAGTGATCAACCCCATCAGTTTGATGGGAAGCCCTATGGTGGCTTCTACACTCAGGAGGAGGTCAAGGAAATTATTGCCTATGCAGAAGATCGTTTCATCACCATCATTCCTGAAATTGAACTACCAGGGCATGCCCAGGCGGCCATTGCTGCCTACCCGGAACTGGGGTGCAAGGAAGAAAAGTTGGAAGTGATGACCTTATGGGGCGTTTCAGAGAATGTGTATTGTCCTACAGAATATACGTTCAACTTCTTGGAGGATGTGATCGATGAAGTGGTGGCCCTATTCCCTAGTGAGTACTTTCATATTGGAGGGGATGAGTGTCCAAAGAAGCAATGGGAGGAGAGTGCTTTCTGTCAACAGTTGATTAAAGAGCAGGGCCTCAAAGATGAATTTGAGCTACAAAGCTATTTCATCAAGCAAGTCGAGAAAATGCTGAATGCCAGAGGCAAACGAATGATTGGATGGGATGAAATTTTGGAAGGTGGGCTGGCGCCAAATGCCACTGTTATGTCTTGGCGTGGTATGGAAGGCGGGGTTGAAGCTGCTAAGAAAGGCCATGATGTGATCATGACGCCAACTTCACATTGCTATTTGGATTATTACCAATCTCAAAATGCAGATGAGCCTTTGGCGATTGGTGGATATCTACCCGTTGAAAAAGCCTATGAATTTGAGCCCGTTCCGGCGGACTTACCCGCAGATAAGCAGCATCACATCTTAGGTGGGCAGGCTAATATATGGACGGAGTATATTCCTGATCAGGCCAAATTAGATTACATGGTCTATCCTCGGGCTACAGCGATGGCTGAGGTGCTGTGGTCATCCAAGGGGCAAAGGGATTTTCAAGACTTCACCGGTCGTCTGATCGAGCATTTTCCCCGCCTGGAGGCTTATGGCGTGAATGTGGCAGCTCGGGTGTTTGATCCATCGGGTGTCATAAACCTGGAGGATGGTGTAGTTAAAGTGAATCTTTCGACTTTAAATCCTACGAATAGCATCACCTTTACCTTGGATGGTAGCACGCCAACAGCAGGTTCAACCCAATACGAAGGGCCGATTGAAATCAAGGAAACTAGTGCTATCAAGGCTGCCAATTTTGTCAATGGTCGACAGCAAGGTGGGATATGGGAGGGTTTTGTGGAGTTGCACCAGGCGGTTGGAAGTTCGCTTGAGTTGTCAGCACTTCCTGCTGAGAAGTATGGCTCAGGAGGACCGCAGGCAATGGTCAATGGCGTATATGGGAGTGATAGAAGGTTCTCTGATCAAGAATGGCTAGGTTTTAACGGTGTTGACTTTGAAGGGGTGATTGACTTGGGCAATCCGGTAGAAATCAGTGAAGTTTCTTGTCGGTTTTTTCAGGATAAGGGTGCCTGGGTTTTCCTGCCAACGGAATTGCAGGTATTTACCTCTATGGACGGCAAGGATTTTCAGGAAGTGGGCTCCATAAGTACGATCAGTAGCGAGGGCAAAGTTGCTAATCCAAAGATTAATATAGCGGGAGATGAA